>NZ_JIAF01000004.1:1330793-1663492 GCF_000688375.1 Prevotella sp. HUN102 | reverse complement strand
GCAGGGAACTGTCGTTCAAAACGTATAGTTCGCCACGAAAACCAAAGTCTTGTTGGTTGGCAGGCATAAACTGCAATCGGATGCATCGGTCGTTGTCTACCATAACCGTATCGTCAATGTAGAAATGATAGAATGAAATAGCCGTAGAACCAATAGGCGAAGGGAATCTTTTTTGCAATAATTCTATCTGGTCGTCATACAGGTCAATGTCTTTAAAGATGTCCTTTACAACTGTGTTGAGTGCGCCACCTGTCTGAATCAACTGCGAAATACCCTTCGTTGTCTGTCCTTTTATAATGTCTTTCTCGTCTTTGGGATTCTTTCTGTAAACGTGTTGAGTTACCGTTTCGTCCACAGAAAAAGGAAGTATCAGTTTGTTATTGTAAGGGCACTCTTCTATTTGATCCTTCAGCCAAGGCGCATTCTTGAACATACCTTTCTCTATTTCTTCCGGAGTAAGGTTGTTTATCGCCATCGTTACCTTCTGATACTTGTCATACTGGTAATAATCGTGGTTTTCCAAATTAGTTTCTTTCTTAGCAGCAATGACCCTTTTCATCAGTTCTACTGCCGGGTTATCCTTTCTTGAATACCTGCGACGACGCTTCGCCTTTACAACAACGCCTTCAAGTTGTCTTGAATCGCTGATGAGCGTAATCTCCAGTTCGTCCGGAGTTTTTTCGTTAATCTTTATCTTGCGTGGTTTATAGCCTACTGCCGTTACTTCCAATGTTTTTCCATTGTGTCGGGCAATGGTAAATTGACCCGATACATCGCTCGATGCACCTATTTTCAAATCGCGGTAAACTGCATTTGCGTATGAAATGCTGTCGCCGGTACGGGAGTCTATGACATAGCAACGGATATTTTGTGCCTCAGCAACAAGTGCGAACACAAAGAACAGGAGTAGCGAGGATAAGATTCTCGCTACTCTTAAGTTGGTAATATCGGAAGTCAAGAAGTCAGAGAATACAGAACAAACACTTTTTCCTCGTATTGATTCGAAGGAATGATAGCACTCTATGCAGTTGCACAGGCTTGTCTTTGCTTCTAAAAACTTCTTTAATGGCTTCCTGTTTTCAAATATTTTAGTCAATTTCTTCATCTGCTTCGTAACCACCCATTTCACGAATAGCATTCTTGAGCATAGTGTATTGCTCGAAGAGATTGTTCACTGCCTCTTCTCCCTGCGTATAATCGTGCATCGGACTCTTGAGATAGAAGCTCAGGAAACGCTGAATGCCGTAACGGCCGGCACGTGCAGCCAAATCGCTCAACAAAACAAGGTCGAGCAGCAATGGCGCAGCAAGGATAGAATCGCGGCATAGGAAGTTGATTTTTATCTGCATCGGATAGCCCATCCAGCCGAAGATATCGATGTTGTCCCAGCCTTCCTTGTCGTCGTTGCGAGGTGGATAATAATTAATTCGTACTTTGTGATAAATGTTACCGTAGAGATCCGGCTGGTCGTCGGCCTTGCAGATAGTTTCGAGCGTAGAAAGTTTGCTTACTTCCTTTGTGTGGAAGTTTGCCGGCTCGTCAAGAACAAGCCCGTCGCGGTTGCCAAGAATATTTGTAGAGAACCAACCTGAAAGTCCCAACATACGGGTCTTGATGATTGGAGCAAAGCCCGATTTGACAAGCGTTTGCCCTGTCTTGAAGTCCTTCCCCGCAATAGGCATCTTTGTTTGTTCTGCCAATTCCCACATAGCCGGGATATCAACGGTAGTGTTTGGCGCACCCATAATGAAAGGACATCCTTCCTTCAAGGCAGCATAAGCATAGCACATAGACGGAGCAATGTGTTCACGGTCGTCAGCCTTCATTGCTTCTTCCAGTTGAGCAAGCGTGTTGTGATAGCGTTCATCAACCGGAACATAAATTTCTGTCGAAGCAGCCCAAATCACTACAACACGATTCAGGTTGTTCTGATTCTTGAAATTTTGGATATCTTTCCGTAATTCCACCACCATATCCCAACGAGTGTTGCAGTCCTTCACATTATCGCCATTCAAACGCTTAGCATAGTTTTTGTCGAACGCCGCTTTCAAAGGCTTGATAGCCTCAAGTTCATCGCGAACAGGCTCTATATCCTTTGCCTTCAATACTTCTGCGTAAACAGCAGCTTGATAAGCATTTTGTGGATAAACGTCCCAAGTGCCGAAAACAATGTCGTTGAGATTTGCCAATGGCACAATCTCATCATAAGGCAAGTATTTCTTGTCATTACCTTTACCAACACGGATTTTATCGTATTGGGTCATAGAACCGATTGGCTTTGCCAAGCCCTTGCGAGCCATCAACACACCAGTCATAAATGTTGTTGCAACAGCTCCACAACCTACAACCATAACACCTAATTTACCCACTGCCGGGGCTACCATAGTCTGTTTCATTCTTACAGTTGTTTTTATTTTTTAATTAACGGCATTCTAAACCGTTTATTGTTATTTGTTGATTTTAAATACTATGAGCGAAAGATTGATTATCAACCTCCATTAATCATCTTCAATCACAGTTCCTTTAGGCTTGCAATGATTCTGTCGGCAACGCAATCAGGATAGTTTTCCTCTACCCATCCTTCGCCTTTCAGCCATACTGTTTGGCAGCCGATACTGTGAGCAGGAACTATATCTTTCTTATAGCTGTCGCCAACTACCATTACCTCGTCGGCTTTCAGTCCGACAGCATCCACTCCCATCTGAAAGATTCGTGGGTCGGGCTTGCGCACATCTACGGCTGCGCTCTCAATAATTTTTCCGAAAATGCCATCCAAACCAAATTCTTCGAGCACAACGGAAATGTTTCCATAGAAATTGCTGACAAGCACTAAAGGATATTTCTCTTTCAGCTTCAGAAGGATTTCCCTGCTCTTACCTGTTGTTTCCTTTACAGCGGCATACAAGTCTTCGAGTACTGCGCTGCGTTTACTTGCCAATGAGAATCCGGTTTCTGTAATATATCCTTTCTCCACAAGATAATCGAACTCTATCCGGAGTTTCATTTCCAAGGTTTTATGGAAATTGTAGTCAGGCTGAATAACAGGCTTTCTGCCCAATGTCCGTTCGGCATACACATAGGCTTCACGAAACATATCTTCAGTTACGGGGATATTATGACGCTCGTAAGCGTGCCAAATCATTTTCCCCCAATGACATCCGGCAGTATCGAGCGTACCACCGTAGTCGAAAATATATCCTTTTATGTCCATAGTTTTATGGATTATACCTCATTATTCGTTTAACTTTGCCAACATTTCCTTGCACAAATCTTCGTGTCGCTTGTGCATATACACATAGAGCACGTTGTAGAAAATGATTTCCACCAACAAATACACCCAAGGACAATTCAGCAAACAAGTTATATAAATAAGTATTGCGCGCGAGTTGAACGTAAGGAAGTTAGTGAACGGCATCAACGGACGGCTTCCTTTCAGAAATTCCTCCTTCCATTCTTGTGGAATCCTCTCTACACTTCCGTATCGCTCCTTCAAGGCTTTGTGAAGTTTCTGAAATTCAGGTGTGCGTTTTTCCTGTCCCTTGCAGTATCCCTGATAGTTGGAATGGAACGCTCGGTCCCAGAAAACACCCTTCTTTCCTTTCAAACTTTCAACAATAGTGTGCTCTGCTTCGTAAGAATCCAACTCTGAGCCTTCTTTTCCCAAAAGAAAATACAGGTGTATCTGACGATAGTAATCGCTCAATGAACTTTGCGGTGCGTGGCTCACGATACCTGCAACTGCTGCAAGTGCCAAGCTCCAAAAGCCCCAAACCTCGCCGGTACCGGGCATTGGCTGATACCAAATGCGGAGGATGATGGCCAAATAGATGGCAACAAACCACGCATCCCCTGCAAATCCGTCCAGACAACGCCCTTTCATAGAGCGTTGATTGGTAAGACGTGCCAGTTGTCCGTCTGTTGAATCGCAGAAATTGGCAAACATCAACAGAAGTACACCTGCTATGTTGTGCCAAATATCCTGAAAATAAAACATATACCCTGCCCCAATTCCCAAGAATATGGACAATATGGTAATGCTGTTGGGCGATACACCCAACTTGTGCCACATCAGAGCAAAGGCCAGTCCTATCGGTCTTGTGAAATATACGTCGAGCCACTCCTCCGTATCTTCCGACTTGAAGGATGCCCGCAGCAATTCTTTAAAACTTTTATTTTCCAACATCCGTATATGAAACAAGAAGGTTAAGAGTATGGACATTATCTGAAAAAATCGCCATATTCGAGCGGACATTTACCATTTCAATTCCGTCTCTTCTCTATCCTTCCTTTCTTTATTTTATTGTTAGCTTATATAAATATATCGTGAATTATGCTATTTTATTGCAGCATTCTCACTTTAAATATGATTGCCTCGGCTGCTTCCTCCTTACAGCGTGAGAAACTCGGCCAATCATTGAAATCGATAATGAAGAAGTCGCCTTCCGAATTGATGATGGCATCGCCACCATAAATCGGCGTTTCGGCCATTCGAGCCAACAATTCAGAACTGGCCTGCAAGTTCTGCTTCTCATAGAAAATGCGATGGGGCTTACCATTGATGGCTTCGTCGCCGAATTTCGACTCGCCGTCATCACCGGGATAAAGCGTCCGAAAGAATCCTGTGCCTTCAACGCCATAGAATTTCACAAGGTCGCCCTTTATATGAGCCTGTACCACAATGTCTTTTATTCCACGTTCAGCGAAATCCATTCTTGCCATCGCAAGTTCTTCGTCGCTCTTGCAGTAGCGCACATCTTCTTTTTTCTGTGCCGATGCATCGCCACGCTTTATCCAATAGCCGTCTGTTCCAAACAACGGAGGTTGAGGGATATGATTTTCCCTCATCAACCTGACCAAATTGCTGCGCCTGCATCGTTCAACTCCTGTTCCGGAATTTAATATCAGCGTGCCTTCAAATTCTTTCCTCTTCAGCAGAGCCACCGTTTCAGGCAGTCTGCCCATATTGAAAATGATGTCGGCAGCGTTCAGATCCTCACTTCTCAAGTCAGATTCGGACACGATCGTTCCACCAAATCTTCCCACCACCGCATCCAATATCTCCCTATCCTTCTCCACAGAGTTTGGAGAAAAACAGGAAGCGCGTTGAATGCCGATTACTTTCATAGGTCCGATTATTTCTCCTTGACAAATGTTTCCGCCTTCTCAATGTCCTCAGCGTGGTCGATATCCAGTATTTTAGAGAAAGGATATGCCTTTACTTGCCAACCATCGGCTAGCAATGCACGCTGAAAGTTGCGCATACGGCTTTCGCCTCGCTCGATACAGTCGTTCAGCGTTCGGATTGTTTCTGCACGCAAGCCATAGATTCCTCCGGAAATGTACTGACAACCAGACTCATTCGTATCAAAAAAACCACTGATGTTCAGGCTGTCTTCCACCCCAACATACAATGGTTTTTCGTCGTCGATATAATCTGTAACCCCCATAAAGGCGTCAGTCTCGGCATTTTCCCGAAATGCTTTCACGTATTCCGTAAATTCTTCTTCACGAAAAATAGTATCAACGGTAGTTAGTACGAACGGTTCTTCGCCTATATATCTGCTCAATTCGTAGAAACTGTGCATCGAACTCGGGGTTGATTTCACGATATAGCGCAATGGAATCTGCTTTCCGTTCAGTCCTTCACGCTTCAATGCTTCAAGATGGCAATGCACGTCCGTCATCTGCCCGTTGCAGATAACGATAATCTCGCTTGCGTCGTTCTGCACAAATATCCTGATGAGCCTGTCAATGAGCCTTTCCCCATTGACAGCAACCAAAGGTTTCGGAGCTTTCACTCCTTCCTGCATCAGTCTCGAACCCTCGCCGGCAGCAATTATTGCATACTTCATCTTTGCACAATCTGTTTTTACATATTTGTATCTGTAAATTCAAATACGGTATTCTGCAAAGATACATAATATTTGCTGAAATCTTAAAGACGTATTCTATTTTTTAGGTTTTATTTATTCAAGAGGGCAAGAAGCGAGGATGCAGACAAGGGACTACAAGATAATAATTGACAAGGCAGCAAACATAATGCAGATAACAATAGATTTTTATCAGTCCACCCACTTCTCTGCCGAGAAATCTGTTATTCCTCTCTCTGTTATACCTAAAAATTTCTTCGTCGTAGGCTTTACATTTGTTCTGGTAACGCTTGATGTCTGCTGAGAAGCAGATGCTAAAAGGCTATACAACTGGCACATAGCTACCACCAAAACTGGTGCTTCATACGGTTTCTTTTCCATTTTCTCCAAGTTTAATTATCTAATAAGTGACTCTGTTTATCCTATCAGTCTATTTATTTCAATGTGCTTTGCTTCTGATTTCTTCAGTCTAAAAATTCATATCAGAATTATACACACATTATTATATATAATTGCAAATATAGTGTTTCTCGAAATTTTCAGAAAAAAATATAGCTAAAACTTTACAAGAATAAGTATCCTATTGATTTATATCAAGATTTTATGGATGCTAAATTTCAAACTATACCAAATGTCAAACTAACAGAATTGCTCCATCAAAATAATAGCAATGCCAGCAGATAAAGATATACATTTTATAAACGTGCGAAGATTGCAATCCATTCTTCGCAAGATTGCAATGCGTTTTTGCGAAGATTGCAGTGCATTTTTCGCAAGATTGCAACAAAGCAACAAAACTACTGATTACCAAACAGTTATAAACGTTAAGAAAAGTATGAAAATGTATTTTCATACAATTCTATCACATTTTCTGAAAAAGTGAGATTGCGATGTCACTTTTTGCATCTCAGATTCGTTATATAAGTGAACTGGTTCAGAAATGAAGTTAAACTAATAAAAAATAAAAATTATGCACAACATCGATCAACTTTTAATGGCTATCAGTATATGCGTGGTTATGCCGGTATGGATAGTATGGATTGTGTTCAAGCACAAGACTAACGAAACTAAGGAAAGAACTAATCTCATTATGAAGGCTTTGGAAAAAGATGCCGAAGCAGACATAGAAAAATTCCTCAAGCTACTCGGTTCAGCAAAGTCTACTGAGGAAAAGGTTATCGGAAAACTCTTCAACGGCTGCGCTTCCACCACCGTCGGTATCGGTGCAATCGCAATAGCCGTGCTGCACTATTTTGAATTTGAAGGAATGAACGACAGCACGATGATATTAGGAACAGCAGGGATTTTCGCTCTTGCCTACGGAATAGCAAGTTTGTGTAGTTATTATACTGGTAAGAAGCTCCTGTTGAACAAGGAGCAGGAGATTGTTGAAGGATAACATTGCTATCGTGAACAGAAAGCGATTCATAGAACTTGTATCAAGCGAGCAGGAGTCTCTACGCAGGTTTCTGCTTGCCTTGTGCTGCGGAAACAGACCCGATGCCGAAGATATTGCACAGGAAGCACTGGTAAAGGCCTATCTCGCCGCAGAGAATTACGATGAGCAGCAGAAGTTCACGGCGTGGCTCTACCGGATTGCCTACAACACTTTTCTGGATTCGAGGAAGAAATCGAGGAAGCTATCGCAACTCAACGAGGCTGTGAATGCAGTTGCGCCGAATGCCGCCGATGATTCCTACAAGTATCAGGAGCTATATGCGGCACTGAACAAACTGCCCGAAAAGGAGCGAACGGCTATTCTTCTATTCCATCTCAAGGGATACTCCATCAAGGAGATTGCGCAAATTGTGGAAAACTCGGAGGATGCCGTGAAGAAGCAGCTATCGCGCGGACGCGAACATTTAAAACAGATTATCAGATGAAAGAACAGGATTTTTCTTTGGACGAGCTTTTTGCTGACTACAAGCCCGACTTGGGGAGCAACGAAGCATATATGGCTGCGCTGAACAAGCGACTGGACGACATAGAACTGGTCAGAAAGTATAGCGAGGCACGCATCCAGAGGTATCGGATGGCCGTACTGGTGGCATTCGTTGTCGGTCTGGTGTTCGGATGTATTGGATTCTTCCTCATTCTCACTATGCCCACAAACGTGCCGTTGTTCACGTTCAACATCAATCTGCCGCTTTTTACGCTGCTCAATGAGAACAGCAGGTTCGTTACGCTTACGGCTATCTCTCTGTTTATGGGCATTGCCACGCTGAAGACGGTGGGATGGTTTATGGTCCGAACACAGGAAATCAAGATTCAGAAAACGATGAACGGGTCGGGAGAAAAAGTCGATTAACAGAAAGGACTGCCGACTGACCAAAGTCAATTAAAGCATAACCGCCTGATGTGCTCGCACACAGGCGTTTGATTTACATCAAGAAAAAGACACTTTTGCATAGAAAAACTTGCAGAAATATTGTTAGTCGCCAAAACATTTCTACCTTTGCATTGTCAAAAGACAAAAGGTTAATAGATTGTTTAGGTTAATAGTAATAGATTTAGGTTTTTAGTTATTTTAATTTTAAGGTAGAACAAAAGAGATTGTTCAGGAACAAAGGATTAGTTGTAAGGTTATTAAGATTGATTCAAGTAAGGATAACAAAAAGATGCAAGATTGAATGGGGAACGCCGTGAGGCGAAACCCACAAAATCAAGCATAAGGTAAGGTTCAGCCTTACTGAGAATAACAAAGCGTAGGACGGCAGTCCTGCGCTTTTGCTTTTGTAATAAAGGATTCTTTGAGGTTGGCATCCGGCTGCGTGTGTCTGTTTTCCCGAGTTCGGGACTTATCCCGAACTCAAGTGTTCTTTTGAAACAGAATCTTCTTTTAAAACATACATTTCAGGTTGGTGGCGAGTTGCTCCACGCTGCTTGCGCCAACAAGCACGGAAGTAATCCCACGCTGCTCCAGAACCCAGCGAAGAGCGTGCTCTGCCAAAGAACGGTTTGCCACCTCAGCTTCCGCTCCCCATTGCTTGAGTCGAGCGGAAAGTTCGTCTGTCAGCATTTCCTTTCGGAGGAATTTACCCTTTGCCATACGACTGTCTTCGGGTATTCCGTTCTTATAACGGTCGGTTAATAGACCTTGCCCGAGTGGAGAAAAGGCGATAAAACCAATTCCATTATCGGCACAGAAGTTCAGAATGCCTTCATCAATTGGTGTACGGTTTATCATACTCAGTTTTCCCTGATAGATAAGGAGTGGTGCATCGTGGGCTTTCAGATATTCAAAGGCCTGCTTTAAAGGTTCTAATGGCCAGTTGCTGATACCGAGATAAAGTGCCTTGCCTTGCCGAACGATGTCTACCATAGCCTGACAAGTTTCCTCAACAGGCGTGTTGGGGTCGAAACGATGGCTGTAGAACAGGTCTACATAGTCCAAGTGCATTCGCTTGAGGCTCTGGTTGAGGCTGGCAAACAGATACTTGCGCGAACCCCACTCGCCGTATGGCCCTTCCCACATATCATATCCGGCCTTGGTGGAGATAAACAGCTCGTCGCGATAAGGTGCGAAATCATCATCCATCAGGCGTCCGAAAGTTTCCTCTGCCGAGCCATAGACCGATCCGTAGTTGTTTGCCAAATCGAAGTGCGTTACGCCGTTGTCGAAAGCATAGTGTGTGATGGCACGGCTGCGCTCGTATGGGTCTACGCTTCCGAAATTGTGCCAGAAACCGAGCGACAGTTTGGGCAGCAGCACCCCACTCTTTCCACATCTCTGAAATATATCCTTACTCCTCTGATAGCGGTTTGCATCAGCTAAATAATGTCCTTTTAATTCCATAGTCTTGTTGTTTTTGTATATATTGATATGCAAATATAATGAAAAAGAACGAAGAAAGGAAAGGATTGGCTATGATAATTCGGATTCTCGGATGAATAGACAAGGATACAAGTCAGACAGTTGGCAAGCGATTTTCTTCATTTTCAGACGACAGTACACTTACTTTCATCTGACTTTTTAAGTTTATAAAAGAAACTTACTCGTAAACTTGTTCACTTGTCTCCTTGTCCACTTATTCACTTGCCACCTTGTTCTCTTGTCTCCTTGTTTCCTTGTCCACTTATTCACTTGTCTCCTGACATCTTTTCATCACACAAATAAAAAAATAAGGACTGACCTCACGGCCAGTCCTTACTATCATCACAAATTTACAGGTATGAATTTTATAATTTACTGATGATTCCTTTTTCTGTTTCACGTATGAAATTCACGATATTGCGAATCTCTTCCGAATCAGGCACCTGTTGGTCTACCTGAATGCAAGCATCGAACACCGACGTCTGACCGTGGAATATCAAGCGGTATGCGTTGGCTATGTGCTTTTTCACTTTATCGTCTATGCCCATTGCGCTGCACATAGTTGAGTTTACGCCTCCATAGCCTACCGGTGTACCACCGACAATGATGTAAGGAGGCACATCTCGGCCGAATGTGGTGCTTGCCTGAATCGTAGCACCAACACCAACGCGGGTTTTTGCCTTCTGAATAACACTTGAAGAATAGATTACGTGGTCGGCAATCTCGCAGTCGCCGGATATTTTCACACCATAGCCGAACACGCAATTATTGCCGATTTTTGTATCGTGGCTTATGTGTGCGCCTTCCATCAGGAAATTGTTTGAACCGAGAACGGTCTGACAACCTCTGTGAGTTGCACGATTGATAACGACGTTTTCACGGATGACATTGTTGTCGCCGAGAATACATTCGCTTTTTTCTCCCACAAAACTGAAGTCCTGTGGCAGTGCGCCGATTACAGCACCTTGATGAATCTTGTTGCCATTTCCCATACGAGTTCCGTTCAAGATACTTACGAACGGGAAGATGATACAGTTGTCGCCAATGACAACATCGTCCTCAATGTAAACGAATGGAAATATCTTGCAGCCGTTTCCAATCTTTGCCTTTGGAGAAATCTCGGCTCTTGGACTGATTTCACTACTCATATTGCTTCACCCCGTACTTTCTTTTTCAGGAAAGTAGCCCAACTTGCTGACCGGGGATAACGTTGGTAGTTTACACTTGTTTTAATTACTTGGAGCCTCCACCCAATGCATAGTAAAGGTTTACGATGGCCTGGAGCTTGGAGAACTGATCCTGCACCTGAGATATTTCAGCATTCAGCAGACTCTGCTGCGCTGTAATCACTTCAAGATAGGAACTGGAGCTCTGACGATAAAGCATCTGTGTATGCTCAACATTGGTCTTCAAGACTTCAATCTGCTGATCATAGAGCTTGCTTTTTTCCTCAGCCGCATTGTAAGCCACCAAAGCATTGCTCACCTCCGAACCGGCAGTAAGCACACTGTTCTGCCAAGTATTGTAGGCTTGCTTGTACTGATCCTCCGCAACACGGAGTCCAGCCTTCAGTTTTCCTTGCATAAAGAGAGGCTGCGTAAGGCTGGCTACTGCGCTCAACAAGAGTTTCGCAGGGTTTACCAGACCGTTGCCGTTGCTCCAGCCACCTGTTGGAGAAATGTTGAGAGACGGATAGAACTGGGCACGCGCCGTCTTAACGTTGTAGAAACACTGTGCGAGTGCCATTTCCTTTGCGTGAACATCAGCACGATTGCTCAACAGTTCCACTCCCACTCCACCGGAGAAGTTGGTTGGAAGACTCTGATTGGCCAATGTTCCTCGTGCAATCGTGTGGGCAGGTTCGCCCATCAGAAGACTCAATGAGTTTTCCACTTCACGAATCTGGCGTTTGATGTCTGTTGCTTGCGTCTGAACTCCATAGTAAGCAGCCTGTGCACTCTGAACACTCGTGGCACGGGCACGCCCGAATTCCATCTGCAACTGCATCATATCCCACGTATTCTTGGTGAGTCCGGCCATATTGGTAACGATTTCGTTCTGACGGTCGAGCATCAGCAATGTGTAGTAGAGGTTTGCAATATTGCAGATAAGGCCTGTCTGAACAGCTACCTTGTAGTCTTGCATCTGGAGCATTGCCATCTGTGCAGCCTTCTTCTGATTGCGCAACTTGCCGAAAAGGTCTATATCCCAACTGGCAGCGATTGGCAACACATAGGATTTTGTAGCTTCAGTATGCGAACCAAAATGGGTAATCGTTCCCTGTGGAGCAAATACTACTGATGGAAGAAACGACAATTTCGCAGACTTCAACTGTTGTTCTGCAATATCAATGTTGAGTGCCGCATTGAGCAAATCCGGATTGTTTTCCAATGCCTTCTCGATAATTGCCTGCAAATGAGGGTCGGTAAAGACGCTGCGCCAAGGCAAGTTACCGAAATCATTAGCACCTTCGAGCGTAGCTTGGTCATTGACAGGGTCGCGAACAATTCCTTCCGACACAACATCGGGGCGTTCATAGGTGCCGTAAAGGCTCTTGCAGCCTGTCAATGACAGTACTGCAAAACCTAAGATGATTATATTTAACTTCTTCATTATTTCTGATATAATTTCAATAACGCTTATTCCTCGATTCTGTACGTGTCAGCAGGGCCTGAAACATACGGCTCGATTTCTTTAGCAACCTCCTTGTTGTCCTCGTCTTCAAATTCAATCGGACTCAACTTTTCCTGAAGATACTGGAAGATGGCAAACAAAGCCGGCACAACGAGCACCTGAATGAATGTACCAATCAACATACCACCTACTGCGGCAGCACCCAATGTTTGGTTACCGTTACGGCCTACACCACTTGCAAACATCAACGGCAACAGACCAACGATCATCGCAAGTGAGGTCATAAGGATAGGACGAAGACGCGCTCCGGCACCAAGAATGGCTGCATACTTGATGGCCATACCTGTACGGCGACGTTCAAGTGCGAACTCCACAATCAGGATGGCGTTCTTTGCCAACAGACCGATGAGCATAATAAGCGAAATCTGCATATAGATGTCGTTGTTATGTCCGAAGAGCTGCGTGAAAATGAAAGCTCCAGCCAAACCGAATGGAATAGAAAGCACTACTGCCAACGGCAAGATGTAACTTTCATACTGCGCACTCAGAATCAAATAAACGAACACAAGACAGAGTGCGAAGATGATACCCGTTGAATTTGAAGACTCTTGTTCTGAACGTGTCAAACCGGAGAACTCGTAAGAGTAGCCCTGCGGCAACTTCTGTGCAGCCACTTCCTCCACTGCCTTGATGGCATCGCCGGATGAATAACCATCAGCCGGACTCGCATTCACATTGATGGAGGTAAAGAGATTGAATCGTTCAACCGAAGCGGGACCATAAACGCGCTTCAAAGTGCAGAACTCGCTTACCGGTGCCATACCTCCGGCAGTACGAACATAGATACTATTCAAGCTGCTTTCGGTCATACGGCTTTCAACCGAACCCTGAATCATTACACGATAGAGCTTTCCGTAGGCATTGAAGTTAGAGGCATACAATCCTCCATAATATCCTTGGAGCACGGAAAGTACGGCAGCCGGCGATGTACCAGCCTGCTTTGTCTTAGCCACATCAACATCAACGAGATACTGTGGATAGTTAGGATTGTACGAAGTCATCGCCGTTGCGATTTCCGGACGCTCATTCAATGCTTTCAAATAGTCCTGAGTAATCTGATAGAATTTATTCAAATCGCCACCCGTCTGGTCCTGCATAGTGAACGTAAGACCGTTTGCCATAGCAAAACCGGGCACCATCGGAGGAGCAAAGGCAATAACCTGAGCACCTTTCAAACTTGCCGTCTGCTTGTAAATCATACCCAACACCATATTAGAAGATGTAGGGTCAATGAACAAACCTGCGATACCAGCACCGCTGAAAACGGCTTTGACACGGTCAAAGAAACCATATTTGCGTTCCTCGAACGGCTTCAGCTTCATAATAAACGTAGCCTGATTTGATCCCTGACCGGCAATGAAGTTGTAACCTACCAACTGCACACGTGTTTCAATGTATGGGTTGCTGGCAAGCATCTTGTCAATATGGTTCGTCATATTCATAGACTCAGCCTGTGAAGTACCCGGCGGCAAGGTTACGGCTGCAAAAAGAACACCCGTGTCTTCGTCAGGAACAAGACCTGTCTTGGTTGTAGACATTGTGATTACCAATGCAACGATACCAATAACTACCGAAAGACCAGTTATCAGACGATGATTGATAACCTTTTCCACACCTTTCTTATACTTCTCGTTCAGTTTATCGAACTGTGTATTAAAGGCATCGTGGAAACGATCTACGAAAGACTTCTTTCTGTTTTCGTGGTCGTCGGCGTGCGGCTTCAGCAAGATGGCACAAAGAGCAGGCGACAAGGTCAATGCATTCAAGGCTGAAATAACAATGGAAATAGCCATCGTTACACCAAACTCTCTATAAAAAGTACCCGATGTTCCACTCATAAACGACACAGGAACGAACACAGATGCCATTACCAACGTAATGGAAATGATGGCTCCAGAGATTTCGTTCATCGCATCAATAGACGCTGTCATCGCACTCTTGTAGCCCAAATCGAGCTTGGCGTGTACTGCCTCAACCACCACAATGGCATCATCGACCACGATGGCAATAGCCAACAGCAGCGCAGACAGCGTGAGCAGGTTGATAGAAAAACCGAACATCCAAAGGAAGAAGAACGTACCAATCAATGCAACAGGCACGGCAATCATCGGAATCAAAGTGGAACGGACATCCTGCAAGAATATATATACCACCAAGAACACCAATGCCAAAGTCAAGACAAGCGTAAAGATAACTTCCTCAATAGATGCAAAGAGGAACTCCGTTACGTCCTGAGTAATCTGAATCTTCATACCGGGAGGCATATTCTTCCTCACACCTTCCAATGCCTTCTTCACATCGCTTGCAATCTGAGTAGCGTTTGAACCGGCAATCTGCTGAACCATACCCACAACGGCAGGCTGATTATTGCTCTTCATTGCCACAGAATACATCAATCCACCCAATTCAATGTCGGCAACATCCTTCAAATGGAGTGTCTGACCATTGGTATTGCTCGAAATAATGATATTGCCATACTCTTCCTTAGTCTGCAAACGCCCCTTGTAGCGCATAGTATATTCATACTTCATATCACTCTGTTCGCCGAATGAACCCGGAGCAGCCTCTATGTTCTGTTCAGCCAAAGCAGCAGAAATGTCAGACGGAACAAGTCCATACTGCATCATCCTGTCAGGCTTCAGCCAGATACGCATAGAGTAGGTCTTCATACCCGGCGTCTGAACATCGCCCACACCATTGATACGCTTCAGCAGCGGCACCACATTAATGGCATTGTAGTTCGTCAGGAACTCATCGTCATATCTTCCGTCGTCCGTTGTAAGGTTATACATTATAACATTGGAAGACTGACGCTTCGATACCGTTACACCCACACGTGTTACTTCGGCCGGAAGCAAGGCCTGAGCCTGCGACACACGGTTCTGAACATTGACCGCAGCCATATCCGGATCCGTTCCCTGCTTGAAATAAACAGTAATCTGCGCCATACCACTGTTTGTGGCAGAAGACTGGATGTAGGTCATATTCTCTACACCATTGATGCTTTCCTCCAATGGAGTTACCACAGAGTTCAATACAGTCTGAGCATTGGCACCCTGATATGTAGTCATTACGGAGATGGTAGGCGGCGCAATATCAGGATACTGCTCAACAGGCAATGATACCAATCCAATCGTACCTAAGAGCACGAAGAAGATTGAGACCACGGTTGAGAGCACCGGACGCTTTATAAAATTAGTAAATGTCATATATCTTGTGTTTTAAAACGTCTTTACTTGTCTTCCTTCTCAGCATCTTCCTTCTTGGCCTTGTCGCCCGTCATAGCTTCCATAAAGCCTGCTGCTGTTTTCTGCTTCTCGCCGAGACTTTCTGCTTTCTTCAGTTCAGCTTCGTATTCTTCAGGAGACAATGCAGTAATCTTCATACCGTCCTGAAGTGTCGTCAGTCCCTTGGAGACAATCTTATCGCCAAGTTTCAATCCTTCTGTTACGATATAGTTCTTGCCGTCGTTCTGCGCATCCACCTTGATTTCGGTATAATGAACCTTATTTTCTGCATCTACCTTGTAAACAAAGAACTTATCCTGAATTTGGACGGTTGCATCCTGTGGAATCAGCAAAGCGTTGTTGTTGTTCTTTGCAATGAGAACCTTACCACTACCACCACTCTTCAACAAGTGTTCAGGATTTGCGAAGCGGGCGATAACACTCACAGTACCCGTAGCAGGGTCGATAATGCCACTGGTCTTTACAATCGTACCCTCGTGATTGTAAGTAGAGCCGTCAGCCAACTGAAGACTTACGGCAGGGAATGAGTTGATAGCGTTGTTCAAACCACTATTTGTACGCGTCAGGGCAAGAATGTCTGCCTCCGTCATAGAGAAGTAAACCTCCATCGTAGAAACGTTGCTCACGGTAGTAACCGGCTGAACCGACGACGGACTCACCAATGCACCTTCTTTATAAGGAAGACTGCCGATAAAGCCACTTGCAGGACTCTTCACATAGCAGAAACTAAGATTCTCTTTTGCACTTGCAAGACCAGCCTGAGCCTGACGCACGCCTGCCTCTGCCTGCTTAACCGCCGCCTGAGCAGACGTTACACCACTGCGTGCTTGGTTCACTGCCGCCTGAGTTGTCTCATAAGCATTCTTGGCTGTCTGAAGTTCATAGTCGCCGATTACCTTGTTGGCATACAGATTCTTGCTGTTATTGTAGGTCAATTGCGCCGTTGCAGCCTGCGCATTGGCCGAATTCAGTGCTGCTGAAGCCTGAGCAACACCTGCACGAGCCTGATTCACACCACTCTGTGCCGAATTTACGGCTGCTTCTGCCTGACGAACGGCAGCCTGATAGGTGGCATTGTCTACAACGAAGAGCACTTGTCCTTCACGAACAGCCTGTCCTTCCTGGACATATAACTTAGTGATAAAACCACTGACCTTCGGACGCACCTCCACGTCCTGAATACCCTTGATGGTAGCAGGATAAGTTGTCTTCATCTGTGCATTGGCTGCACCAATCTTAATTACAGGATACTTGTCGCTGGTGGGCAAATTTCTATCACCACCGGCACAACTTGTAAGTACAGATACCACTACTGCAAGCGCAGCAGACAGTAAAAACTTGCTTTTTTTCATACCTTTTATATAATATTCTTTGTTGTTTGGATAATTCATACCTTTTAATACTCCTGACAATATCTTTCAGCGGCCTTCACTAAGACCAAGATACAGAAAACTAAAAATATATTACTAAGTTTTCACGCTGCAAATTTACACAATATTATTTATATGCAGCTGCAAACGACAACCACATTTAACAATAATTACAGTCAATAGGATTACAAAATTGAGTTACATCAACCCCATCTCGGCGGCTTTCTCCTTGAGAAGTGCCATCAAAGGTTCGCGTTCGTTGGGAACACGATTGTCCAGAACAGCCTCTTTCAACGTCTGCTTCAGCGCACCCACTTCACGACTGGGCTTGAGATTGAACATCTGCATAATCTCATCGCCGTCAATACAGGGCTGAAGCAACCGTTTATAGTCGCGTTCTTTCAAGTCTTCGAGCTTTTCGCGCACAATCTTGAAGTTATCAAGAAATCGCTGCTTTCGCACGGCATTCTTGCTTGTGATGTCGGCTTCGCAAAGCGTCATCAGGTCGTCGATGTCGTCTCCGGCATCGTTCATCAATCTTCTAACGGCAGAATCCGTCACTTCATCGTCGGCAATGGCTATCGGACGCATGTGCAGGTCCACCATCTTGCGCACGTATTTCATCTTCGCATCCATAGGAAGTTTCAAACGCTTGAAGATTGTAGGAATCATCTTCGCACCGATGATGTTATGATTGTGGAAAGTCCAACCTACCGATGGCTCCCAACGCTTACTCTTGGGCTTGCCGATGTCGTGGAAAAGTGCCGACCAGCGAAGCCACAGGTTGTCCGTTGCACGTGCGGCATTGTCCAAAACCTCCAAAGTATGGTAGAAATTATTTTTATGCGCCTTTCCGTTTCGGGTTTCAACAATGTCGAGGGCTATCATTTCGGGCAGAATAAGCTCAAGAAGTCCACAACGATACAAATCAACAAAACCCTTGCTTGGCGTGCGTGTAGCCATAATCTTGTTCAGTTCATCGGCTATTCGCTCTCCACTTATAATCTTTATGCGCTCTGCATTGCGACCAAGCGCATCGAAGGTCTCATCTTCTATGAAAAAGTTCAACTGGGTGGCAAAGCGGACACATCGCATCATACGCAACGGATCGTCAGAGAAAGTGATATCCGGATCCAACGGCGTGCTGATGATGCCGTCCCACAAATCGTCCACCCCACCGAACGGGTCTACCAGTTCGCCAAATCTCTCTCCATTCAGACAAACTGCCAGTGCATTGATAGTGAAATCGCGTCTGTTCTGGTCGTCTTCCAAAGTGCCGTCTTCAACTATCGGTTTCCGGCTGTCGCGGCTGTAACTTTCCTTTCTCGCACCAACAAACTCAATTTCCATTCCTTTGTATTTCACTTGAGCCGTACCGAAATTATGGAAAACGGATATATGCGCCTTCTTGCCGAGCATATTCTTCAGTTCGTTCGCCACACGGATGCCACTACCCACCACAACCACGTCAATATCGTTGGAAGGCCGTTCGAGAAAGAGGTCGCGAACATACCCACCTACCACGTAGCACTCCAAGTTGAGCTTATCGGCAGCAGTTGAAATCTGATGAAAAATATCCTTGTCTAAAAGCTTTGCCAGTTCGGCATTTGAAAGTTCTCGCATTAAAATTTCTGTTTTGAACGTACAAAGTTAATCATTTTCCACCGTATTTTAGCTGAATGCCATTTGCTTTTTACAATATTTTGCCCTAACACTCGAGTTCAGTATTGATTTAAATGAAGTCAAAGAAAGCAGTTCATAAATAGAATTTCTTTTCAAAAAAGGATAGTTCAGCAAATATCCAAGGTGCAATAAACAAACCTTTTTGTAAAGTTTATTCATCAAAATTTAACATTTGAAAAATCGCAAACCAGAAAATGCTCTTGCATTTTCGGACGCAAGAAACACGTTTTCACAATCCTTGATTTTCATTCTTCGCAAAATGGCATTGCGCTTTTGCGATGATGGCATCGCATTCTTCGCAAGAATGGAAAGCAATATAGTGAAGAATACAACTGCTTTACAGGTCATTATCGGAATTTTTCTATCCTATTCTCCCATTTTCCCCTATAAATTTCAGCACACTTTTTGGCAGCTTGCGCACAACTCTCTATAAACCAAAATATTACGAAACTACTCGAAAAATCGCATATTTGAAAAATAAAAATCTTCTGTGCGAAAAATCGACGTATTTCAAAGACGTTTGTCAATATATTTCCGATTCTTTTCTCTGATTTCGGGATAAAGTCCGAAATCAGAGAAAAGAGGAAACAAGGGGACGAGACGACGAGGGAACAAGGAGGTAAGGGAATTTATCTGTATTTCCAATCATTTTCTATGCCAGTTCAGGATAAGACAAACCAGAAATCTCTGTGAGAGATTAAACCAAAAGAAGATTAATTATTTTCAGAACAATCATACTGCTTTTTAATCAGACTTATTGCGAACTTTAGGTAAGTATATTATCGCTCTATGCACAGGAAATATGACAGACGAGCAGGACTGAAACAATAGGGCTTTAAACAGATTTGCCGGTAAAACAGTTCACTTGTGCATTTATTTGCCAATCTCGAACCCGAACATTTTCCGCATTAACTTGCAGACGTAATCTCAAAATGGGGTATTATATTCGGAAGAATGTTTTGCCAGTTCAGAGATTTTCTGTATTTTTGCATTCAAAAACAGGTATCTAATGGCACAACAGATTTCCAGAACAGAACAGCAATTCCAAGATGCTATGGCAGAGTGCAGGTCGCTTTTTGCCAAGAAACTTCACGACTATGGTGCTTCGTGGCGCATATTGCGCCCGTCTTCGCTCACGGATCAGCTTTTCATCAAGGCAAAGCGCATCCGTTCGTTGGAAATCACGGGCGAGAATCGTGTCGGAGAAGGCATACGTCCGGAATTCATCGCGCTGATAAACTATGGCGTCATCGGGCTGATTCAGTTGGAGAAATCGTTTGTAGACAGCGTGGACATCACTCCCGACGAGGCATTGGCACTCTACGACCTGCACGCAAAGTCGGCCTACGAGCTGATGCTGAAGAAGAACCACGACTACGGAGAGGCGTGGAGAGATATGCGCGTGAGCAGTTACACGGATTTTATCCTTACAAAAATTGAGCGCGTGAAGGAGATTGAAAACCTCAACGGCAATACTTTAGTAAGTGAGGGCATCGATTCCAACTATATGGACATCATCAACTATGCAGTTTTCGGAGCAATAAAGTTAAATGAACAAGTTTAAATCTTTTCTGGTCAATCTGTGCCGGACATTGCTCGCCATCACGTTTATCTTCTCGGGCTTTGTCAAAAGCATCGACCCTTTGGGAACGCAATACAAGATAGGCGACTATCTTGAAGCCCTGAACCTTGCCGGAAAGGTGCCGGAGTGGATTCAGCTCATTACTTCCATCGGCCTTTCAGCCATCGAGTTTACGCTCGGCGTGCTGATTCTGCTGGCAATACAGAGAAGACTGGTAAGCAAGCTGACGGTGTTCTTTATGGTCTGTATGACGGCTGTAACACTTTGGCTGACCATCGGCAATCCTATTCAGGACTGCGGCTGCTTCGGCGATGCCATTCGGCTGTCTAATTCTATGACCTTCGGAAAGAACGTCGTTCTCCTGACAGCGTCAATCGTCGTTATGAAATGGCCGCTCTATCAGGTGCGGTTCATTTCAAAGACCAACCAGTGGATTGCCACCTACTTCACGATTGTCTTTATCGTAGTTGCATCCGTATTGAGTCTTTACCACCTGCCCATCTTCGATTTCCGACCTTATTTCATCGGTCAGAACATCAAGAAGGGAATGGAAATTCCGAAGGATGCGAAGCCTACGGTCTACAAGAACACGTTTATCTGCGTGAAAGACGGCGTTCAGAAAGAATTTGACGAGAAGAATTTTCCCTACGACGACAGCACTTGGGTGTTTATAGACTCAAAACAGGAGATTGTAGAACAGGGATATGAGCCGCCAATCCACGACTTTTCCATCACGAACGAGGAAACGGGAGAGGATCTGACAGAGGCTATTCTCACGAAGAAGAACTATACGTTCCTTCTTATCTCACCATTCTTTGAAGTGGCAGAAGACGGAAATTTCGGAGAGATAGACTATATCTATGAATATGCAAAGGAACACGGCTACGATTTCTACGGTCTGTCGGCCAGTACGGATTACGGCGTGAAGCACTGGAGAGACGTTACCGGCGCGGAATATCCCATCTATACTACGGACGGAACCACACTGAAGACGGTTATCCGCAGCAATCCGGGACTGCTGCTGCTCTATCAGGGCACAATCATCAACAAGTGGAGCCACAACGACCTGCCTACGGCTGAGGAACTGAATGCACCTTTGAACTTATTGTCCATCGGGCACGAACCAGAGGACAGCACGTGGTCGAAAATCTTCGCCATCGTATTGTGCTACATTCTCCCACTGATTCTCCTCATTGTGGCCGACCGAATCTGGGCGTGGACGCAATGGGTAAAGAAGCGCGAGCAATGGCTGAAGGAAAAAGAACAATGGCTCGTGAAGAAAGAACAGTCGAACAAATTATATCAACTCTTAAAACGTAAAAGACAAATGAGAAAGAAAATTGTAGCAGGTAACTGGAAAATGAACGAAACCCTGCAAGAAGGTATTGCTCTGGCAACTGAAATCAACGACGCTTTGAAGGCCGACAAGCCAAATTGCGACGTTGTAATCTGCACCCCATTCATCCACTTGGCAAGCGTGGCCAACGTATTGGATAAGGAATTGGTGGGTCTCGGTGCTGAAAACTGTGCCGACAAGGAGAAAGGTGCCTACACAGGTGAAGTTTCGGCAGCTATGGTAAAGAGCACTGGTGCTGAATACGTAATCCTCGGCCACTCTGAACGCCGCCAGTATTATGGCGAAACAGCCGAAATTCTGAAGGAGAAGGTGCAGTTGGCACTTGCAAACGGTCTGAAGGTTATCTTCTGCTGCGGCGAATCTCTCGAAGAGCGTGAGGCAAACAAGCAGAACGAAGTTGTAAAGGCAGAGCTCGAGGGTTCTGTATTCAATCTCAGCGCAGAGGAATGGAAGAACATCATTCTTGCCTACGAGCCAATCTGGGCTATCGGTACGGGTAAGACTGCTACGTCTGATCAGGCAGAAGAAATGCTTGCCTACATCCGTTCTATCGTAGCCGACAAGTTCGGTAAGGAAATTGCTGCCGAAACCAGCATTCTTTATGGCGGCAGCTGCAATGCCAAGAACGCAGACGAACTCTTCTCCAAGCCAAACATTGACGGTGGTCTGATTGGTGGTGCTTCTTTGAAGGCTGCCGATTTCAAGGCTATCATCGACGCTTGGAAGAAATAATATTCCAACCATAATAATCCTGTAAATGCCCTTTCACACGGCGTTTGCAGGATTATCCTAACAAAAAAACAGATGAAGAAATTCCTTGCACTATTAGTCATTGCATTCTTCAGCGCAATCGCTGTAAATGCACAAGGCACAGTTACCGTTACACAAAGTGCTGATGTAGATGCAGTTGTGAACGGAAACAGGAAAGCAAAGACTAAGGCGGAGAAGAAAGCAGAGAGGAAAGCTGCAAAACAAGCTGCCAAAGAGAATAAGGAAAACGCAAGAAGACAGCAGATGCAACAGACAATGGCTGCCAGTCAGACGGCATCTAAACCCGCTGCAAAGCCTGAACTGAAAGTTCCTGTCGTGCAGATGCCTCCTCAGCCAAAGATAGAGGTGGCTAAGCCGTCAGACAGCAACACGCAGACAGGAGCTATCACGCAACGCACCAAATGGGTGCGCAAGAGGGTGCGCAGGCAAGTTGCAAGCGAAAGCGACGGCACCGGCGAGACACGAACCGTAACAAAGCGCGTCGTCAGAGGCGCAAAGAAAGCCCGGGGATTCCGAGTTCTGGCCTATTCGGGCGGCAATACCCGAGCAGCAAGACAGGAAGCAGAAAAAATCGGACAGAAAGTGAAGATGATTTGTCCCGAAGAACCGATTTACGTACACTTCTACTCTCCCCGATGGATGTGTCAGGTGGGGAATTTCACAAGCTACGAGAAGGCTCGGGCAGTGATGAAGAAACTGAAGAAGGAGGGTTACTCCCACGCAAACATCATCAGAACGATGGTAACCATCAAGACAACAGCATATCTTGACGGGACGCCGGCAATGGAAGAAACTTATTAAAAAAATCATTATATCGTATTTCAAAAACAGCATTACGAAATAAGACTAATAACACTATATCCAATCCTATGAATACAAATATAGAATATCGCGACGGACTCGATGAGTTGGCAGCACACTATAAGGAAGTTCTTACACTTTTAGGCGAAGACCCTACAAGGGAAGGACTCGAAAAAACTCCTATGCGCGTGGCAAAGGCAATGCAGGTATTGACCCGCGGCTACACGCAAGACCCACACAAGGTATTGACCGATGCGCTTTTTGAAGAGAAATACAATCAGATGGTAATCGTCAAGGACATCGATTTTTTCTCAATGTGCGAGCACCATATACTTCCGTTCTATGGAAAGGCGCATGTAGCCTACATTCCAAACGGACATATCACAGGGCTGAGCAAGGTTGCCCGCGTGGTTGATATCTTCAGCCACCGTCTTCAGGTACAGGAAAGGCTTACCGAACAGATAAAGGACTGTATTCAAGATACATTGCAGCCTCTGGGAACAATGGTTATCATAGAAGCGAAGCACATGTGCATGCAGATGCGGGGCATTGAAAAGCAAAATTCAATCACAACAACGAGTGCTTTCAGCGGCGCATTCAATCAAGCAAAGACACGTGAGGAATTTATGAACCTTCTCAAAACGGAAACGAAGAGAATCTAAAGACTCACTTACAAAATATAACACCCCACATAACAAAAGAACAGACTTATGAAATTTATATCTTGGAACGTAAACGGACTCCGTGCCTGTGTAACCAAGGGCTTCAAGGAGAGTTTTGAGGCCATTGATGCCGATTTCTTCTGTCTTCAGGAAACGAAGATGCAGGAAGGACAATTAGACATCAGTTTCCCGGGCTACGAATCCTATTGGAACTATGCCGACAAGAAAGGCTACTCGGGAACGGCCATCTTCACAAAGCATAAGCCCCTAAGCGTAGCCTATGGATTGGGAATCGACGAGCACGACCACGAAGGTCGTGTCATCACGCTCGAAATGGAACAGTTCTATCTTGTAACGGTCTATACGCCAAACTCACAGGACGGTCTGCGCCGATTGGACTACCGAATGCAGTGGGAAGACGATTTTCAGGCATATATCCAGAAACTGGACGAAAAGAAACCAGTGCTCGTCTGTGGCGACCTCAATGTGGCACACGAGGAAATAGACTTGAAGAATCCGAAGAGCAACCGCAAGAACGCAGGCTTCACTGACGAGGAGAGAGCCAAGATGACACAGTTCCTCGGCAAGGGCTTCATCGACAGCTTCCGCACGCTTTATCCCGAACAGGTAACTTATTCTTGGTGGTCGTACAGATTTAAGGCGCGAGAGAAGAATGCCGGTTGGCGCATCGACTACTTCTTACTTTCAGAGCGTTTGAGAGAGCAACTCGCTGAAGCCAAGATTCATACGGATGTATTGGGCAGCGACCATTGTCCCGTAGAAGTGGTAGTAAACTTCTAATCAATGCGCGAGCAGATCAAAATCCTACTTATAATGGCTGCTGCTCTGGCAGCCGTTATCATTTATGCCGTGATACCAAAGGATATTTCGGTGGGAAATCTGCTGCTCAAGAAAATAAATCTTGCCGAACTCAGAAAATCAGAAAGCAAGGACACCATAGCAACAGCGAGACAGAAAAAAGCGAAGAAAGCCATCAGCAACCACACTTTCCTCTTCATCGGCGACTCAATGGTGGAAGGGCTTTCCCGAAGACTGGGAGATTATGCAAAGGAAAACGGACACAAGCTCTACACCGTAATATGGTACAGTTCCACTACCGAGAAGTGGGCTACTACCAACACGCTGGAGCATTTGGTGGCTGAATACAAGCCTACCTACATCATTCTCTGCCTCGGAAGCAACGAACTTTTCATCAACGACTTGGACGTAAGGGAGAAATATATCCAAGAGATTGTCAGAAAGATAGGCAATTCTCCATTTGTTTGGATTGGTCCGGCCGAATGGAATGGCGATACGGGCATTTTGGATATCATTGCAAGACATTCAGGAAAAGGACACTATTTCAACAGCAGAGGCTTAGGACTGCAACGCGGCCCCGACCATTACCACCCAACGTGGGATGCGGCAGCGGCATGGATGGACAAGGCGGCTGCCTATATGTCGGGCAAGGAAGCAGCAGACCCTGTAAAACTGAATATTCCCAAAGGTCATCACAAAGCAACTTTAACGAGATTGCTGCAACCAAGTTTTGAAGGATTCTAAACCTACTATGATAGATTTACAACAGACAATAAGCGCATTGGGCACTTTCCTTACCACATCGAGCAAGGAATGGTCGATCAGCACCCTACCCTTTATGGTGGCATTCCTGTTGTTTTTTGCTATATATATAGGTATAAACCATTGCAGAAAAACTTGGATGCAGGCCTACGTGATACTTTTCAGCCTGTTTTTTGCATTCAAGGCGAATGGTGCCTTGATGCTTTTATTGCCTGCTGCAACCGTTATTTCTTGGTATCTCACTAAGAAAATGATGCGCCTCAAGCGAGGAGAACCACGAAAAGTAGGACTTGGACTGATTATTTTTCTTGAACTCTTTCCCCTACTCTACTATAAATACACGAACTTCGGTTTGGAAATTCTCAACGGAATATTCAGCAGTAACTTTGCACTGACGGAAATGATACTGCCCATCGGCATATCTTTCTACACTTTTCAGGCCATCAGCTATACGATAGACGTCTACAAGGAGAGGTTCCCGAAAACAACAGGACTCACAGAATACAGCTTTTACCTTACCTTTTTTCCCCTGCTCATAGCAGGACCAATAACCCGGGCAGAAGTATTAATACCACAGGTAAACGAACCTAAACTGACAGACAAAGCACTCATAAACAAAGGTTTATGGCTCATCATCTGTGGATTGCTGAAAAAATGCCTCATAGCCGATTATCTGGCACAGTTCAACAACCTTGTTTTCGACAATCCACTGGCCTACTCCGGTTTTGAAAACCTGATGGGCGTGCTCGGCTATACACTCCAGATTTATTGCGATTTCTCCGGTTACAGCGATATGGCAATAGGACTTGCGGCATTGATGGGATTCCAACTTCCCAACAACTTCAGTTTCCCTTACCAAAGCCTGAACCTGACAGAATTCTGGCATCGTTGGCACATTGCACTCTCATCTTGGTTCAGAGATTATATTTACATCCCACTGGGAGGAAACAGGAAAGGTAACATCAGAACCTATTCCAACAGTTTTCTTACGATGACCGTCGCCGGATTGTGGCACGGAGCATCGGGAATGTTCGTTATATGGGGAGTGCTGCACGGTGTCGGACTGATTATTCATAAGTTCGCATCCAATCACGGCTTGAAAAAAATAAAGAACACGATTCCCGTCAAAGCTACCAGTTGGCTCATTACCTTTACTTATGTAGCCTGTGCTTGGGTATTTTTCCGTGCACCAAACCTTGACACGGCTTTCTCCATCTTTACAAATCTTTACACAAACCTCCACCTCGGCGACATCTATCCGTTCCTGATGGCTCGCCCAATGTGGTTGGTGCTGTTGGCAATAGGTCTGGAGCTTCATTCCATCCGCAAACACGACTACGACTGGATGCAAGAGAAATTCATCAATGCACACCCAATTCTCAAATTTATTATCCTCCTCATTACTCTTCAGCTCATTATCAATTTCAGCCAAGACAATGTTCAGCCTTTCATCTACACACAGTTTTAAGACATTTCAACGAGTTTTACAAACAAATTCTTCCTTCACGATTCAAAAAGAAGTATTGAAAATATAATTGAACTTTATCAAACAATATGTATTGAAGGCAGAGACATTCTCCAACATTAGCCATCAGCAAATAATAAAGTTTGAAAAGAAGATTTGCAGCAAATAAAAAATTGAAATTCAAAATACCAAGGGAATGCTTTTGCGAATTAATTGAGCAAATCAGGCTTGCTATTAGTCCTATGCCTCTATCCCTTTGAAGATTCCAAATCGAAGTGCAAAAAAGAGTAGCCCTCGCCGAGAGATGCAGACGTTCTCGAAGCGTAGCGAGAGGTTGTGTGCATCTCTCGGCGAGGAAAAAGAAACAACCAGCAATACAAATTTAAAAAGGGAGACCGAAGTCTCCCCAAGATTAACTAACTTTGTATTGTAAATGTATCATCAATTAATCTCGGAGCAAAGGTCGCAAATTTTCGCCTTACTTCAAAAGAAAACCGCAAGAAAAGAAATTGCCGCCATCGTCGGCATCAGTCAGGCAACACTCTCACGTGAAATCAAACGCAACAGCACGCCCTCGGGAAAGTATATCTGGACGAAGGCGCACGACATGGCCATGCAGCGCAGAGAGAGAACGGGGACGAACTCCAAGCTCTCCGACGAATTGGTCTGGAGAATCAAGGAATATATCGTTAATGACCAATGGTCTCCAAGACAAATATCGGGGTATCTGCGTGTGAATGATGGGATAAGGGTGTCCCATCAGTCCATCTACAACATCATCCACGATGACCCGACAGGGAAACTTGCCGGGCACACAAGACACAAGATGAAATACAGGCATCACCCAAAGGGGGGCATCTTCCTGTCAAGGACAGGGTGCGCATCCATGAGAGAAACAAGGAAGTGGACGGGAAGAGATTTGGAGACTTTGAGATGGACCTGATCGTCGACCCTGCCCAGCGCGCCATACTCACACTGGTGGAGAAACCCACCAATATGTTGCTTATGCAGAAACTGCCATTTGGGAAGCAGTCGAAGCCTCTGGCAAAAGCAGTCAGGAGACTGCTGCTGCCATACAAGGACAGACTGAAGACCATTACCACTGACAACGGACCTGAGTTTGCCGCACATAAGGATATCACGAAATGGTTGGGCGTGCCTGTGTACTTTGCAGATCCATATTGTCCATGGCAAAAGGGACCCATTGAGAATACAAACAAGTTAATCAGACAATATATACCTAAAAAGGATTCCTTTGAGAACTATACGGACAAGAGGATTATGGCCATACAGAAGATATTGAATGAAAGACCAAGGGAAAAACTAAACTTTTCCACACCAAAGTGCGAGTTCTTCAAACATGTGTTGTAATTTTGCACTTGCTGGTTGACTCTACACTTTTTCATCATTTTCAGTTTATATTCTAAAAAGATACGAAATAATTTGGTAAAAACAAATAAAAAGACTACTTTTGCACCCGATTTAATGGTTCCGTAGCTCAGTTGGATTAGAGCAACAGCCTTCTAAGCTGTGGGTCTTGGGTTCGAACCCCAACGGAATCACCATCACAAGAAAAGAGGACATTGGCAACAATGTCCTCTTTTTTGTTGATATATAGTTACTCGTCAGCTAACTAACACATTTACAGGAGTTATACTAAACGTTAAACCAAAAGGGAAATGGGAAGTAATGGGAACAAAAACAACCTATCAGAAACAAAATTTGTTACCATTCATCTTCAGATGTGTTACTGCTTTCTCTTTACTTTCTTTCGCCGTACAATTCATACTAACATAACAAAACAAGAAGTAATGGTCATCTGCGCATCCGCCCCTTTACGAAATTAGGCTGTAACCCTTGTACTGCCAAGGAGTTACAGCCTAATTGTTTGTATATCAGTTAATTACGCTTTAATCTTCAAGCGATGCCTGCGCCGCTGCCAAACGTGCAATTGGCACACGGAATGGAGAACAACTTACGTAGTTGAGACCTACGCGATGGCAGAACTTGACTGAGCTTGGTTCGCCACCGTGCTCACCACAGATGCCACACTTCAAATCCTTGCGTGTAGCACGTCCCTTATCGACAGCTGTCTTAATCAGTTGTCCAACACCCTGCTGATCGAGAACCTGGAATGGGTCTACGTCGAGAATCTTCTTCTCAAGGTAGCTTGGCAAGAAGCTGGCAATGTCATCACGGCTATAACCGAAAGTCATCTGTGTCAAGTCATTCGTACCGAAGCTGAAGTATTCTGCCTTGTTGGCAATCAAGTCTGCGGTAAGGGCTGCACGTGGGATTTCAATCATTGTACCCACCTTGAATGGAACTTCAACGCCTTCTTCCTTGAAGAGTTTCTCAGCTGTCTTGCGAATGATGCCTTCCTGAATATCAAGCTCGTTCACGATACCTACGAGAGGAACCATAATCTCCGGCATTGGGTTAAGGCCTTCCTTCTTCAACTGAACGGCAGCACCGAGGATAGCTCGCGTCTGCATTGCTGTGATTTCAGGAAATGTGTTACCGAGACGACAACCACGGAGACCCAACATTGGGTTATGTTCTGACAATGAGTTTACACGCTTCTGAATAAACTTAACGCTTACGCCCATTTCCTTTGCCATAATTTCCTGACCTTCCAAATCGTGTGGCACGAATTCGTGCAAAGGTGGATCGAGCAAACGGATGTTTACCGGCATACCATCCATACACTTCAGGATGCCGTAGAAGTCCTGCTTTTGGAATGGTAACAACTTTTCGAGTGCCTTCTCACGGTCTTCAACAGTATCTGAAAGAATCATTTCGCGCATTGCCTTGATCTTTTCGTTTTCAAAGAACATGTGCTCTGTACGGCAAAGACCAATACCTACTGCACCGAAATTGCTGGCAACTTCTGCATCGTGTGGAGTATCAGCATTTGTACGAACCACGAGCTTTGTGTACTTCTTGCAAAGATCCATCAGCTTAGCGAAATCGCCTGTTACCTCAGCTGGTCGTGTCTTGACCTCGCCATAGTAAACCTCACCGGTAGATCCATTGATAGAAATATAATCGCCTTCGTGAAGAACGATACCGTCAATCTCAACCGTGCGTGCCTTATAGTCGATAACCATTGCACCGGCACCAGAAACGCAGCACTTACCCATACCACGGGCAACTACGGCAGCGTGTGAGGTCATACCGCCACGTGCTGTCAAGATACCCTCGGCAGCAGACATACCAGCCAAGTCTTCGGGAGATGTCTCAATACGAACCATTACCACCTGATGGCCATCCTCGTGCCACTTTGCAGCATCATCTGCAAAGAATACTATCTGACCACAAGCAGCACCAGGAGATGCAGGCAAACCACGTGTAAGAACGCGAGCAGCTGTCAATGCTTCCTTGTCAAATACCGGGTGGAGCAGTTCATCGAGTTTGTTTGGTTCGCAACGCTTCAGTGCTGTCTTCTCATCGATTTCGCCTTCAGCAAGCAAGTCCATTGCAATCTTAACCATAGCAGTACCGGTACGCTTACCGTTACGAGTCTGAAGGAACCACAGCTTACCATCCTGAACCGTGAATTCCATATCCTGCATATCGTGATAGTGCTTCTCGAGCTTGTCCTGAAGAGCGTCCAACTGAGCATAGATTTCAGGCATAGCCTCCTCCATAGAAGGATATTTTGAAGCACGAACTTCTTCTTCGATGCCCTGCTGCTTAGCCCACTTCTGTGAACCATATTTTGTAATCTGCTGTGGAGTACGGATACCTGCAACCACGTCTTCGCCCTGTGCATTTACCAAATACTCGCCATTGAACACGTTTTCGCCAGAACCTGCATCACGAGAGAAGCAAACACCAGTAGCAGACGTATCGCCCATATTGCCGAATACCATCGCCTGTACGGTTACGGCAGTACCCCATTCCTGTGGAATGCCTTCCATCTTACGATAGAGGATGGCACGCTCGTTCATCCAAGACGTGAAAACGGCGCAGATAGCACCCCAAAGCTGTTCCATAGGATCAGTTGGGAAATCCTGACCAGTCTGGTCCTTGATGGCTTTTTTAAATTCAGCAACAAGCTGCTTGAGCTCCTCAACGGTCATTTCGTTGTCGAGCTTAATGCCACGCTGTGCCTTAACTTTCTGAATAATGGCTTCAAATGGGTCGATATCTTCTTTGTTTACCGGCTTCATACCCAATACAACATCGCCATACATTTGCACGAATCGGCGATAGCTGTCGAATGCGAAACGCTCGTTGCCAGTCTTTTTAGCAAGACCTTCAACAACAACATCGTTCAAACCAAGGTTAAGAATGGTATCCATCATACCCGGCATAGAGGCGCGAGCACCTGAACGAACGCTCAACAAAAGAGGATTCGACGGATCTCCGAACTTACAGTTCATCAAACCTTCAACGTGCTTCACGCTGCTGGTAACTTCCTTTAAAAGAAGTTCAACAACCTTTTCTTTTCCTACTTCATAGTATTCGTTGCATACATCCGTAGTAATTGTAAATCCTGGAGGAACTGGTACGCCGATCAAATTCATTTCCGCGAGGTTGGCACCCTTGCCACCAAGGAGATTTCTCATGTCGGCTTTACCTTCAGCTTTTCCATTACCGAAGGTATAAACTCTTTTTACACTCATAGTCTTTTTTTAATATTATATATAGTAAATTCTTCGTAAGTGCAAATATATATATAATTTGTAATTATAACAAATTTTTATCCCAAAATGTAACATCGACTTTGCATTTTTGTTGTTTAATTAGCCTGATATGGGCTAAAACATCAGTTTATTGATGGCGAAATACCAAAAAAATGGTAACTTTGCAGCCAAACATTAAGAAATGAGTAGAAAGAGAAAAACATTGCCAATATTGGAGAATGTAGTCATTGAAGCCGTAGCAGCAGAAGGGAAATGCGTTGCTCACGTCAATGATATGGTTGTTTTTGTGCCCTTCGTTGTACCCGGCGACGTAGTTGATCTGCAAGTCAGAAAGAAACGAAACAGCTATTGCGAAGCAACCGTAATCCGTTTTGTTTCATACAGCCCTACACGCATAGAACCCAAATGTGCTCATTTTGGAATTTGTGGTGGTTGCAAATGGCAGAATCTGCCTTACGAGGAACAACTGAAAGCCAAACAAAAGCAGGTTTTCGACCAACTTTCCCGTATAGGTAAGGTTGAGTTACCTGAATTTACCCCGATTATGGGCTCTCAACAGATTTGGGAGTACCGCAATAAACTTGAATTCGGTTGCGCCAACAAACGTTGGTACACTCAGGAAGAACTGACTGAACTTCCTGAAGGCGTGGGACTGACTCAAGGAGCAATAGGCTTTCACATCACAGGAGCTTTCGACAAGATCTATCCTATTGAGAAATGCCATTTAATGGACGACTATTGTAACAAGGTTAGAAATGCAATTCGAGACTATGCTCTGGACAATGGAATATCTTTCTATGACATTCGGGAACAGCACGGACTGCTCCGCGACATAATGATGCGCAATTCCAATACCGGCGAATGGATGGTGCTTGTGCAATTCCATTACGACGAGGAGGGAGACGATGCACGCGCAAGAGGATTGATGCAGCACGTTGCCGATAATTTCCCCGAAATAACATCACTTCTCTGTGTAGACAATCAGAAAGGGAACGATACGTTCAATGATTTGGAACTGGAAGTCTTCAAGGGGAACGACCATATTTTTGAATTGATGGAGGATCTGAAGTTCAAGGTTGGCCCGAAGAGTTTCTATCAAACGAACACGGAACAGGCATACCACCTTTATTCCGTAGCCCGAAACTTCGCAAACCTTTCCGGCGAAGAACTCGTGTACGACCTTTATACCGGCACGGGAACGATTGCAAACTTCGTAGCCCAAAAGGCCAAAAAGGTTATCGGCATTGAATACGTTCCCGAAGCGATTGAAGATGCAAAGGTAAATTCAGAAATTAACAATATAGAAAATACATTATTCTATGCCGGCGATATGAAGGATATTCTTACCGAGGAGTTTGTGAAACAGCACGGACGTCCGGACGTAATCATTACAGACCCTCCTCGTGCAGGTATGCATCAGGATGTTGTAAACGTGATTCTCGGTGCTCATCCCAAGCGCATTGTCTATGTCAGTTGCAATCCGGCAACACAGGCGCGCGATTTGGCATTGCTCGACAAAGACTATAAGGTAACAGCCGTTCAGCCTGTGGATATGTTTCCACACACACCACACGTGGAAAACGTGGTACTGCTTGAAGAACGAATATAATAAAATTTGTTTTAAAAGGCATAGAAGATACAACCTTCTTCTATGCCTGTATTTATTTTGTACACTCAAATTCCCCAAAATATAAAGATGAACGAAACAAGGCGCAACATAGCGAAGGAGAAAATTGTCCGAAGCATCACTTTCAAACAAATGGACCAATTACAGCGTATATTGGACAAATACTATTTGGACGGAGTCATCGGGCTTATTCCACTTGGTATTGGCGACTTTGTTACAGCTCTCTTTGCCTTGATATATATATGGTTTGCACTCGTGAAAGTAAAGAGCGTATCGCTTACCCTTGCCATAGCCAACAACATTCTCCGCGACGTGCTGCTCGGACTGATACCATTCTATCTCGGCAACGTACTCGATTTTTTCTATCGCTCCAACAGAGAAAATATGATGATGATACGAGGATTCGTGGACGGCGATAAGGAAATCATCCGAAACGTGAACAAGCGTGCCACACAAAGTGCTGTCGGAATATTCATCTTCCTTGCGCTCATTGCGGGGATGCTGTACGCACTCATAACTGCTACGAAATATATTATAGGATTTAACAGCCTGTGGAACTAATGGTAATATCGTAAAAATAATTTACTGAAAAAACGATATTATTTTTCAGCAATATAGAGAAAATCAGACAGTATTTATCAGATTGATTGGAGTTTTTAACCCTTTTAGATTCCAAAAACACGAAGAATATATTTCATTCTTGCGATAAATGTATTGCGTCTATCGCAAGAATGAATAGAGAAAATGCGAAGAAACAAGGAGATTTTATATTCTTTATTTCCGATTTTATATTCATTTTGCAACATTTATTGAGGTTTTATTATGCGCAAAAAACTATTTTTTATCATAAGACACTTGTAATTAAAGCCTTATGATTGCACATCAATAAATGTGATATTTGAAAAATAAAAATAAATTATTCAAAATAAGCGAATTATAAAGAGGTTTTTGTTGTGATTATTCATAATTCTGCACGGATGAAATTCTAATGACCGGCAAGCATCTTACCTTCAAATGTGGAAACCAACAAAGAAACCATAGCGAAGGAAAGACCTACGACACATACGCCTGCCCATCCCATTGCTTCCCACCCCAGTCCCGCACAGAAGGTTCCAAGGCTTCCTCCAATAAAATAGGTGGTCATAAAGATTGTGTTTGCACGATTGCTTGCTTCGGGAACTTCCTGCAAACATCCACTCTGATTGCTCAACTGCTGACATTGAATGCCTACATCCACAATAATGATAGCCACTGCCAAACCTGCGTAGCTGTCATTGAAAATATAAGCTACCGACCAAGCCAACATCTGCAGCAAAGCACCGGCAGCACTCATTCTACGAATTCCGAACCGAGGAATGAACTTTCCCATTCCGGAAGCCGACAAAGCATCGGCAACTCCACACAATCCCAATATTCCCACCTTATCGCTGCCGGCATTGAAGGGTTCTCCCGCAATATGGAAAGCCAAACAAGCCCAGATGGCAAGCATACTACCAAATCCAAAACCTGCACGGATGGAATAGAGACGAATGAGAGGATGGGTGCGATAGATACTCCAAACTGTCTTGAGAAGCTGTGGATACGTCCCCTTGAAGTTCTGTTGCATATCAGGCATAAGGAATTTGCAGAGTGTGCAGCACACTATCATTATACAGGCTGCTATCAGAAACATTGCACGCCAACCGAGCATATCGCCCACAAAACCACTTATGACACGTGCTCCAAGGATTCCCGTGAGCAATCCCGACAACACATAGCCCATATTGGTGGCTTTGTTTTCGGGTCGGGAAAACTGGCTGGCAACGGGAATGAAAAGCTGTGGGATTACAGAGGACGCTCCGAGCAACAGGGATGCCAACCAAATAAGATAGATATTGTGGGACAAACCAATGACTGCTGCCGTAATTATGGCAACCGACATACTGTAAAGGATAATTTTTCTTCGACTGAAGAGATCACCTGAAGGGATAATGAACATCAGTCCAAAGACATAACCTATCTGTGTAATAACTGTAATGAGATTGGTCAATACCTGACTTACTCCTAACTCCGTGCTGATGACTTCCAGCAAAGGCTGGTTGTAGTAAAGATTGGCAACTGTCAAGCCTGCCATTATCGCCATCAGAAACATTATACTGCGTGGAATGCCTTCATTTTCTTCGAGAATTATCACAAATTTCCTTTCGTTTTATGCTTTCAGTTCTGCAAAAGTACGTATTTTTACAATGAATGCCAAACGTATTGATTGCTAATTTATAGTGTGCAATGATGATAATATGCGATGAAAGAGCACCTTCCACCATATCGGATCCAGTCTAATAGAAGTCTGTGAATATAAAGAAAAGCTAAAGAATAGGCTCGTTTTTTAGTTAAAAAGTATCTAAACCTTACACTTTACCGTTTTTTATTTTTATTTTTGCTGAAACATCTGCATTATAATGCCGATAGGTTAATCTATTGAATGAAGAATACGTCTATATAAATAGCATTAATTTCAAATCAACAAATAAATGTTTATGAACACTAATTTCAAAAAAACATTCGTTACAGCCGGACTGGCGTGCGCCGTACTTATGGCAAGTGCCGCTTCAGGTCCTAAAGACAAGAAAGTAAAATCAATGTATTCCAATCCACTTATGCAGCAAAGCACCTTGCAGTATGGTGCGCCCGACTTCACAAGAATCAAAGGTGAACACTATCTGCCCGCTATCAAAGCCGGCATTGAAGAGCAGCGTGCTGAAATAAAGAAGATAGTAGCAAACAAGCAGAAGCCTACTTTTGAGAATACTATCCTTGCGTATGAAAAGAGCGGACGACTGCTCGACCGTGTTTCAAACATATTCTTCTGTGTAACAGAAGCTGAAAAGACTCCGGAAATTGAAGCTGCTGAGAATGAAGTTATCCCTTTGCTCACGGATTTTGACAGTGAAGTGAAGTTCAATCAGAAGTTCTTCCAGCGCATTAAATATGTTTACGACAATCAACTGAGTTCATTGCAGGGCGAAGACAAGAAGCTGACAGAAGAAATCTACAAGAGTTTCGTTCGTGCCGGTGCACTTCTTTCAAAGGAAAAAATGAACCGTATGCAGGAAATCAACAGCCGTGTGGCTACACTCCAACAGGAGTTCGGCAATATGTTGCCAAAAGCCGGCGTGGCATCTACCGTATGGGTGAACGACGTTAAGGAACTGGCAGGCTTGAGCGATGCCGACATTGCACAGTGCAAGAAGGATGCTGAAAGCCGTGGCGGCAAAGCACCATACTGCATCGTGATTTCAAACACAACGCAACAGCCTATTCTTGCCAGTCTGGACAACCGTGAATTGCGCAAGCGTGTTTACGAGGCTTCTATCCATCGTACTGACGGTACACGCGAATACAACACTTACCCGATTATCGTTGAAATAGCAAAGCTTCGCGCAGAAAAGGCAGAGATAATGGGTTACAAGAATTATGCAGCCTATTCGCTCGACAATGCGATGGCAAAGAATCCGGAGAATGCATACAGTTTCCTGAAAGATCTCATTGCAGCGTATAAGCCAAAGGCCGAAGCTGAAACGAAATCCATTGAGGCTTATGCCCAAAAGACACAGGGAGCAGCTTTCAAACTGGAGCCATACGACCGTTTCTACTATTCTGCAAAGATGAAGAAAGAGCAGTTCAACTTCTCTGAAGACGAAGTAAAACCATACTTCAACATTGATACCGTACTCGTAAACGGTGTGTTCTACGCAGCAAACCGTGCTTATGGTTTGACTTTCAAGGAGCGTACAGACCTTCCCACCTATCATAAGGATATGAAAGTGTTCGACGTTATTGATGCCAACGGCAAACAACTCGCACTTTTCTATTGCGATTACTTCCGTCGCCCCACAAAGCGTGGTGGTGCGTGGATGAGTGCTTTTGCAAAGCAGAGCAGCTTCCGAGACCAGTTGCCTATCATATATAATGTATGCAACTATGCAAAAGCACCTGAAGGACAGCCAACGCTCGTAACTTGGGATGAAGTAACTACTATGTTCCACGAGTTCGGGCACGGTCTTCACGGTATGCTTTCCAACTGCAAGTACAACACATTGAGTGGTACTGCCGTGTCTCGCGACTTTGTTGAAATGCCATCGCAGTTCAATGAAAGTTTTGCAAGCATTCCTGAAGTGTTCAATAACTACGCAAAGCACTATCAGACAAATGCTCCTATGCCTGAAGAACTGAAGAACAAGATGCTCAATTCGCTCAACTTCCACTCAGCTTATGCGCTTGGAGAAAACCTCGCAGCAACTTGCTCCGACCTTGCTTGGCATACGCTCTCGCCTTCTCAGGTACCAACGGCAGAGAAAGCTGATGAGTTCCAGAAGAATGCGTTGAAGGAAATCGGCCTGCTGAACAATCAGATTCCTCCACGCTACAATACTTCTTACTTCAATCACGTTTGGGGCGGTGGCTATGCTGCCGGCTATTACAGCTATCTCTGGGCAGAAGTGCTCGCAGTGAACGTAGCTGACCACTTCGCTAAACTCGGTGCTCTGAACCGTTCTACCGGCGATGCTTTCCGCACAAAGGTTCTCAGCAAGGGAAATACAAAGGAATTGCTCGACATTTTCTCTGATTTCACCGGCTTGAAAGCTCCCGATGCAGCAGGTTTGCTGAAGGCACGTGGCCTTTAATTAAATAGTTTGTGAAAATAAAGACGTGCGAAAAACAGTCTATACAATGGAATCAAGATTTTGATAACGGAATCTTGATTCTCCACAATAAAAACATTGGATTTGGATAAACCAAATCCAATGTTTTTTATTTTCCATTTATCGTTTGGGATTAAGCCACTTGCCGTAAGTCAGCATTCTCCAAACCCATTCCAATGGGCCAAACTTGAAGTATTTCATCCAAAAGTGAGAGAAAAACATTTGGAAAGCGAAAACAAGAACTGCAATAAATTCTATACTTGCAAGGCCATAGCGAAGCCCCAATCCGAAACCTATTCCATAAAAGAGAATGATACCAATGACAGACTGACCGATATAATTGGTAAGAGCCATTCGACCGGGCAAGGATAAATAATAAAAGAATCTACTATCCTGATTGTTCAGATAAAGCAACGCCATACCAGACATATAGCACAATGCAAAGGGCAATGCACTCACAGCATACAACAAAGAATGAACAGTCAGCCCCCAAGCGTGCCCATTTACTGCGCTATAAGCATACAGAAGAGAAGTTGGAAAACCTATCGCAAGCGTCCAACAAAAGAGTTTCTTCAAGTCGACACGCCGTTCTTCTATCTTCGCATACAATTTATTACGCCCTATGTAATACCCAATCATAAATAAACCGAGCACCTTCATCGGACGATGACCATCAACAAATTCATACATTCGTTCTATTGCTCCCTGCATCAGGAACTGATGAACACCCGAATAAGACTCCGAATCGCGCAGCCAAGTAGCAAAATTCTGTTCTGTAATACCATAAGAATTTGCCCTAGTCCACCAAGCATCAACTATCGGTGCAGAAAAGCTTACACCATTCAATTCCTGATACAGGTCCAATCCAATCGGAATAAATATCAAAATACAAGCCGTAATCAGCAAAGCACGGTTTGAGAAATGATAAACCGGAGGCAAAAGCATTCCCATCAGGGCATAGAGCAAGAGAATATCGCCACTCCATAGGCATAGAAGATGCAGCAGAGCAATGCAAACAAGAATTGACATACGGCGGTAGAAAAGAAAGATACCGTTACCTCCCCGTTCAAATGCGTGGCTAAGGATAATCGAAAAACCGATGCCGAAAAGCATACTGAATATACCATAAAACTTAGCATCTACGAAAAGATATTGCGAGAAACGCACTATCCTGTCAATCTCTGCACTCGGCATAGCCGCCTGTTCGGACGACGAGAGGAAGGTCCACAATCCAAACTCTGGGAAATTCGCTAAAATGATGCCAAACAAGGCGAAACCTCGCAGTGCATCCAGTATTATATATCGCTGCTTATCGGTTGTGGGAGTTAAATCTGTTGTCATTATGAATACAGTTGTGTTGGATAAATAATTCAAATTGTCTGCAAATTTACATAGTTTTTTCTAAATTTACCACACCAAAGTATAATAAGAATGTTCTCCCTTATATTAGGCGAACTGAATTTACGAAATATCAGGCAGGCGTTCAAAATCATTAGTCTCAACATTTACGTTTGCATTTCAGACTATCCAAGGTCTTGAAGAAGAAACATAGCAAATTGTCCGATTGATGAAAATCGGCAGATTGGCAAAACAACGTACAGATTGAGCCAAAGCAGAACAAGAATTTAAGGTTATGAAATACACACAACACAATCAATTTTGTAAGTGATTGAAAATCAAACCATAAAACACCATACTCCAAACGTGCGAAGATTGCATTCCATTCTTCGCACGTTTGCATTGCATTTTTGCGAAGAATGCAGCGCAATCTTCGGTCATTTGGAAATGGTGTTTTAATCTGTCTGAAATGACTATTATTATAAGGGGTAAGAGAGGGGCTAACAGCTTGGGAAAATAACAGAAAAACACTAGAATGTAAAAACGTATAAACAAAATTAATTCACTCCCAAAAACTTCTAATGCTTCTTTTTACGAGTGCTGATGTATATCGTGGAGCGTGCTTCGGGACGTACTTCGCCATTCCGAAACACAATATTAACATCTTTTATATTCTTTTCGTTTATCCCTTTAGGCAATGATTTATGCAATAAGTGTGGAGATATTTTATATTCAATAACATTCAACGGACGTCTGGGTAACACCTGCTTACCATCAACTACCCAATCAAACAATGCCAGAGAATTGGTTCTTATTATTACAATATCTCTCTGTATCCCGTAACAAAATACTGTGTTTTTATTCAATACACTGTCTTTATCAATCACGGAAATGGATTTAATGGCATACTTGCTGATGCCGTTAATCCGATTTCCAATGATAGCAGGTGCATCTTCAGAGCGCATTTCATCTGATGTTACGTACAGGATAGAATCAGGGGTGAGCAAGCCGTCTACAATACATAAGGCTTGTGCTGATGCAGAAAGCTTTATGAGGGTAAATACCAAAAGTACAAACAATTTCTTCGGCAGCATAGGCTCTATGGTATCCGATAAGACAGATTACCGTTTTAAAATGAATTTTGCTATATCATCCAAGACATATTGTGCCACATTCCCCGGAACAGCATATTCCTGTGGAGTAGAAACACCCTCTCCTTCAATGAAAAGATGATTGAGTTTAGGATAAGACTTGCAAGAGATATTCTTGCCTTTTGCATACTTATCCCACATACGATACATTTCCATCGTAACTTGATAATCCCGTTCTCCCTGCAATATGAGTACTGGCTGCTTGAGGTTCTTCAAGGTTTTGCCAACAGAATAATCTGCATCCATTTCCCAATAACTCGCAGGTTGCGAATCAATCATCGATTTTATGGTCTCATCTATTTTCTCCTGAGGTTCGCCTTTCATCAAATCCCGTATCTGTTTCTGTATCACTTCTTTTAAAGTAATTGAAGTTCCTGCCATCATCACAAGTCCTGCTACATTGTTTGCACGCTCGGCGATTCTCGGCGCCAAGTTTGCACCAAGACTATGGCCGACAATATAGATGCGTTTCTTGTCTATTTCCCTGAATGTTCCAGCCAACCTCACAGCAGCAACAGCGTCATCGACAACCTCTGTGTCGTAATTAACCTGCTTACCGTCAGGTGCTATTTTATTTTTGTAGACGTATGTGCGCTTGTCGTATCTGATTACTGCAATTCCTCGTTCGCTCAGACCTTTAGCTATATCGTAGAAAGGTCTGTTCTGCCCTATTTGCTCATTCATATCAGATGGTCCGGAACCGTGAACTAAGACGACGCAAGGGTACGGCGCAGTGCCATTTTTAGGCAAAACCAATTTTCCGGGAAGTTTCATTCCATCCGTTGAAACGACAATGTCCTGTTCTCCGTCCAATGCTGAGGCATTCTTGACAGCTTCCGGATTTCCAAGAAACAGACCAATGAGTTTGTTATCCGCATTGAAAGAAAGATGAATCGGTGCTTTGAAATTCTTGAAAAGCACCATCCTTGTATAGGTTTGAGCATCATCACTTTTTGCAGAAAGTTCCCATTTTTCTTCGCCTTGATATTCTCCCAACTGCATTTCAATAGTTTTGAAGAGTCCCGAAAGCTGTTCAGCCGTAACCGCACCTTGAAAAACGGCGTCAGATACAGACCAAATGCTGTCTCCCTCGCTATGGATGAAGTGTTGATAGATTTTTTCTGGCTTGGAATAAAAGCGATTCAACACATCAACGAGTTTTTGGGCACGTATCGGAAATGAAGCCAGTATAATACAAAAGAAAACTAAAAAAAATCGTTTCATAATTGCAGATTATTATAAGTATCTGCCACAAATGTACAAAAAAATCATTGAGAACGATTAGTTTTCAATGATTTTCACAACACCCTAACATTTTTTATACGGTATATACATAGTGCAAAGTCAAAAAATCCACTTATCAGTTCATTGCCCATAATTAAATATGCTTGAAATATGCCAAACTTTAATCACACATACATAAGTTCTGCCATAATACTGTCGCTAACGTAGATGCCATCACGTGTGAAATGAAGGTAATTTCCGTCAAGGACGAGTAATTTTTGGGCAATGAAAGGTTGGGCAGTATCGAGAATATGCGCTTTGTATTGGGGAGAAAGCGTGTTGAGATTGATGCCTTCGCGAGTGCGCAGGGTGGTAGTTATGAGGTCATTGAAATGGGTGTCGGCATCAATGATTTCGGTTTCCAGATAGAGTTTTCCTGTTTCTATGGATTCGATGTATTTCTGAAGATTGGAAACGTTCCATTGGCGAGTCTGCAAATTGTAGGAATGTGCCGAAGCACCAATGCCCAGATAGGGCTTGTTTTGCCAATATGAGTTGTTGTGTTTTGAACGGAATGAGGAAACGTTGCTATCAGTCAGCTTGGCAAAATTGCTGATTTCGTATTGCTCGTATCCTTTGGCCGACAGGCTGTCTATCAACGCATCGTACATCGTTCGGTAGAGTTCGTCGTCCATATCCTTTACCTTTCCTTCTTCGAGGAGCCGATAGAGTGGCGTTCCTTCCTCATACATAAGGCTATATGCAGAGATATGTTCAACGTTGAGAGCGAGTGCTTCGTTTATGTCTTCTTGCCAATCTTCCAACGTTTCATCAGGGAAGCCAAACATAAGGTCGATGGAAATATTCTTGATTCCGGCGTGGCGAAGTCTGCTTATGGCAGTCTTTACATCATCTGACTTGTGTCGCCGTCTCAGGAATTTCAGCCGTTTGTCTGAAAATGTCTGTGCGCCCATCGATATCCTGTTGATGGGAAGATGTTTAAGATTGTCTGCAAACTCCTCGGTAATGTCGTCAGGATTGCACTCGAAGGTAATTTCCATATCCTCGAAGGAAGTGATATGATTGCCGTAAACCGTCTGAATGCAATTGAAAATTTGCTTGATATGCCGAAAGGAAATCTGAGAGGGAGTGCCACCTCCAAAGTAGATGGTTTGCAGCTTTGTATCGGTTTCGTTGCCGGCGTTCGGTTGGAAGATATACTCTTTCCGAAGCTCGAGTTCTTTGCATAGGGCATTTACATACCTGTCGATGATGTTTGTGCTTTCATCTCGCATTGCTGATTTGGGAGTGAGCGTAGAATAAAACCCACAATAGATGCAGCGACTGGCACAGAAAGGAACGTGTATGTATAAACCTGCCATATATTATATATAAGTAGTACGCAAAAACTGAAATGTGAACACTTGCAAAAATACTAATTTCTTTTATTTTTTTGCGTTTTTCCTGTAAAATATTTTGGTTGTTAGCTGAAAAATTTATAATTTAGACGGCAGAAATGGTAAGCATTGCTTATCAGCTTGGAACTGATCAATATTACTAACAACTTAAATCTATCGTGATATGAGAGTATATCAGACAAACGAAATCAAGAACATTGCACTGCTTGGCAGTGCGGGTAGTGGCAAGACTACTCTTGCCGAAAGTATGTTGTTCGAAGCAGGCATCATCAAACGCCGTGGTAGTGTTGAAGCAAAGAACACCGTTAGTGACTATTTCCCAGTAGAACAGGAATACGGCTACTCAGTATTCTCTACTGTTTTTCACGTTGAGTGGAACAATAAGAAACTTAATATTATCGATTGTCCCGGAAGCGACGACTTCGTGGGTGGTGCGATTACGGCTTTGAACGTAACCGATCAGGCTGTTATTCTCATCAACGGACAGTATGGTCCGGAGGTTGGCACACAGAATAATTTCCGTTATACGGAGAAATTGAAGAAGCCTGTAATCTTCTTGATTAATCAGTTGGATTCTGACAAGTGCGACTTCGATAACCTCATCAACAATATGAAGGATATCTATGGTTCCAAGTGTGTTCAGATTCAATATCCTATTCAGACAGGTGCAGGCTTCAACAGTTTGATTGATGTACTCTTGATGAAGAAATATAGTTGGAAACCTGAAGGTGGTGCTCCGATTATCGAGGACATACCTGCTGAGGAAATGGACAAGGCAATGGAATTGCATAAGATTCTTGTTGAGGCGGCTGCTGAAAACGATGAAGGCTTGATGGAAAAATTCTTTGAAGCAGAATCTCTGACAGAGGACGAGTTGCGCGAAGGAATCCGTAAGGGACTTGTTGCGCGCAGCATTTTCCCTGTATTCTGTGTCTGTGCAGGTAAGGATATGGGCGTTCGTCGCTTGATGGAGTTCTTGGGCAATGTAGTTCCTTTCGTTGATGAAATGGTTAAGGTACACAATACACGTGGCGAGGAAGTTGCTCCGGACAGCAATGCTCCTGAATCTGTCTATTTCTTCAAGACCAGTGTTGAGCCACATATCGGCGAAGTGAGCTACTTCAAGGTTATGAGTGGTTCTGTAAAGGTGGGCGACGACCTGACAAACTCGGATCGTGGTTCGAAGGAACGAATCGGACAATTATATACTTGCGCAGGTGCCAACCGTGTTGCCGTAGAGCAGTTGAATGCCGGTGATATCGGCTGTACGGTTAAGTTGAAGGATGTCAAGACTGGCAATACGCTGAATGGTAAGGATAACGACCAGCGTTTCGACTTCATTAAGTATCCAAACTCTAAGTACACACGCGCAATAGAAGCTGTAAACTCACAGGATACCGAGAAATTGATGGCTGCTTTGCTGAAGATGCGTCAGGAAGATCCTACTTGGGTAGTTGAACAGAGCAAGGAATTGCGCCAGACTATTGTTCACGGACAGGGTGAATTCCATTTGCGCACGTTGAAATGGCGTTTGGAGAACAACGAAAAACTCCAGACCGTATATAAGGAAGCAAAGATACCATATCGCGAAACGCTTACAAAGCAGGCGAAAGCAGAATACCGTCATAAGAAACAGAGTGGTGGTGCCGGCCAGTTCGGCGAGGTTCACCTCATAGTTGAGCCTTATGCAGAAGGTATGCCCGACCCAACTGTTTACAGATTCAACGGTCAGGAATTTAAGATGAACATCAAGGGAAAGGAAGAGAAAGACCTTCCTTGGGGCGGAAAGCTCGTGTTTATCAATTCTGTTGTGGGTGGTGCGATTGACACTCGCTTTATGCCTGCAATCCTGAAGGGTGTTATGGACTGTATGGAACGTGGTCCGCTGACGGGTAGTTATGCCCGTGATGTACGTGTTATCGTGTACGACGGCAAGATGCACCCAGTAGATTCAAACGAACTTTCGTTTACCTTGGCTGCCCGCCACGCATTCTCAGATGCGTTTAAAACGGCAGGGCCGAAGATTCTCGAACCAATATACGATTTGGAAGTTTATGTTCCGGGCGATTATATGGGCGATGTAATGAGCGACTTGCAAGGTCGCCGAGCAATGATTATGGGTATGGACTCCGAGGCAGGTTATCAGAAGTTGCAGGCAAAGATTCCTTTGAAGGAACTTTCCAATTACAGCATTTCATTAAGCTCACTGACTGGTGGTCGTGCAAGTTTCACTACCAAGTTTGCAAGTTACGAACTTGTTCCAAACGACTTGCAGCAGAAACTCATTGCTGACCACGAAGCTGAGGCTAAGGACGAGAATGAATAGTTTTTAATTGCTTGACATTTCTTTCCTGAGAAGAACTTGTTGGCTGTTTAACTTATATTGATAGGGATGTTATCAAATGATAGCATCCCTTTTATAATATTCGCAACCTAAGCAAATTAATAATTATCAATTATATAGCTTCATTTTTGTTAATAAGACGAAATAAAAACCATTTAATTAACTTTTACTTGTTAATAATTTAAGAAATAAGATTATCTTTGCATTATATAAAATTCAAGAATTTTTGAGTTGATTACATTAATATATTTGTAGGAAAAAACAGTATATGTGTAATATCGACTTCAAGATAAAGACAGACAAATGAAAAAGAAAACGATTTGGACAATAGCAATCATAATGGGGCTTTCGTTCCTTGCTTTGCTTCTTCTGCAACTCAATTACATTGAGGAGATGGCAGAGATGAAAAAGGAGCAGTTTGATGAGTCCGTAAACCGTGCGCTCTATCAGGCTTCCCGCAATATGGAGCTGAACGAAACCCTGCGTTTTCTTGAGGAGGATGTAAACAGAAACGAATTGAAGACCAATAAAAACGATACGATAAAGCAGAAAGGAGCAACCGGCACGCATCAAGCACCAACCGGCTCAAACACCACGGACACCTACACTTCATTCGAGTCGAAATTGGTAAGGAGCGACCCTTCATTAACGCCCAAGGCTTTGGTGCTTCGCAGCGACAGCGGTTCGCTTTCCACCACCAAGAAACGAATGCAGGAAGTGGTTCGCAACAGATATGTCTACCAGAAAGCTATGCTCGAAGAAGTTGTTTATAATATTCTTTATTCAGCATCGGACAAGCCTCTGAAAGACCGTATCAACTTCAAACTGTTGGATCAGGACCTGAAAGCAGAGATGATGAACAATGGAATCAGCATTCCTTATCATTTCTCGGTGCTCACGCAAGATGGACGCGAGGTGTATCGATGCCCGGACTATGTGGCAGACGGCGAGGAAACCAATTACTCGCAAGTGCTTTTCCGAAACGATCCCCCGAACAGAATGGGCGTTGTGAAGATTCACTTCCCTGATATGGACAGCTATATCTTCTCGAGCATACGGTTTATGATTCCGTCGATTATCTTCACCTTCGTACTGCTTGTAACGTTTATATTTACCATCGTAGTTATATTCCGACAGAAGCGATACAGCGAGATAAAGAACGACTTCATCAATAATATGACGCACGAGTTGAAAACGCCAATCGCAAGTATCTCCCTCGCTGCACAAATGATGAATGACAGCGGTCTGACAAAGTCGCCGAAGATGGTAGAACACCTTGGAGGGGTGGTTAATGAAGAGACAAAACGACTGCGCTTCCTCGTGGAAAAGGTATTGCAGATGAGTATGTACGACCAAAAGAAGGCCGTTCTGAAAAAGAAAGAAACCGACTTGAACGAAATGGTGGAAACCATTGCAAACTCTTTCACGCTGCGTGTGGAACATACCGGAGGAAAAGTTTATACGGAAATAGAAGCGATAGACTCCAAGATGTACGTAGATGAGATGCACTTTCAGAACGTTATCTTCAATTTGCTCGACAATGCCGTCAAGTACGCTAAACCGGATCAGCCCCTCAACGTATATCTGAAAACGTGGAATACAAACGACCATCTCTATCTTACAATCAGAGATACGGGACAAGGCATCAAGAAGGAAAACTTAAAGAAGATATTCGATAAGTTTTACAGAGTACACACAGGCAACCGCCACGACGTAAAGGGGTTCGGATTAGGTCTGGCGTATGTGAAACGAATGGTAGATTTGCACGATGGAGAAATAAAAGTGGACAGCGACTACGGAAAAGGCACCAAGTTTACCATCATTCTGCCGGTAATTCTCGATTAGTCGTCTGACCTTTAAAACAGAATAATTATTTATTAAACAAGAAAATATAAATTTAAACTTTATGGATATGGAAGAAAATTTCAAAATTCTTTTATGTGAAGATGATGAGAATCTCGGAACACTGCTCAGCGAATACTTGCAGGCAAAAGGCTATCAGGCAGATTTGTGCCCAGACGGCGAAATTGGTTACAGAGCATTCTTGAAGAACAAGTATGATATCTGCGTGCTCGACGTGATGATGCCTAAGAAAGATGGTTTCACATTGGCTCAGGAAATCCGTCAGACAAACGCTGAAATCCCAATCATTTTCCTGACAGCCAAACAGTTGAAGGAAGATATTCTTGCAGGTTTCAAGATAGGTGCTGATGATTATATCACGAAGCCTTTCTCAATGGAAGAACTCGTATTCCGTATTGAAGCAATCCTTCGCCGTGTTCGTGGCAAGAAGAGCAAGGAATCAACATTGTATCAGATTGGCCGTTTTACCTTCGATACACAGAAACAGTTGCTCACACTCGACAATGATCCTGGCAAGGCTACCAAACTTACAACCAAGGAGAACGAGTTGCTTGCATTGCTCTGTTCGCATTCCAACGAAATCTTACAGCGCGACTACGCCTTGAAGACCATCTGGATTGACGACAATTATTTCAATGCCCGTTCTATGGATGTGTATATTACCAAGTTGCGCAAGCACTTGAAGCAAGACGAACAGATTGAAATCATCAATATTCACGGCAAGGGCTACAAGCTCATCGTGCCTGAAGAGGAATAAATACGATTTAACCCCATTAGGTATTTTTGCCTGATGGGGTTAAATATTTTACTCGTTGGAGACATAAATTTCCTGATTTCAGAGCGAGTCAGTAAGAAAGTCAGAAACGGATGTATAGATAAATCTGTCCAGTATCTGTATAAGATGTTTCTTACAGCGATATAATTCTATTCACTACTGTCCAAAGAAATTTTTCCATAAGGTCTGCTGACCATCATTGGAGTCATTCTGAGGACGTTTTGGTTTAACGAATAGTTCGCCTAAGGGTTTCCTCTCAAAGAGAACCTTCCCGATGGCAGCCGATAAAATATAGAGATCCTGTTCAATATGGTACACTTTCTTTGCAATGGCAAGCAGCAGATAATCGCAGATAGCAATCCAAATCTGCGAGAATACAGCATTCTGGCTCGTTCCGTAGAACGAGTTGATGTGCATTCGCTGCTTTATCCATTTGAAGAAGCACTCCACTTGCCAGCGTTCCCTGTAGAGTTCTGCGATTGTCAGGTAGGAATGAGTAAAGTCATTGGTCAAGAATCTGTAGACGTTACCTGTGGCATAATCTTCGTAAACAACCATACGCAGTGTGTCTGGATACCACTTGGAGGTTCTTGGTCCTGTAAGTCTGACAATGGTGTCGTTTGTAACTCCTGTCTGTTTGTCTACAGGACGTTCCTCAACTACCTCATACCTCATGTTATCTTTTGCCCTTGTCACAAAGAAAGCCTGCTGACGATGGAAGTGGTTGAACAACTGTCTGAAGTCAACATAACCCTTGTCCATGAGATAGTAGCTTCCTGGTTCTACGGGAATCAGACTCATGGTCTTGGAATCATGAACAGCAGCCTCCGTCAGATGGATGAAGGTTGGTATGGAGCCACGCAAATCCAGAAGTGTATGCATCTTTACACCCCCTTTGTCATGATGCAGACGAGCCCACGGGCAAAGCTGGAGGCACAGTTTGATGGTGCTGCTGTCAAAGGCATACACGATGCCATCCACGTCAAGCCGGGACGGTTCGTCCTGGTACAGCTCTCTTGCCCAGGCTATCAGGCTCTGCCCAAAATCATGGTATATACGCCAATCCTTGGTCTCATTGATATGGGCCAAAGTCGAACGTTGGATATACTTTATTCCACTCGAATAGAGCTTGGAAGAGAGAGCCACCAGCGTCGCATCAATGCTGCGGAGACTAATCTGGTCGGTGAACTGGGCAAAGCTCATCACCATAAACTACGCCAGTTCGGGATAAGAAAGTTGTTGAAAATGTTGGTAATCTCGCTTATTTTTTGTAACTTTACAGTTGAACATCAATTAATTACAAACAATATAAGCGATGATTACCGAAGACAAAGTTATAGAAATTTTCTGTGTTATTGATGAGTTTTGCAAGAATTTAGGCGCAGAATTGAATAAAAACCTTCAAATAGCTCCCACAGACGAAGGCTACAAGCATGTCAGACACCGTAAGGGGCGTATGTGTGAAAGTGAGATTATGACCATTTTGCTATGCTGCCATTTTGGGACTTTCCGAAACTTCAAACATTATTATCTGTTCTTTGTGAAAGTTCATCTTGCCCAATGTTTTCCCACCGCAGTATCCTACAATCGCTTTGTGGAACTTATGCCTCGGGAGTTCTTTACAATGCTTACTTTTATGAAACTTTACGCCTTTGGCAAATGCACGGGAATCAGCTTTGTCGATAGTACTATGATACCTGTATGCCATAATGTAAGAAGATATTTCAATAGGGTTTTTGAGGGCTTTGCCAAGAGCGGAAAGGGCACAATGGGATGGTGCCATGGCTTCAAACTGCATCTGCTTTGCAATGACACAGGAGAGGTCATAACATTCTGTCTTACACCTGCCAACGTGGATGACAGAGAACAAAGGGTATGGTCTGTTTTTACAAAAGTACTCTATGGAAAAGTATTCGCAGACAGGGGATATATCAAGCGGGAACTCTTTGAGGGACTCTTTGAGCAGGGAATACATCTTGTACACGGACTGAAAGCAAAGATGAAAAACAAACTTATGCCTGTGTATGATAAAATCATGCTACGAAAGAGATATATAATAGAGTGTATAAATGAGTTATTGAAAAACAAGGCAAACCTTGTACATTCAAGACACAGGTCGATACATAATTTCATCATGAACTTATGCTCGGCATTGGCGGCGTATTGTTTCTTTGAAAATAAACCGGATGGGCTGTCAGTATATTTGGAAGATAAAAGACAACTGGAACTTTTTTAAGATTTATTATCCCGAACTGGCGTATAAACTGGTCTCTGCATTTGAAGCCGATGGCATGTCTATTGCCGTTGTATCTCTTTACGCACTTGTCGAACTCATATCTTGGTATGAGCGACATGATTTGAGCGAATACGGTCTTTCCTTGATTCATGAGTTCTGCCTCTTGCAATACGATTTGCAAAAGTACAAAACCAAATCTCGAAAAAATAATATTCGCGTAACTCATTGAAAATAATCAATTTGAATTAGGTTCAAGAATTTTTCTTTGGACAGTAGTGGTATAATACAAAAGTCAATGAAAATAAACTGAAAGTATATCGCAAAAGAAAAGGAGGACTTCATTGCTGAAATCCTCCTTTCGTGATCCGCATGGGTCTTTAACCCATCCGGTTCACAGTCCTAAATATCAATATTTTATCTATCTTTACCCTTTTAAGGGGGTACGATTTGGACACTGACTTTTTTATGCGTTTCTGTCTGCTTTTGGCAGATGTCTGTCTCCATTTATCTTGGGTTCAAAAGTACGCATTCGTTTTGAATTATGCAAGTGTTTGATTATTAATATTTCAACTTAGGTGCAAGGTGCAAGCTATATATATAGATATATACTTGCACCTTGCACCTATCCGAAAAAAATATGCCGTAAAATTTGGCTATTAAAAATATTGTTCGTAGTTTTGCGAACAACAAATAAGAAAGGAGAATTGAAGTGAAAGAGAAACAGTACACAGCAGAGCAGGAACAGATTGCTCGTTTTGCCAAAGCAATGGGGCATCCGGCACGAATGGCTATTCTTGCTTTTTTGGCAAAACAAGATAGTTGCTTCTTCGGTGATATTCACGAAGAACTGCCTATCGCTAAAGCAACCGTTTCGCAGCATTTGAAAGAACTGAAAGAAGCAGGGTTAATTCAGGGAGAAATAGAAACGCCAAAAGTCCGGTATTGTATAAACCGTGAGAATTGGGAACTTGCCCGAAAATTGTTTGCAGCTTTTTTAGGGGATTGCAAATGTAAAGGTACATCGTGCTGTGAATAGCAGTACCTTTTTTTTGGAATTAATGTTCGTAGTTCTACGAATTACGATTATTATATTAACTTTAAAGTAGAATGATAATGGAAATTAAAGTATTAGGAACTGGGTGTTCAAGCTGTAAAGCCTTGTACGAAACCACCAAACAAGCTATTTCAGAATTAGGTTGCGATGCAACCCTTATCAAAGAGGAAGATTTATTGAAAATCATGGAGTATAACATTTTAGGGCTTCCGGCTTTGGTGATTGACGAGAAAGTCGTATCAGCCGGAAAAAAGTTATCTCTTGCAGAAGTGAAAGAGTTAATAACAAAATAAAAATGAACTATGAGAAAATTATTTTATCTACTGATTGCAACGCTGGTCTTAGTTTCCTGTGGTAATGGTTCAAAGAAAAAGACCGGAGAAAACCAAGCGGAAGAAATACAGACTAACCGCATAGAAGTTCTTTATTTTCATGGAGCGCAACGGTGTATCACTTGCCGGGCGATAGAAGCAAATACAGTAGCCCTTTTGGATAGCCTTTATTCAAAAGAAAAAGCAGACGGTAAAATTATCTACAAAGTGATAGATATTTCAAAGAAAGAAAATGAAGCGATTGCAGACAAGTACGAAGTTACATGGTCGTCTTTATTCGTAAACGGCTGGAAAGACGGCAAAGAGAATGTAAACAACATGACCGAGTTTAGTTTTTCCAATGCGAAAAATGCACCGGACAAGTTTAAAGAGGGAATTAAAAGCAAGATTGACGAATTGTTAAAACAGTTGTAAGATGGATTTTCTTCAATCGCTATTAGATAACAGTTCTATTCCTGCTATTACAGCTTTTATATTGGGGATTTTAACGGCAGTCAGCCCATGCCCGTTAGCGACCAACATAACGGCAATAGGATTTATTAGCAAGGACATAGAAAACCGTCACCGAATATTTATAAACGGATTGCTTTATACTTTCGGCAGAATAGTAAGCTATACAGTTCTTGGCTTTATCCTTATTCCTATTCTCCGTGAGGGGGCAAGTATGTTTATGGTTCAAAAAGCTGTAAGCAAATACGGGGAAATGCTGATTGCTCCGGCGTTAATCATCATTGGAATATTTATGCTCGATATAATAAAACTCAATTTGCCGAAAATCAATATCGGCGGTGAAAGTTTGAAAAAGAGGACTAAAGGCGGTTGGGGGGCTATGCTATTGGGTATTTTATTCGCCCTTGCTTTTTGTCCTACCAGTGGAGTGTTTTATTTCGGTATGCTTATGCCCTTGTCAGCAGCAGAAACGGGCGGGTATCTCTTACCTGTAATTTACGCTATTGCTACGGGATTGCCCGTAATCCTTGTTGCATGGATTTTAGCGTACAGTGTTGCCGGACTGGGTAAGTTTTATAACCGGATGCAAATATTCGAGAAATGGTTTCGTAAAATAGTTGCCATCCTCTTTATTGCGGTAGGAATTTATTATGCAGTAGTCTTTTATCTATAAATACATAGAGTATCATTTTAAATAAAAACAGTATGAAAAAGATAGAAATTTTCGACCCGGCAATGTGTTGCCCTACGGGTCTTTGTGGGACAAATATCGACCCGGAATTAATGCGTATTGCAGTGGTTATTGAAACATTGAAAAAACAGGGTATCATCGTTACCCGCCACAATTTACGTGACGAACCGCAAGTGTACGTAAGTAATAAAACGGTAAATGAGTATCTGCAAAAACATGGGGCGGATGCTTTGCCAATTACTTTAGTGGACGGAGAAATCGCTGTTTCACAAACCTATCCTACCACCAAACAAATGAGTGAATGGACAGGTATCAATTTGGATTTTATGCCAGTAAAATGAGTATTCACCAGCTAATTATATAAAAATGAAAACATTCAATTTATCAGATATAGATTTGACGAAATACCTTTTCTTTACCGGAAAGGGCGGTGTAGGAAAAACTTCTATTGCCTGTGCTACTGCGGTAGGTTTGGCAGATAATGGAAAGAAAATACTTCTTATCAGTACAGACCCGGCTTCCAATTTGCAAGACGTGTTTAATCAAACACTGAACGGACACGGCACGGATATTCAAGAAGTCCCCGGCTTAACAGTCGTTAATCTCGACCCGGAACAAGCCGCAGCCGAATACAGGGAAAGCGTTATCGCTCCTTTCCGGGGACAACTGCCCGAAAGTGTTATTCAGAATATGGAAGAACAACTTTCAGGCTCTTGCACGGTAGAAATTGCGGCTTTTAACCAGTTTTCCGATTTTATCACGGATGCCAATAAAGCAAAGGAATACGACCATATCATCTTTGATACAGCCCCTACGGGACACACGTTACGAATGCTACAACTGCCATCAGCGTGGAGTACATTTATTAGTGAGAGTACGCACGGTGCATCTTGCTTAGGTCAATTATCCGGTTTAGAAGAACGAAAAGGTATCTATAAGCAGGCAGTAGAAACACTTTCGGATGCAAACGCAACCCGCTTAGTGTTGGTTAGCCGTCCCGAAATCGCACCATTAAAAGAAGCCGCACGTTCTTCACACGAATTGCAATTACTGGGAATTAAAAACCAGCTATTGGTAATTAACGGGCTTCTGCTGCAATTAGATGAAGCCGACAGCGTATCGAAACAAATATATGACAGACAGCAAAACGCCCTGAAACAGACCCCTGCGGAATTGCTGGCGTATCCGTCTTATTATGTTCCTTTACGGTCATACAATTTATCTAATATTGCGAATATCCGCCGGATGCTTCACGATGATAATTTAACAAATGATGCGAATTATCAGCGGATTACCGATGCCAAAGGGTTAGATGAACTGGTAAACGACCTTTATCAGTCAGGGAAAAGGGTTGTTTTTACTATGGGAAAAGGCGGCGTGGGAAAAACCACTTTAGCCACTGAAATAGCCCTGAAATTAACAAAACTGGGCGCAAAGGTACATCTTACCACCACCGACCCGGCAAACCATCTGAATTATAACCTTGCTGTTCAGGCGGGCATTACGGTAAGCCGTATTGATGAAGCGGAAGTATTGGAAGCCTATAAAAACGAGGTTCGCAGTAAAGCAGCGGAAACAATGACTGCCGAAGATATGGAATATATAGAGGAAGATTTACGTTCACCGTGTACGCAGGAAATCGCAGTATTCCGGGCTTTCGCTGAAATTGTCGATAAAGCGGAAAATGAAGTCGTTGTAATTGATACCGCACCTACCGGACACACTTTGTTATTGCTGGATGCAACGGAAAGTTACCATAAAGAAGTGCAACGTACACATGGCGATACTCCCGCGTCGGTAAAAAAACTGTTACCACGTTTAAGAAACCAACAGGAAACAGAAGTCGTTATTGTGACTCTGCCCGAAGCAACACCCGTATTTGAAGCCGAACGTTTGCAAATGGATTTACAACGTGCTGGGATTAATAATAAATGGTGGGTTGTAAATGCCTGCCTGTCATTAACTGACACCGAAAATTCTTTCTTGCGGGCAAAGGCGCAAAATGAATTGATTTGGATTAAGAAAGTAGAAGAATTGTCAAAGGGAAATGCTGCCCTGATAGCTTGGAAAAATAATTAAAAACATGAAGATTTTAATTCTTTGTACAGGGAATAGCTGTCGCAGTCAAATGGCACATGGCTTTTTGCAATCATTTGACAATAAACTGAATGTCTTTTCAGCAGGAACAAAACCTGCTGAAAAGGTCAATCCGATGGCGGTAAAGGTTATGGATGAAATGGGTATAGATTTAACCCACCATACCCCTATAAGTGTAAACCTATATATAGGGCAGGAATGGGACTATGTTATTACGGTCTGCGGTGGGGCAAACGAAAGCTGCCCGATGTTTACGGGTAAAGTAAGAAACAGGCAGCATATAGGATTTGACGACCCATCAGAAGCAACCGGAACGCCGGAGTTTATAAACAGTGAATTTCATCGGGTACGGGATGAAATAAAAGCCCGTTTCTATGACTTCTACCTGAACGAATTAAAACCACAATTAAGCTAAATAGTTGTTGTTATGGAAAAGAAACAAGGAATTGGATTTTTTGAAAAATACCTGACTATCTGGGTTGCCTTGTGCATCATTATTGGAATTGCTGTGGGACAATGGCTTCCGGCAATTCCGCAAACATTAAGCAAATTTGAATATGCCAATGTGTCTATACCTGTGGCTATCCTGATTTGGTTGATGATTTATCCGATGATGCTAAAAGTGGATTTTCAAAGCGTTAAGAATGTAGGCAGGCGTCCGAAAGGAATAATAGTTACGTGCGTTACAAATTGGCTGATAAAACCGTTTACCATGTTCGGAATAGCTTATTTATTCTTCTATGTGGTTTTCAAAGCCTTTATACCTGCCGGGTTAGCCGAAGAATATTTAGCCGGGGCGGTATTATTAGGGGCTGCACCCTGCACGGCGATGGTATTTGTGTGGAGTTACTTAACGAAAGGCGATGCCGCTTACACGCTGGTACAGGTTGCGGTAAACGATTTAATCATATTAGTAGCATTTGCGCCTATTGTAGCTTTCCTTTTAGGGGTTGGCGGCGTATCTATCCCGTGGGACACCCTGTTGCTATCCGTAGTGTTATTTGTTGTGATACCACTTGCTGCCGGGGTTATTACCCGTATAATGGTTATTCGCCGCAAAGGAGTGGACTATTTCAATAACGTGTTTATTAAGAAATTTGATAATTATACGGTAGGTGAACTGCTCTTAACGCTTATTATCCTGTTTTCATTTCAGGGAGAAACGATATTGAACAATCCCCTGCATATCTTATTGATTGCAGTTCCGCTTGTATTGCAAACGGTTCTGATATTCTTCGTTGCTTACGGGTGGGCAAAATGGTGGAAATTACCCCATGATGTTGCTGCACCTGCCGGAATGATTGGGGCAAGTAATTTCTTTGAATTGGCGGTTGCTGTGGCTATTTCTCTTTTTGGTTTACAATCCGGGGCTGCATTGGCTACGGTAGTTGGTGTGCTGGTTGAAGTTCCGGTAATGTTGATGTTAGTAAGGATTGCCAATAATACACGAAGCTGGTTTCCGGCTACAAAATAATAATAGGACAAAAGTCCTAATCTAACTTTATCGCAAAAAGGCTTGGTGCTGGAAATGTTTGTTTCTAACATTTCCGGCATTCTGCCTTTTACAAAAGTCAGAATAAAGATACATTTTTCGGCATTAAGACAACCGTTATAACATGAACAATGAAATCGATTTTGAAGAATTTATAAGAAACATAGACTGTGCTATCTATGAAAAAATAGATGTTGATAACTGGAATATTTCAATAGAGGCAGTTCTCGATGTCGTAGAGTTCCTGCAACGGTCACTCGAAGATTTGAGGACATATATTGTCAATCATCCTTTCAGTAGCAAGGAAGAAGAAATTTATTTCTTCAAACACATCAAACCGGAAGTATTGAGTAGATTATTATACTTTACAGAGATTTACAATACCGAAATGCGAAAACCACATGGAAGTATTGAAGTCTTAAAAAAGTATTATAACGACAGATTGGATGAATTGACTTCCTATTTTGAAAGTAATTTGGATTTTTACCAATATTACCGTTCTAAAGCGACCCACTTAGACAATCATTATTTTGTACGGGGGCATATTGATTTTAAGCTGTGTCCGAATTGTGTACCTTATGACCGTGACCCGGAATTTTCCACTTGTTACGACCACAAAGCAGCACAAATATTAGCGAATGACATGCTTTGTATTTATCTGAATAAAAAGCTACATGGGGTTGATAAGCAAGTAATCATCGCAAAAAGTCGGTCTTTCTTACCGGAACACCCTTTTCGGTGGACTGCAACAAAAATAGCCGCCGTAGAATTAGGCTACGCTATCTATGCGGCGGGTGTCCTGAATAACGGACAAACGGATATAAAAGAAATTATGACTTTTATGGAAGCATCGTTTCAAATCGACTTAGGCGACTATTACCGAACTTACATAACCATGAAAGACCGAAAAAAAGACCGGACTTCTTTTCTAAACAGCTTAATAAAAAGCCTGCTTAAAAAGATGGATGAAGATGATAACCTTTAAACAAAAACAACCAAGTTCATACCAACTTGGTTGTTTTTGTATCTCCTGTTTTTAAAGGTATAATTCTATCCAAAAGCCTATTATTATCCCTGTTTTCCTATATTTTACCTCAAAAAATAAATCTTCCAACTTGGAAATAGGTTGTAAGTTTAGGTTATGAAAAGCCTGCACCTTTGCATCCAAACAATTATAGTATAATTATGGATGTAATAACCGTAGAAACAAAAGCCTTTAAGGAATTGATGGCAAAGATTAATGTGATTGCCAATTATGTATTTTCTCGTCAGGATGACTGTAAGGAGAATGAAGATGATATTTGGGTGGATAGTTACGAAGTATGTACTTTCCTGAAAATAAGTGACCGTACCCTGCAACGGCTCCGCTCCAAAGGAGAAATTGCTTACTCTACCATCAGGGGACGCAATTTCTATAAAATCGGAGAGATTAAACGGTTGCTGGAAAGCCGTTTGATAAAGAGCAATGACGAATGTATGCGTAACCTGATAACCAACCACAAGCTATATGTTAAGGAAAGACGAAATCTTAGAAAGGACAAATAACGGTCTGAACGTGTTCAAACACTACATTTCTGGTACATGGCGGGTAGGTCGTAACTTCCTTAATCCGTTGTATGAAGACAGCAAAGCGTCCTGTAACATCTATTTCGACCGCCGGAGCAATACCTATAAATTGAAAGATTTCGGGAATGACAGTTATTCCGGTGACTGTTTCTTTTTCGTGGGCAGGCTCAAAGGGTTGGATTGTAACAATTCAGGTGACTTCATCAAGATTTTGCAGATTATTGACCGGGATTTGTCGTTGGGGATTTCAGAGGGTAATCCGATACCTCTACCCCAACCATTTAAAGAACAGGAAAAGCCTGTGCCTGTTCCAGTAGAATGTACTGGCAGACCGTACACATTTAAGGAGAGGAAATTTACCGCTTCCGAACTGGAATACTGGCAACAGTACGGCATAACCCCTGAAATACTGGAACAGTATAAAGTCTGTTCGGTCGTCCAGTTCCAAAGTGAAAATTCAGAGGGTAATCCGTTTTCCTATACTTCCACTAAGGAAGAACCCATTTATGGGTATAAAAGCAAACGCTTTATCAAACTGTACAGACCGTTTTCAAGAACACGTTTCCTGTATGGCGGTAACATCGGCGAGAATTATTGTTTCGGACTGGAACAACTACCCAGCAAAGGCGACACCCTGTTTATAACAGGTGGAGAAAAAGACGTCCTTTCACTGGCTGCAAAGGGATTTCATGCGATTTGTTTCAACAGTGAAACGGTAACCGTCCCGCCGAATATCATCTATAAACTTACGTTCCGGTTTAAACATATCATATTGCTTTATGATATGGATGCGACCGGAACAGAAAGCGCAAAGAAGCATGAGAAACAACTCTGTGAATACGGGGTGAAACGGTTGTTACTGCCTTTACAGGGAACTAAAACGGAAAAGGATATTTCCGATTATTTCCGGGCAGGCAACAGCCGGGAAAACTTTATCAAGCTATTTATCGACTTCTTAGATACAATCTATAATGAAACAATGACTATGCTTAAATCGTGTGAGATTGATTTTAATAATCCTCCGGCAAAAGCGCAGGAAATTATTTCGGCGGGTGACGTTCCACTGGGAACACAGGGGAACTTGTGTTGCATCACAGGCGGAGAGGGAACAGGGAAAAGTAATTATGTGGCTGCACTTGTGGCGGGTTCAATCCGCCCGGCAAATGTTCAGGTTGATACGCTGGGTATCAATGTAAGCGAAAATACCAAACATAAAGCCGTCCTGCTTTATGATACGGAACAATCGGAAGTACAACTGTTCAAGAATGTAACTAACTTGATAAAAAGGGCGAAACAAACAGACAAGCCTGATGAATTTAAGGCTTTCTGCCTTACGGGTATGTCTCGTAAAGAAAGACTTCACGCCATTGTTCAGAGCATGGATAGATATTATTACCAGTACGATGGCATTCAGTTAGTGGTGATAGACGGTATTGCTGACCTTGTGCGGTGTGCCAATGACGAAGCGGAAAGCGTGGCAATCATAGATGAATTGTATCGACTGGCAGGAATATATAAAACCTGCATCATTTGCGTGCTGCATTTTATTCCCAATGGCTTAAAGCTCCGGGGGCATTTAGGCTCGGAACTGCAACGCAAAGCGGCTGCTATCCTTTCGATAGAGAAAGACGAAGACCCGGCTATGTCTGTGGTAAAAGCCCTGAAAGTAAGGGATGGCAGCCCGCTGGATGTTCCTTTAATGCTCTTTTCGTGGGACAAAGCAGCCGGAATGCACCTTTACAGGGGTGAAAAGACCCGTGAGGAAAAAGAGAAACGCAAGGAAAAGGAATTGGTCGGGGTTGCCCGTGACGTGTTCGGCAGACAGGAACACATCACCTACATAGACTTGTGCGAACAGATACAGCAGATTTTGGACGTGAAAGAACGCACCGCAAAAAGCTATATCCGCTTCATGCGAGAAAAGGATATTATCATCAAAGACCCGTCCAACCAAAGTTATTTTATGATTGGTTCAATTTAATCAGATAGCCTTATGTATATAGACAAAGACGATTTTACCGCATGGATGGAACGTATTATGGATAGGTTCGATATGCAGGATAAGAAGATAGACCGAGTGATAAACGGACGTAATTGTTTGGACGGGGAAGAACTACTGGATAATCAGGACTTGTGCCTGCTTCTGAAAGTAGCTCCCCGAACACTGACCCGTTACCGGAAAAAGGGAATACTCCCTTTCCTTATGCTGGATGGCAGATGTTATTACCGTGCAACGGATGTACACAAGTTAATTCGGGAGAAAACCGATTAATTTTTTCTTTTCTAATGGCTTTCAATCCTGTTTTGTCGTGAGATAAGGCAGGATTTTCTTTTTCCGATTCGGGAATATCCGGGACTTTCTGTATATTTGCAACAGTTTCATATTAGACGATAATAGTTGAAGTTAAAGAACTTCACTTTTATATATAACATAACGTTCGCAGAACGTCTTGACACAGAAAACTGGTAATTTTCAAAAAAGACAAGACCCAAAGCGCAATGTTTCATGCTGTATGTGCATACGGCGTGGACTTGCCTATCTTGTCTTTTAGGTATACCAGTGCCTCTGTGTCGGGATAGCGTGGGTTCACGCTTCTTTTTTGGATGTACTGGCGAACAGTTTGCAAATATGAACTGTTAGATACCAACTTATGAAACATTTAAAAACCTGTATTGTAATCTCTCTTGATGGATTTATAGCCCGAAAAGATGGAGATTTAAACTGGATGCCCGGAAATATAAAGAAAGAGATTTCGGCAGCCTATGAAATACCCTCTGTTTTTATTGCTGGGGTGAATACTTATAATATGATTTTCAGGAATTGGGGCGGATGGCCGTATAAAAGTAAAAAGACTTTTGTAGTGTCCCATTACGACACCAATGTTACTCGTAAAGATAATATTACCTTTCTTACCGATGTGCCTTTACGGGCTATCAATGAACTTAAATCAAGTTCGGAAACGGATATTCAGGTCATTGGCGGCGGTAAGTTTATAACCTCGCTGATTGAAGCGTCCCTGCTGGACGAAATAACGCTGTATATTGTCCCTGTCATGTTGGGGGACGGTATCAAGTTCATTGGAAAGACTTTCGGGTCGAAGTGGGAACTGACCGGACATCGGGTGATAGACAATCAGGTAGTTTGCCTGACCTACCAGTATAAAGGAGAATGATTAAAAAAGCACCCGGTGTCCCTCCGGGTGCTTCAACCACAAAAATTTCAATTATAAATCTATCTATAATGAAAGTTTCTGTGGCAAATATAACGATTTCCAGCTTATTTCTTCGACTTGCTTTTCTTTTCAGGAAACACGAAAGTAACATTAAACTGTTCGTCAAAAGCGAGTGAAGCGTCAAAGACTTTACCGCTCTTGCTTTTAAAGCCTTTAATTAGCCCGGTTTTCCCGGTCGTCACCAGTTCGGTAATCTGTTTGTCCGTTAGCTGCTTGTCGCTCTTGTTGCGGAAGATGGTAACGGAACAGTCCACATTGGAACACTTGGCGACTTTCGGATAAAATAAAATACGTCCGGTCTTGCATTTCGGGCAGGTACAATCATTACCCGAAGCGAGAGAAAGCCGAACATCCAAAAGTTCAGCCGTGATTTGCCTTGTGTACACCTCAATACCTTTGCGGAATGTGTCGGGGTTCATTTCCCCGCTTTCTATTTTGGCAAGCGTATTTTCCCACATACCCGTCATTTCCACGTCCGCTATTTTCTTGTCCCGGATGATGTTGTAAACAGCAAGCCCTTTCTCGGTCGGGACAAGGTTCTTTTTCTCCCGGATGATGTACTGGCGGGAAAACAGCGTTTCGATAATGGCTGCCCGTGTTGCGGGCGTGCCGATACCCATATCTTTCATGCTTGCTTTCAGTTCTGCGTTTTCCAGTTCCTTACCCGCCGTTTCCATTGAAGAAAGCAAACTGCTTTCCGTGTGTAACGGCTTGGGCTTGGTCTGTTTCTCCAGTAGTTCAATGCCGGAAAGCGGTAAACTATCTCCGTCCTGCATGGCAGGCAAAGTGGCGTTATCTTCCCCGTCCTCTTTTTCTGCGAATACGGCACGCCATCCGGCAGATTTGGTTACAGACCCTTTGACCGTGAAAAGTGCCCCTGCACATTCCAGCGTTACACTGGTAACATCTTTGACGCATTTTTCAGAAAAGGCTTCCAACATCCGTCCGGCTATCAGTTCATAGATTGCCTGTTCGTCAGCTTCCATCTTGTCGGGCAGGTTTTCCGTTACTATCAGGGCGTGGTGGTCTGTTACCTTGCCATCATTCACAGAACGGGAATTTAAGGCTTTGCCTTTCATCCCGGCTGCATACCCGGCAAAGCGGGTGTACTGTTCCAAATTAACAAGACGTTCCGAGATTTCCTCGAACACGTCTTGTGATATGTAACGGCTTCCGGTTCGGGGGTAGCTGATTAGCTTACCCTCGTATAATTTTTGTGCGATGGATAATGTCTTGTCTGCGGAGAGATTCAGTTTCGTATTCGCTTCCTTTTGCAACGTAGTTAAATCATAGAGCAAGGGCGGTTCTTGGCTCACTTCCTTACGCTCTACGGATTTCACCCGTACCATTTCCGCTTCCTTTATCCTTTGCAGTGTGTCGATGGCGGTCTGCTGTGCATCGTGTTTTTCTACGGATAGGGCAGAAAAAGAGATATTGTCTTTTGCCGACTGTAATTTCAGTTGCCAATATTTTTGCGGGACAAAGTTCTTGTTTTCCAAAAAGCGGGTGCATATCATAGCCAATGTGGGCGACTGTACCCGTCCCAAAGAGAATATTCCTTGTCCGGCTGCCACGCTTAAAGCCTGTGTACCATTAATCCCTATCAAATAATCCGCTTCGCTGCGTGCCTGTGCCGAAAGGAAAAGGTTATCATACAGGCTACCGGCTTTCAGGTTTTGCAGTCCCTCACGGATTGCCTTGTCCGTAAGGCTGCTTATCCATAAGCGGACAAAGGGCTTGTTGCATCCGATATACTGGTAGATGTAGCGGAAGATAAGTTCCCCCTCTCTTCCTGCATCCGTAGCGACTATTATCTTGTCCGACTGGCTGAATACCTCTTTGATTACCTTTAGCTGTTTCAACGCTCCGGGGTCAGCCTTGTACCCCTTATCCGCTTTCATTTGCCGGGGGGTAAGTTGAAAACTCTCCGGGATGATGGGCAGGCTTTCCCGGCGGAAACTCTGTATGCCGTAGGCTTCCGGCATTGCCAATCCTACAAGATGGCCGAACGCCCAGGTAACGAGATACCCGTTACCTGAAAGGTAGCCATCCTGTTTTTCACTCGCTCCTAAAATGCGGGCAATGTCCCTTGCCACGCTTGGTTTTTCTCCGATTACTGCAATCATTCTAATTTCGATTTTAATTGTTCCACTTCTTTTTGTCTTAGGATTTTCCGGTCATAATAGATGTGATAGCCATCTACATAAAATTGTCGGTTCTGCTCGTCTATGGCTTTCCAGTTCGTTTTGTAACAGGCAAAGAGAAACAGGACGAAACCGATAACCGGGATAAGGATTAATACCGCTATCATCTTTTGCGTCCCCTGCTTTGTTTGGGTTTGTCCGTCTGCTCCTGCTTCTCCTTTTTATCCTGCTTGGTTTTCTGTTTTTCAGTGGGCTTGTCCTGACCCTTTTTCAAAGGTTCTTTCACTTTCTTGGTGGCTTCGTTGGTCTTGCCCTCCGAATTGACTGCTACCTGTGTGCGGTTCTTGCTTGCCGGAGTAATCTCTTTCACGGCGGAACGGTCAAAACTGGGATTGTCGCTGTAAAAGCCGAGTTTCTTCTTGTCATGGTTCACCTGAATATAAGCATCGTATTCGACCCCTCTCTTGTCTTTCAGCCCGGCAACAAAGATGGTCTTGTCATCGACTAAATCCTGCTGTTGCTGGCGTGTCAGTTCTATTCCTGAAATGCTCTTGGGGATGGTTACACCGTCACTGGTGACAAGGTTGTTCGGCTGTTCCTGTTTCTGCCGTTGCTCCTGTGACTGTTTGGCATTGGGATAGATAAATTCCAAACTTTTCTTGTCGGCATTGACCTGAACGGTTGCGGAAAAAGGATTTTTACGGTTGGAAATCATGTTTTCAAGGAATACACCCTTTCCCTCCCGTAAGGCTTGCTGCTGTTCCTTACTAAGTTTGACACCCTTTATTTCATCGGGGATTTGGACGCTGCTTGCACGTATGGAAACCAGTTCGTTTGTCACCTTATCCACGCTGACGAAAGAAGGTATCATTTCTCCCGTGATATAGTTTTTCAGGTTCACTATCCGTCCCATATTGCCCGTTTCAAGAAGATTGGCTTTATCCTCTTTGGAAAATTCATGCCCGAAGAACGGGCGTTCAAGTTCCGGCTTTTGGCGGATGCCGTGTATCGCCAAAACCACATTCCCGTCCTTATCATGTCGGAAAGACAGGCGTGCGTCCAGTTTCATAATGGCGGAATTGTAGTTTCCTACGATGGAGAACGCACCGGGTGACTTGTACCCCCTTAGCATGGGTTCTAAAGCCTTTGCCTTTTCAAGCTGTTCTTTGGAAAGCCCGAAGTTTTTCAGGGCTTCCCAGTCCACCTTGTCAGGGTCGATAACATACTTGCTTTTGTCAGGTTGCTGCGGTGCTTGTGCCGTTGCTTCCTGCTGCGGTTGCTGTTGTGTTTGGTTCGGTTGTTCATTCTTCACCCCCTGTTTCAGCGTTTCGGGTGTTACCCGGTAACGTTCTATCTCCGCTTCATTCTTGGCGGTCGGATGGTCGAAGTTGTCCCTGATTATCGGTGTAATCTTGGGAAGTTCAATCTTGGGGATTTTAAAGAAGTTGAAGCGGGTCGGGTTCTTCAACTGGTTCATCATGTTGGAAAAGAAGTTGGAAAAGAAATCGCCGTGACGGTCGAATTTCAGAAGTTCGCTGTTGTTTTCCGGCGGTACGGTTTGGAGTTCCCCGTTTTCATCCACGCCTTTCACTGCGCTGATTGTCTTTTTCTCCTTATCCAGTACAAGAAGAATATCCATCATCTGTTCGTCAGTGGTGGACTGGTTGGCTGTGTTTACATCCATAACTTTTTGAATTTTAGTGAGTAAATAAAAATTTCGGAAGTAAAAGTAAGGATGAAATAGAGTATATTTAAGGATTTGGGAACGGGTGGCTTCATTTGTCCTCGTTTGGCTTCATTAGTCTACACAGAAGTATATAAAAAAAGCAACCTCAATGAGATTGCTTTTTATTATGGCACAAAAAAAACTATTTTTTCGGTATTATATTTTTAGGGTTTTCATTTATAAACAAATCTTCTAATGTTGAAATAGTCTCTATTACATCTTTAAAAATATCATCAAGTATTTGTTGTTTAGGCTTAGTTTCTAAATTAAAAAAATCAACTATACTTTTTCGATTACTTTTATTAGAGCTTTTTCTATGAGCAACATCACGAGAGCGTAAATCCTGCAATTTCCTTAAAAAGTTAAACATATCAGGAATTGGATATTTTTGGGACAAAATAAATAGCTCAAATTTATCTATACCAGCTTTAACATCTTTCAAACTATCAAACTTCTTTCTTTTTAGAAAATCTACTACTTCTTTTTTCTCAATACAGACATTTTTTATTAATTCTTCCTGATTTAGAGAGTCTATAAATAATTTTACTAAAGATAAAATTTGCTCGTCAAAATCCTGCTCGTTATCTAAAGTAGTCAAGCAATGTAATGTTTTAAATCTATGTTCATCTTCATTTATTAGAGGTAGAAACAAATACCAACCGTATATTTCATGCCATTTCTTATTAAAAGATTTATACTTCTGCTTAAATACAAAATCAGGGCTTATGGGATTACACCAAACTCCATTAATCCATCGTTGATAAGCTGTATAACTTAAGCATCCTTTATGGGGTGGAGCTATATTAAACCCTTTCCAATAGGATTGTTCCTTATAATCTAATGTTCCTAAATCAACTAACATTACAACAACATACTCTTTACAATTATTATCAACCTTTAAACTCCATGAACCATCACAAGTAATAAGACCATCACTAACTGTGTATTTATTGGGGTTGTTATAATACTTATTTAATACATCTTTAGAAAAAAATACAGGCGTTAGTTCTAACGGTTCATTTTCTTTTTGAACGAAGTAATTTGATAGAAAATCCTTATTGCAAGTATGTAGTAATTCTTCTCCATTATCATCATATCCAATTATATAATCTAAATATTGATTATTATCACGTTCAAAAGGGTCATAGTCCGTCTTTTGTTCGTAGCGTAAAACACATTTCCCCATTATCCAACCACAAGATTTTTTTTCTTCATTAAAATACTCAAACATATTCGTATAATTATATATATAATTATCTTCCTTTATTATTTGATTATTAACAGGAATAATATTGAGTTCTGAATACGTTGAAGAACCGTAATTTTCTATATCAAAGAATATTAATAGATTAATTTTTCTTATCGCAAGATAATCCTTTACATATTTAGCTTTGATGTATAATGATATTTTAGATAGTTTTGCTACGACCTCTTCTGAACCATTATTCATAACAACATAGTTCTTTTCTTCTTCTGAAATGTATTTTTCATGCAAATTATGATACAATCTAAATTCTTCGGATAGTTCAATATAAGATGGATGTGTACCATAACCATCCCTATAAAAAACAAAAGGTTCACATTTATTGTGTCCCAATCTATCATAATTCACAATAGGCTTTTTATTTACATACCTTACAGAAACACCCGGCATTCCATCCCCTCGCGGCAAATCCCAACAATAGTTACCCAATACTTCTAATACATTTTCATCTGTTACTAATGCAGAATGTATTCCAATATCACTAACTGTTATCCATCCATTCTCTATAAACTTTTTAGATATTCTATCTTTTATATCTTGGCATAAAACATAATTTCTTTCATCCATAATTAGTAAATTTATAATTTCTCCAAAAGTACAAATAATACTATTCTTAAAGAAAGGCAAATGCTTATTCTTCAACATCTTTAATCAAATGTTGTAAATCAGGGTCGTTCTTTATCCGTTCCATTTCGTCCGTGACAATCTGTTGGACTTCCTGCTTGACCCGGTTGTAATTTGCCTGTATTTCTTCCTGCATCCGGTCGTTCCCGTTTTCGTCCCTAAAATCTATAATTTGGGGCAGTTTCTTGTAACTGGCTGTTTCCCGCTTCACTTTCTCGTTATCCACCACAATTTCAGCATGGAATATTTTCTGCTCTATCCGTTCATCGAAATTGTCGCTGACCGCACCCACAAACATACCCTGTGTGAGATTGGATATTTTACTGGGTGGTATCAGGCTATCCATCTGCGTGCTGATAGAGGTTGATTTGTCATTCCGGTTAATAGTCATGCTTTGCCGTTTTTGCAGTACCTTTCCGAAACGGTCTGAAAGCGTTTTTGCCGTTTCAGAAACCACCTGACCGGAAAAGATATTACCCACTGTATTTTCAATTACTTTGCTTTCCTTGTCCCCATAATCCCGGCGTAACTGGCTGAAATCCTGAAAGCCCAAACAGACCGCAACCTTGTTGCTTCGTGCCGTTGCTATCAGGTTATCCAGTCCCCGAAGATATACTGTCGGCAACTCGTCAATTATCACGGAACTTTTGAGTTGGTGCTTCTTGTTTATCAGTTTCACGATACGGGAATTATACAGTCCCAAAGCACAGGAATAGATATTTTGGCGGTCGGGATTGTTGCCTACTACCAATATCTTAGGTTCTTTCGGGTTGTTTATATCCAGTGAAAAATCATCACCTGTCATTACCCAATATAGGGCGGGTGAAATCATCCTTGAAAGCGGGATTTTAGCACTTGCAAGCTGCCCCTGCAACTGGTCTTGCGCATTCGATTCCCATGCGTCCATGAACGGCGAAAGGTAGTTTTCCAGTTCGGGATAACTGGTTAAAATTGTGAACGTATCGGCATATTTCTTGTTCAGAAATTCAATGGCGTGCGGAAATGTACAATACTTGCCACCCTGATAGATTTTCAAAAACCATATTATAGAAGCGAGCAGGATAATCGGGCTTTCCACAAAGAAATCTCCCTGCTTGGTTATCCAACTGCGGTTCAAATTTAACATGATTGTATAACTGGCTTCGTATGCGTCTGATATGTCCGTCATAAACGCCGGATTTATCGGGTTGCATCGGTGGCTTTTACGTGGGTCGTCAAAGTTAATCATGTAGAATTTAGGCTTCACCTTATACCCGTCTAAATGGCTGATTAAGTGATTGTAAGCTATCTCCGAAAGGTCAGGAAATTTGTAGTCATAAATATAAACAGCAAAGCCTTTTTCGATTTGCTGTTTTATGTAATTATTGACTATCGCATACGATTTTCCCGAACCGGGTGTGCCTAAAACCATGCTTGCCCTGAACGGGTTTACAACGTTTATCCATCCGTCATTCCATTTCTTTTTGTAGTAGAACCGTGTCGGCAGGTTGATGGAATACTCGTTTTCTATCAAGCGTGTTTCCTGTGCAAAACTTTCATTCTCGGTATTAAACACGTCATCCATCAGGTTATTTTTCAACAGGCGGGAAATCCATACTCCGGCAGCCAACAGGGAAAGATACCCGGCTGTCATGGTAAAGATATACAATGCCGTGTTTGCCGCCAGTGGCAACGGCATAACCAACAGCCACCAATTCAGGAAAAACAGGATAAAACCGATTGTCAGGAACACATAAATCTTATTCCATGTGATTTTTTCCTCTTTCACTCCTTTTGTACCCAAACAGGAAAGCGCAAGGAACACCACCGAAAAAAGTTTGGTGTACAGGATATTGGAGAACAGCCCGGCGGTACGCTGGAAGTTCAGCAGGATTTTATCGACTACCCCGATATTGATACCCCACTCCCGGAACGACTGGTAACAAAACCAGTAAATGTTTATCACTACAAATAAAATACTGATTGCCCGCATAAAGTCCATGACTTTTGCCAGTCCTCTTAAATCATCTTCGTTCTGCATAATTGAATTTTTAGGATTACTAAATACGTTTTTGTTTCTTCTTCTTTTTCTTCTTGGGTGACGGAACTTGGCTGTTATCGGGCGGTGTATCATTCCCACCGGATAACAAACCGAACAGTCCGGCAACGGTTTTACCCGTCCCCTCTGAAAGATGCCCGGTCGGGTTATTCCCTTGCGTGTGTTCCTGCATTTCCGCTTTGCTGTTTCCCGTAGTAAGAGTGCGGGAGCCAGTAAACAGGTCGTTGAACACATTGGCGGAAAAGTCTTTTCCCAACCGTGAACCGTTCAGGACGGTACGGCTTTCATGGTCGATGAATGTTACACCGTATATCCTGCCTGTATCGTTCTGCCGGAAAAGTACATCTATACCTTTCTTTTTCAGTTCTTGTTCCAGTTCCTTACGATTACGGGCGGATTTCATCACTGCGCCGACTGCCGGCGGGTGCGCTCTTTCAGGTTTTTGTCTTGAATGTCCTTTGCGGATTTCTTGATGTGTCGTTGGATGGCTTCGTAACCTACCGACTTTCCCAAAGAGGAAGATTTTAACGGGTTTCCCTGCTTTTCTCCTTTGTCATTGGTTACCGAATAGACAATACCGTTATAAGGTTTACCGTTCACTTCCCCTTTCACTTCTTCCACCTGTACATTATATATAGATAGCAGGGCTTTGTACTCCGTGAAACTTTGGAAACGGTAACTGCCGACAAGGGCTTTCACCGTATTGGATAACTGGTGCTTTACGTCCCCTGCCCGGTAGTCCACCTTTTTAAGTTCGGGGCGTTCGGTTGCCTGTTTCTTCTCTGCCGGATGTAGCCCGTACTTCTGTTCCAGTTCACGGGTGATTTGTTTGCTGCGGATATGCTCGAACTTGTCATTTATCTTTTTGCCCGTATCATCTACCCGGATGGAAACGATATGTATATGGTGTCTTGCTATATCTTCGTGCTTGTAAACCATATACGGTTGATTGCCATACCCCAGTTTATCCATATACTCTTTGGCAATATCCGCAAGCTGGCTGTCGGAAAGCACATCGTCCGGGTGCGGGTTCAGGGAGATATGGATAATCGGTTTTTCCGTTTTCAAGTCTGCGGGCAGGTGCATATCGAAACATTCCATACATCGCCGGATGCTGAAATTCCCATCCTCGCTCTCGAACATCCGGTTGCTTAAAAGTACCTTTCCCTGCTCTTCATCGACCTTGTTTTGGTTGTAGGAAAGCGCACCGAACAGGGAACTGCCTACACTTATCTTTGCAACCATCTTGTTTCAAACTCACGGGTCAGTTCAATAATTTGGCGGTTCAGGTCGGCAAGTTCCATCGTTGCCTTTTCCAGTTTATAGAGAAACGCGAGTGCTTTCTTCTCTGAAAAATTGGTATTGAGAGCCTTTACCACCTGATTGTAATTCACGGCGATACCCCTGTATTGGGAATATAAAGCGGTCAGCCGGGTATAATATTCTACTGCCGCCTTGTCTATTTTAATCACTTTGAACGGTTCGCCGAAGATGCGGGCGGTGATAAAATGCGCTTTCGTGCGCATTCCGGACTGGTCGAACAATGCCAAAAAGCGGGCGTGGTCTATCGCATTGAAGCTGATAGAGTACCTGAACACTGCCGGGTCTGCTTTGGGCTTTCGTCCTGCGCCACCCGGACGGGGCGCATTTTCATTTTTCTGTTTCATGCTACATTTTTTTAAGGGTTACGACTTCGGAGTGACCCTATCCCGGCTTCGTCCGGGCAAGGCGTTCAAAGCTGCTGAAAGAATTTTAAGCAGCGCAGAACACACCTTGCTATTTGCCAGTGCAAATAAAAATCCGCCTACGGACGGATTGGAGTTAGCGGATATTGGAACGCTCCCGACACCGGGGGCTTGGTTAACCTGACCGATACCTTTCGGTTGCAAAGTAACGGGTATTAAAAATGCTGTGAAATAGTGGGTTATAGGACAAATGAGGACAAACAGGGACATTTGAGGACACCTTTCAAAAGGGACTACTTTTCTGTGTTTATTTGTCCCGAATTTAAGAAAGAAAGCAATATGGACGGATGGAAATACGTAACGGAAAACGGACGGAAAGAAAGCGGTTTTGTAATCTTGAAAACAAGATTTCAAGATTGCAATCTTTCAAGAAAGCAGGAAAGAAAACCGGATGGAATGATTGAAAGAAAACAGTCATTCAATCGGGAAAGCAAACTTTCTGCAAAGAAAGCAAGCTGTCTTTGTAGAAAGGTAGCAAGAAACAAGGAAAGAAAAAAAGAAGTCATTTTCTCTTTCGGAGTTTCAACATGGAACGAAAGAAAACCATCCGTCAATCTGTACGGATGGAATGAAATAAAGATGTATCACAAAAAAGAATTATTACAATGAAGAAAGAAACCTTGTATGTAGCTTTCTCCACCCAAAAGGGTGGGGTCGGCAAAACAACGTTCACCGTCTTGGTGGCAAGTTACCTGTATTATCTCAAAGGGTATAACGTGGCAGTCGTGGATTGCGATTACCCGCAACATTCCATTTCCGCCATGCGCAAACGGGATGCCGAACAGGTGAACAGTGATGAGTATTACAAACGGCTTGCTTTCAGCCAGTTCAAAGCACTGGGAAAGAAAGCGTACCCTGTCCTTTGCAGTTCACCGGACGAAGCGATAAAAACGGCGGATGAATATCTTGCGTCTGCCGGGATGGACTATGATGTGGTCTTTTTCGACCTGCCCGGAACGGTAAATAGCGAGGGTGTTATCAACTCCCTTTCAGGGGTGGATTATATTTTCACCCCCATAGCCGCCGACCGGGTGGTATTGGAAAGCAGCCTTTCGTTTGCAGTGGCTATCCATAAACTGCTGGTAAAGAATGAAGCGTGCCGACTGAAAGGGCTGCACCTATTTTGGAACATGGTAGATGGACGGGAAAAAACAGACCTCTACACCCTGTATGAACAGACTATCGGGGAATTGGAACTACCCCTTATGAAGGTATTTATCCCGGACACGAAACGATTCAAAAAGGAACTGGACGCACAGCGTAAAACCGTGTTCCGTTCTACACTGTTCCCGGCGGACAAACGGCTGGTAAAGGGCAGCAACATGGAAGAACTGATAACCGAAATCGCATACCTTATAAAACTGTAACGATATGGCAAAGCAAAGCGGCGGGAAACCGCAAATTGACGAGGATTTTATGAAAGAGATTATTTCACAGGGCTTGCCCGTGAAGAAACAGGAAACGCCATCGGTGACGGTGAAAACGGAAATAGAAACACCGGATAAACCGGATGATAAAACGGGTGCAGTGGAAACGGCAGATAAACCGGAAATCAAGGCAGAGCCAAAGGAAGAAAAGGCAGTGAAAGAACCTGCACGCCGGAAAAAGAACACTCCGGGCGATTACCGGGAAAGCTATTTCATGCGGGTGGACTTGACCGACCGCCAGCCGTTGTACGTCAGCCGTACCACCCACGAAAAGTTAATGAAAATAGTAACCGTTATCGGCGGGCGCAAGGCAACCGTGAGCAGCTATGTAGAAAATATCCTGCTCCGGCATTTCGACCAGTTTCAGGACGAGATAAACGAACTGTACGAAAGCAAATTTGAAAAGCCGTTCTGATATGTTGAAATGGTTTATTATCGGAACGCTCCTGTATTACGCCGTTCTCTTATGGCGATACCGGGATAGCTTGGGAACATGGTTCACGGATAGGAAAAAGCAGCCGGAACAACCGGAAAGCAAAACGACTGTGAAAACCGGAAACGGTGATTGTCTTGTAGGTGCAAGCCGTTACCGGATGGGACAAATGAGGACAAGCGAGGACATCTTAGGACACCTTTCAAAAGGGGTTGATAATGCTTCTATATTTGTCCCGCAAAGCGAGGAAACGGTAACGAAAACGCTTGATAACGAGCTGGCAGATGAAAAAAAAGCCGATACCTCGCAAGCGATTGAAACCGAGTTTGAGATGGAGTTTGAAACAGAAGATGCGGAAGAAACGGACGTTTCGCCAGATGAAATTGAAGCGGAAGAAATCGCCTGTTACATGGGTGACGGTGAGCCGGAAATGGCGCAAGGTATCACGCTGGGGGAACTGGGTCAAATGGTACAGGTCATTCAGGTTAAGCAAGCGTCTGACACGGAAGAACGGCAAGCCGTTCAGACCATCTGCCGGACGGAAACAAACCTCTTTCATTCGCTGGTGGAACAGATTAACGGGGGCAGGTCACGGGTGGCGGAACTTTTACAAAAGCATGAGATACCCGTGCCTGCCATCGTCCCGGCTGCCGGAAGTAATGAAATGGCAGACTTTGACATGAACGATTTTCTTTAATGGTAAACTTTAAATAAGTAAGATGATGAAACAAAGAGATTACGGTTAAACAGACCTTTTAGAACATGGGGAACACTCCCCACAACCACAAAAATTCAATTATTAATCACTCCGCCGGGCGGACTATCCAACCGTCCGGCAATTTAAAAATCAATATATTTATAATGAAAAAGAAAGTTCTTTTTTCGGCAGCCGTTCTTTTGGCTGCATCCTCCGCCTTTGCACAGGGTAACGGCATGGCGGGTATTACCGAAGCTACCAATATGGTAACCAGTTATTTCGACCCGGCGACAAAGTTAATTTACGCTATCGGTGCGGTGGTCGGCTTGATTGGCGGTGTGAAAGTGTATGGAAAGTTCAGCAGTGGCGACCCTGACACCAGTAAAACGGCGGCTTCGTGGTTCGGTGCATGTATCTTCCTGATTGTGGCTGCCACCATCCTACGTTCATTCTTCCTCTAAAGAAATGAGCTATGGCAGACTATCCGATTAATAGGGGAATAGGTAAGCCAGTTGAATTTAAAGGGTTGAAAAGTCAATATCTTTTCATTTTTGCGGGCGGGCTGTTAGCCCTGTTCGTGCTTTTCATCATTATGTACATGGTGGGTATCAACCAGTGGGTGTGCATCATCTTCGGCGTTACTTCGGCAACGCTGCTGGTATGGCTCACATTCCGGTTAAACGAAAAGTACGGGACACACGGGTTGATGAAATTGTCCGCACGCAAAAGCCACCCTTTCCATATTATCAACCGAAAAGCCATATCCCGATTATTCACTAAAAATCAGAAACAAGCATCGAAATGAGAAATATATTAAAAGCTACCACGCTGGAAAACAAGTTTCCACTGTTCACGGTGGAAAACGGGTGCATCGTTTCCAAAGATGCCGACATAACGGTGGCGTTCCGGGTAGAACTGCCCGAACTGTTCACCGTCACGGCAGCCGAATACGAAGCGATACATTCCGCTTGGAACAAGGCGGTAAAGGTGCTGCCCGATTATAGCATCGTACACAAACAGGACTGGTTCATCAAAGAGAACTATGCACCTGACATCCAAAAGGATGATTTGAGTTTCCTTTCCCGTTCCTTTGAACGCCATTTCAATGAACGACCGTTCCTGAACCATACCTGCTATTTGTTCCTGACGAAAACGACAAAGGAACGCAGCCGGATGCAGAGCAATTTTTCCACTCTTTGCCGGGGTTTCCTTGTACCCAAAGAGATTAGGGACAGGGAAACGGTTACAAAGTTCCTCGAAGCGGTGGGACAGTTTGAAAGCATTATGAACGATAGCGGTTTCATCACCCTTACCCGTCTGACTTCGGACGAGATAACCGGGACAAAGGAAACGGCGGGTATCGTGGAAAAATACTTTTCACTCTCACAGACCGACACCACCACACTGAAAGATATTTCACTGGGTGCTGACGAAATGAAGATTGGCGATGATATTCTTTGCCTGCATACCCTTTCGGATGCGGAAGATATGCCGGGAAAAGTAGGCACAGATACCCGTTATGAAAAGCTATCCACTGACCGGAGCGATTGCCGTTTGTCATTTGCTTCCCCGGTGGGTGTGCTGCTCTCCTGTAACCATATTTATAACCAGTATATCTTCATTGACGACCATACGGAGAACTTGAAACAGTTTGAAAAGATGGCTCGCAATATGCACTCCCTTTCCAAATACAGTCGTGCCAATCAGATAAACAAGGCTTGGATAGAGGAATATTTGAACGAAGCCCATTCACAGGGGCTTATTTCCGTGCGATGCCATTGCAATATCATGGCTTGGAGTGACGACCGGGACGAATTAAAGCACATTAAAAATGATGTGGGGTCACAGCTCGCACTTATGGAATGCAAGCCACGCCATAACACCACCGACACGCCTACCCTGTTTTGGGCGGGAATACCCGGCAATCAGGCGGACTTTCCGGCGGAAGAAAGTTTCTATACATTCATCGAACAGGCTCTTTGTCTGTTCACCGAAGAAACGAACTACAAAAGTTCACTTTCTCCCTTTGGTATCAAGATGGTGGATAGGGTCACAGGAAAGCCGTTGCACATTGATATTTCAGATTTACCCATGAAGCGGGGTATTATTACCAATCGTAACAAGTTCATACTTGGGCCGAGTGGTAGCGGCAAGTCATTCTTTACCAATCACATGGTACGCCAGTATTATGAACAAAATGCACACGTGCTGCTGGTTGATACCGGAAACAGTTACTTAGGTTTGTGTGAAATGATAAATAGGAAAACGCACGGGGAAGATGGGATTTACTTTACCTATACCACAGAAAACCCGATAGCGTTCAATCCTTTCTATGTGGAAGATGGGGGATTTGACATTGAGAAGAAAGAGAGTATCAAAACGCTTATCCTGACCCTGTGGAAAAGGGACGATGAAGCACCTACACGGGCGGAAGAAGTGGCTTTGTCGAACGCTGTTAGTTCCTATATCGGACTGATTACCAAAGACTGTTCCGTTACTCCCTGCTTCAATACGTTCTACGAGTATGTGAGGAATGACTACCGGGCGCACCTGCAAGAAAAGAACGTCCGGGAAAAGGATTTTGATATAGATAACTTCCTGAATGTATTAGAGCCTTACTATAAAGGCGGCGAATACGATTACCTGTTGAACTCCGACAAAGAGCTTGATTTACTACATAAACGCTTCATTGTCTTTGAGTTGGATAATATCAAAGACCACAAAATCCTGTTCCCGATTACTACGATTATCATCATGGAAGTATTTATTTCCAAAATGCGTAAACTAAAGGGTATCAGGAAATTAATATTGATAGAAGAAGCGTGGAAAGCGATTGCATCGGCGAATATGGCGGATTACATAAAATACCTTTACAAAACGGTTAGAAAGTATTTCGGCGAAGCGATTGTTGTTACCCAAGAGGTCGAAGATATTATTTCCTCACCCATTGTAAAAGAGAGTATTATAAACAATTCTGATTGTAAGATACTGCTCGACCAACGGAAGTACCTTAATAAATTCGATAGCATACAGAACCTTTTGGGACTGACCGACAAGGAACGTTCACAGGTGCTTTCCATCAACCTTGCCAACCATCCCAACCGGAAATATAAGGAAGTTTGGATAGGCTTGGGCGGTACACAATCCGCCGTATATGCCACAGAAGTGAGTTTGGAAGAATATTACACGTTCACAACGGAAGAAACGGAAAAGATGGAACTTTTCGCCTTGTCTGAAAAGTTGGGCGGCAACCTCGAACTGGCTATCAAACGGCTTGCCGAAAGCAAGCGCAATCCTGAAAAATAATCAATCAACAATTTAAAAATCAATCAGTATGAAACATTTAAAATTTTTGTTTCCGGTGCTGCTATGCACCTTGTTACTGGGGTTTTCTTCCTGTAAGGAAACGAACGCCGACCGTCTTAGGGCGATGCGTGGCGACTGGAAAAGTGTAAAAAATCGTCCGGCATTTACCCTTTTTGAAGAAAACGGGCATTACCGGGTAACGACCTATCGAAAGACCTACCGGGGGACTGTCCAAACGGAAACCTATCAGATTTCAGAACAGGACGGAAACCTGTTCATCGAAACGGGGCTTTCCGTCTTGCTGACCTACGACAAAGAGAACGACCGGATTCTACTTTCACCCGGTGGAGAATACAAACGGAGTAAACAACCAATAAAGAAATAAGCGTATGAGAACAAAGATTATAATGCTGCTCGTAGTATGCAGCCTGTTTGCTGGAAAGGTAAGTGCACAGTGGGTGGTGAGTGACCCCGGTAATTTGGCGCAAGGGATTATCAATGCATCAAAGAACATCGTACAGACATCATCCACCGCACAGAACATGATAAAGAATTTTCAGGAAACGGTAAAGATTTATCAACAAGGTAAAGAATATTACGATGCCTTAAAATCAGTGCATAACCTTGTCAAAGATGCCCGGAAAGTACAAAAGTCCATCCTGCTTATCGGGGAGATTTCCGATATATACGTGAACAGTTTTCAGAAGATGCTTTCGGATGAAAACTATACACCGGACGAACTTTCGGCGATTGCTTACGGCTATACCCAACTGTTGCAGGAAAGTTCCGATGTACTGGAAGAAATGAAAAGCGTGGTGAACATCAACGGGCTTTCCATGTCGGACAAGGAACGGATGGACGTAATCGACCGGACGTATAACGCCATCAGGAACTATCGGGACTTGGTGAGTTATTATACCCGGAAGAATATTTCCGTTTCCTACCTGCGGGCGAAAAAGAAAAAGGACACCGACCGGGTAATGGCTCTTTACGGCTCGGCGGATGAACGTTACTGGTAACCTCTAAAAACAGACAAGTATGTTATTAGCAATCGAATTTGATAACCTGCATCAGATTTTACGAAGTCTGTACACGGACATGATGCCGTTATGCGGGAACATGGCGGGGGTAGCCAAAGGAATAGCGGGACTGGGCGCATTGTTCTATGTGGCTGCCAAAGTATGGCAGTCGCTCGCCAGTGCCGAACCGATAGACGTTTACCCTTTGCTCCGTCCTTTTGTGATTGGCTTCTGTATTATGTTCTTTCCCACATTCGTACTGGGTACGATTAACAGCGTGATGTCACCCGTAGTCAAGGGGTGTAACAATATGCTCGAAACGCAAACTTTCGATATGAACGCTTACCGGGAACAAAAGGACAAGCTGGAATATGAAGCGATGGTACGCAATCCGGAAACGGCTTATCTTGTTTCGGATGAAGCGTTTGACAAGCAGATAGATGAACTGGGGTGGTCTGCCAAAGACATAGCCACGATGGGCGGCATGTATATGGATAGGGCGGCACATAATATCAAGCAATCCGTCCGGGACTGGTTCAGGGAACTTTTGGAACTGCTCTTTCAGGCGGCAGCCCTTGTGATAGACACTATCCGAACCTTTTTCTTGATTGTCCTTGCCATACTGGGTCCGATAGCCTTTGCCATCAGCGTGTATGATGGCTTTCAGGCGACACTGACCCAATGGATAACAAGGTACATTTCCGTTTACCTGTGGTTGCCCGTTTCCGACCTGTTCAGTTCCATTCTTGCCCGAATACAGGTGCTTATGCTGCAAAAGGATATTCAAGAGCTATCAGACCCCAATTTCATACCGGACAGCAGCAATAGCGTGTACATAATTTTTATGATAATCGGCATTGTCGGTTACTTCACCATCCCCACCGTATCGAACTGGATTATTCAGGCGGGCGGAATGGGTAACATGAGCCGGAATATAAACAGTGCGGCTAACAAAGCGGGTAGCGGTGTCGGTGCGGTAGCCGGGGCAGCAACCGGAAACGCTGGCGGCAGGGTTGGCGGTAAACTAATCAAAGGTAATCAATAATTAAAAATCAAGATGGAATTTAAAAGTTTAAAGAACATTGAAACCAGTTTCAAACAGATACGGCTTTTCGGTATTGTGTTTGTCGTGATGTGTACCCTGATAACAGGTTATGCCGTTTGGAACTCCTACACGTTTGCCGAAGCGCAACGGCAGAAGATTTATGTGCTGGACGGTGGCAAATCGTTGATGCTTGCGCTTTCGCAAGACCTCTCGCAAAACCGTCCGGTTGAAGCAAGGGAACACGTGAAACGTTTCCACGAACTCTTTTTCACGCTCTCACCCGATAAGAACGCTATCGAAAGCAATATCAAACGGTCGCTGTTCCTTGCCGATAAGAGCGCATTTAACTATTACCGTGACCTCTCGGAAAAAGGGTATTACAACCGTATCATATCGGGCAATATCAGCCAAACGATACGGATAGACAGCGTTTCATGCAATTTCGATGTGTACCCGTATGCGGTGGCTACCTATGCCCGGCAAATGATTATCCGTGAAAGCAGCGTGACCGAAAGAAGCCTTGTCACCCGTTGCCGGTTATTGAACGCTGTAAGAAGTGATAATAACCCGCACGGTTTTATGATGGAAAGTTTCGAGATAACGGAAAACAAGGACTTGAACACCATAAAGCGGTAAGCCATGATACGGAAAATACTCTCTCCGGTGAATCAGGCTGTTACCCATGTACAGGACTGGGCGGATGAAAAACTTCGCCACCTGTGCGGGCGCATGACACCGGAAATAAGGCTGGCGGTAATCCTGCTTATGCTCCTGTTCTTCGGCGGGTTATCCATCTACTTTACGGTATCATCCATTTACCGGATAGGCAAAGAGGATGGCGAAACCATACGGATAGAACATATCAGGCAGTTACAACTTCAAAGTAAAGACAGTACGAATATTTTTAATCAGTCAGACAATGGAAGAAAAAGAAGTGAAGAATGAAGTTCCCGCACCGGAAACGGACAGGAAGAAAGAAGAAAAAGAGAAAAAGGAACTTACCCCGCAACAGATACAGCAACGAAAGAAGATGCTGGTTTATCCGCTTATGGGACTGGTATTCTTAGGGTCTATGTATCTGATTTTTGCACCGTCCGAAAAGGATGAAGCAAAGGTGGAAAGCGTGGGCGGCTTTAACGCCGATATTCCGCAACCCAAAGGGGACGGGATAATCAGCGATAAAAAGACAGCTTACGAACAGGAACAGATGGAGAACAAACAGGCAGACAAGATGCGTTCCTTGCAGGATTTTGCCTTTTCACTCGGAGAGGAAAACGGGAACGGGGAAGATTTGACTCTGATAGATGATGCTCCGGCGGAAAAGCCGAAAACCAATGTAATAGACTTCGGGGCGGGTACGCCGAACAATACCCGTTCCTCTATCCAGTCTTCGGCGGCGGCTTACCGGGACATGAACCGTCAGTTAGGCAGTTTCTACGAAACGCCGAAAGAGGACAAGGAAAAAGAGGAACTCAAACGGCAGGTGGAAGAACTGACTGCCCGGCTCGATGCGAAAGAAAGCGGGGTGGGTAGCATGGATGAACAGGTGGCTCTTATGGAAAAATCCTACGAACTGGCGGCAAAGTATATGAACGGACAAAACGGGCAAAGTTCACAGCCGGGACAGATTGCACAGGTTACGCCATCTGCACCCATTCAGGAAAAAGGAAGTACCGCTTCTGTAAAGGCGGTATCGGACAAGACGGTTTCAGGATTGCAACAGCCCATGAGCAACAGCGAATTTATCGCCGAATACGGCAAGTCACGCAATTACGGATTTAATACGGCAGTCGGCAGCAGCTATTCGATGGGAAAGAACACTATCCGGGCGTGCGTTCATAACGACCAAACACTTATGGACGGGCAGACTGTCAAACTGCGACTGTTAGAACCGTTGCAAGCGGGCAATGTCATTGTCCCCAAAAACAGCCTTGTATCGGGTAGTGCCAAAGTTCAGGGTGAACGGCTCGACATACTGGTGTCCTCGCTCGAATATGCGGGTAACATCATTCCGGTGGAACTTGCCGTTTACGACAGTGACGGGCAGAAAGGGCTTTCCGTCCCCTCGTCACTGGAACAGGAAGCGGCAAAAGAAGCGATGGCGAATATCGGTGCGGGACTGGGTACGAGTATTTCCTTTGCGCAAAGTGCCGGGCAGCAGGTCGCAATGGATATTACAAGAGGCTTGATGCAGGGCGGGTCGCAATACTTCGCTAAGAAGTTCAGAACGGTAAAAGTACACCTGAAAGCGAACTATCAGGTGATGCTTTACGCCAAACAACAGTAATTTATTTATCAACCATAAAAATTTCAATCCAAATGAAAAAGTTAATGATTTTATTCGCTCTTGTTTTGGGAGTGGTTTCAGTGAAAGCACAAAGTAACGATTTGTATCAGGGCATCACTAAAAAACTACCTTACCGCCAAATGGTGACACCTTACGGCGTACAGGTGACATTCGCCAAAACGGTACACATCATTTTCCCGTCTGCCGTTAAGTACGTGGACTTAGGCAGTAACTACATTATTGCCGGAAAAGCGGACGGGGCGGAAAATGTTGTTCGTGTGAAAGCTACGACAGAGGGTTTTCCCGGTGAAACGAACTTTTCCGTTATCTGTGAGGATGGCAGTTTTTACAGTTTCAATGCGAAATACGCACACGAACCGGAAATGCTGAACATCGAAATGAAAGATTTCTTGGAGAATGAGGACACGACAGATTTCAGCCATACCCGGATGAACATCTATTTCCGTGAACTGGGTAACGAAAGCCCGCTTTTGGTAAAGCTGATTATGCAGTCCATCTACAAGAACAATGACCGGGAGATAAAACATTTGGGATGCAAGCGTTTCGGGGTGCAGTTCTTGGTAAAGGGCATTTATTCGCATAACGGACTGTTCTACTTCCACACACAAACAAGGAACAGTTCAAACGTACCGTTTGATACCGATTTTATCCGTTTCAAGATTGTGGATAAGAAAGTAGCCAAAAGAACGGCTATTCAGGAAACGGTCATTGACCCGGTGCGGAGCTATAACGAGATACTGGTTATCGGTGGTAAAAGTACTGTCCGCACCGTGTACACCGTTCCACAGTTCACTATCCCTGACGATAAGATATTGGTTATCGAACTGGTGGAAAAGAACGGGGGCAGACACCAAACTATCCGGGTGGAAAATTCGGATATAGTGGCAGCCAAAGTGATTAATGAACTTAAAATCAAATGAACATGAAAAGGATATTCTGTATGATGTTCCTTTTTGCGCTGTGCCTGACTTTTAACCAGGCACACGCACAAAGATGTCTGCCGGGAATGAAAGGCTTGCAGGTCACGGGCGGCATGGCGGACGGTGTTCACTGGAACAGTAAAAGTGATTTTGCCTATTACTTTGGGGCGGCTCTTTCCACCTATACCAAAAACGGGAACAGGTGGGTTATCGGCGGGGAATACCTCGAAAAGCATTACCCCTATAAGGATTTACAGATACCCGTAAGCCAGTTCACAGGTGAGGGCGGTTACTATATGAACTTCCTTTCAGACCGGAAGAAAACCTTTTTCCTTTCGCTGGGATTGTCTGCCCTTGCCGGATACGAAACAAGCAACTGGGGTGACAAGCTGCTGCCCGATGGCTCTACCCTGACGGATAAGGACGGTTTTGTCTATGGCGGTGCGCTGACGCTGGAACTGGAAAGTTATATTACCGACCGGGTGGTGTTCCTGATTAACGCACGGGAAAGATGCCTGTTCGGTTCTTCAGTCGGAAAGTTCCATACACAGTTCGGTATCGGTCTAAAGATAATAATGTGATAAACTAACCTATTATATATAATGTATATGAGAAAGATTTTAAGCCGTATTTTAATGGGCTGCTATATAATGGCCGCCATCTTATTTGTGGGTGCGTGTAATGACGATGTGGATATACAGCAGTCTTACCCGTTCAGTATTGAAACGATGCCTGTACCAAAGAAATTAAAGGTGGGTGAAACCGCCGAAATCAGGTGTCAGCTTCACCGGGACGGGCGGTATGAGGAAACAAAGTATTTCATCCGCTATTTCCAGCCGGACGGGGCGGGAACGCTGAAAATGTCCGATGGGACGGTTCTGCTGCCGAATGACCTGTACCCTCTTCCGGGCGAAACATTCCGGCTTTACTATACCTCTGCATCAACCGACCAACAGACGGTAGATGTGTATTTTCAGGATAGCTTCGGGCAGTTGGAACAACTTACGTTTTCATTTAACAATGACAACAGTAAGGAAGAAGAAAACAATTAAAGACAAAAAGAACATGGTTAAAATAGAATTGGATATAAACGGTATTTCATTTTTTGTAAGTACCACATGGAAAACGGATGCAGTTCCGGCAGTCGGTGATATTGTGATAGTGGATAAAGAAAGCATTTCACCATCTGACCGGATAGCATTAAGGAAAACACCGTCCAATCAGGCTTTCAAGTGGGCGGATGAAGAAGATGATTCTCCGGCATTGAATTATTTCGACTATGATACGGAAATGGTTGTAAAAAAGCGGACTTGGAAATTTGATTCCGAAGATGAAGAAATGGTGTGCATTCTGAAAGTTATCTTTCTGCTCCATGAGGGATGATATTGAGTTTCATGTATTTTATCCGTATGATAGATAAATTCCTTGTGGCTTTGGCTGCTTTTTACCTGCTGGCTGGTTGCTGGTGCTGGTATGAAATGAAACACGCTCCAACCGATAAAGAACTATGGGGCGAAGAATTGGAATGATACGTAATGCGTAATGTTATGGTAGATAATCCGGCGGGTATTTCCCGCCGGATTATCTTTTTTATAGGGAATGGAAACAGGTTTCTTTGCTATCTTTCTTTGTCCGCTTCGGCTCACGGAAAGAAAGTAGCGGCGGCATTTGCCGCCGTTCTTTATTAACCGATTATAATGTTCTTTACAGGTGTGTTATGTTCCAACCACTCTTTGACACATTCCATGTTATATTCGCTCGTTATAACCGCCTTATCTACGTCTATGGGCGTAAAACGGGTGCTTTCATAGCTATCTATCCACCCTTTCAGGGAACAGACACCCCATGCTTTCACGTCCTCAAAAATGTCGTTCAGCGTGTCGATGGGTTCGCGGAAAGTAACTATCATTGCATCGAATGTTGTTTTGTCGGGTAGTAGTTCCAAATACTTCAATGAACCGAAATCATCTGCTTTCCGTCCGAAAGACCAGTCATAAGAATAAAGTTCATCGCCCCACTGGTGCGGCGTGTCAAAACGTACTTTCACGCTGACCGTGTATTTATCCTCTGTGGTGTCCTCGATAACACCCGTTACCAACAATCCGGTAAATATGCACTTGCAACGTCTGCCGATAATCTTTTTATTTACTTCTGTCGTTTTCATAAATGTACTTATTTGTATTGTTATTGTTTCTTTTCTTTTTTCGCTATCCATTCATCCCGCTGTTTGCGACATTCGTCAAGCGTTTTAGCCACTGTGCTGAACAGTTCCATATCTGTATGGCGATAATCATACTGGAAATAAATCTGTCCCCTGAATGCGCCTAAACAGCATTTCACATATTTTTCTTCTCCCGGTATTTGGGTAATGCTTACCCCGTTTTTGTTTAAAGTTTCCATATCGTTATAATTTATTTTATAATGAGTTATCAGATAATCAAAAATGAGAGCAACACAATGAAAATAATCGCCATACAAAACAGGTAAACGGCGGAGATAAACAGCCGGAGAACGAACCGGATAATAAAAAAGCCTATGATTAGGGCTATCCACATTCCGGCGGTGCTGGTGGCTGCCTGATAGATGATAAAAGCAAGTATGAACCATCGTAAAGAAGTCGCTATCTTATTATTTACTTTCATTGTCTTGGTGTGTTGCGGGTGGATTGCTCCACCCGGTTAGTAATCAGGCGCAACGGAAAACAAAACCGTTATCCATCCAGTAATCAGTTATAAATAAATCACGGGCAAAAGCCGAATAGTCAAAGTAGGTCTTTGCGAACTCCGGCAGGTCATAACATTGCTCTACGATTTCATAGGCGTAATCTTCCTCGTCTTTATATTCTCCCTGATATTCGTCCTCAAAGGAAGAAATAAGGTCGTCCGCATCTTCTTCGCTTATATCGCTGTTGTGGTGGTCGCACCATACGAAAAACGCTTCCTGCTGGGTTTCACTTAGTTTCTCGATGGCATCCCGAAGCTCAAAGAACTTTTCAGAAAGCCAACTTTCGGAAATCAGGGCTTCCGGGATATTCTCGTAATCCTGAAACATAAATTCCGGGTCTTGGTCGTCCTTGTGCAGTTCCCGGCACGCTTCCATAAATTCGTCCTTATCTGAATAGTCGGACAGGTCTAACCACTTGCCGAAAAGTGAACCGTTGTTATACTTGTTGTAAGTACCTACATAAACTCTTGCTTCTGATAATGTTACTGCTTCCATAATTCTGTGTCTTTTAAAATTTATGCGGATTTGAGAGGTAAGGGAGCCAAAGTTTCATAACCTTTTTTCCTGTTTCTCGTAAATCTGACTTTTTTTTTATGCGTTTCCGGTCGGGGCGGTCGTTTTCGTTTCATATAGGCTTTAAAGGGTAGTGTTTAGGCTTTGCAAGATTTTAAAGAAAAATACTCTTTGGACGAAGTACAACAGGAAGATTTTTGTTTAAACCCTTTAGGGCTTGACCTTGCAAAGACGTGAAGAACACGGAAATACCTTTGCCTATGTGATACGATAATGACTGCTTCGGCTGGGGACTGCCTAAGAGGAAGATTTACAATAGGAGAAACTGGAAAAATGGTTTTATTTTAAAAGTAGGATATTGTGTTTTTGTTGCCTGTAACAAAAAAAGGGCTTAGATAAGCCCCTCGTCTGCAAAACTATAATAGCTTTCTTCTGTCAGGATGATATGGTCTAACAGATGTAAATCCAAGACCTTGCAGGCTTCTTTTATTTTTGAGGTAATTTGTTTGTCCGGTTCACTCGGACGTAGGTTGCCCGATGGGTGGTTATGTGAGAGGATTATGCCCGAAGCATGGACTTTCAAGGCGGTTTGCAGGATGATTTTCACGTCCATTACAGTTTCAGCCATGCCGCCTTTAGAGATAAGGGAAACGCCTAAAGCCTTATTTGCCCGATTGAGAAACATTACATGGCTTTCCTCGTGGTGTTCCATACATTCGATATAGAACGGTTTCAGGTAAGAGTAGGACGTTTCGGATGAGAGTATTTTCACCCTTTCGGATGCTTTTACATTGTCTTTATAAGAGATAGTGATTTCCGGCATGGTAAATTCTGTTGTTTTCATGACTACTGAAATTTAAATTAAACAATAAGAAATTTTGCCGGACATCCACAGTTTGGCGGGGACTTCAACCATATCTTTTCAAAAAATACGACCCGTAGGTGTGGAGATTTTTTAGAAAACCGGAACGGCTCGGATTTGGTATTTGTCCCCACCGGGCTGTAACTTTGCTAAAATTTGTGATTGAGATACATTACTTTAGGGAACTGAAAAAGGGGTATCACTGGTGACACCCCTTAGACAACCGAATACCTTAAACCGTTATTCGTCATAGGTTCTATATCCTATCGGTTTGCGTGGCTTCGGTTCGGGCTTGCTTAGTAATTGGGTCAGTGCTTGGTATATCTCGCTGAATTGTGCATCCGTACTTTCTTCCAGTTCTTCAATACGCTTTAGTAGTTCCTGATAGCCTGTTATCATTTGACGCAAGGCTACGAATGCCCGCATGATGGAAATATTCACCTGTATGGCAATAGGACTACGTAACACACCCGATAAAGCCGCTACACCTTCCTGCGTGAAAACATAAGGCAAATACTTGGTATGTTTGCCGCGTTTTGAACTGGCTGCTGTTTCCATTTCATCGGGATTATTCTTTAAGGTCACAATTTGTGACCTTAAACATTCGACTTCTTCCTTTGTCAGTTCAAACATAAAATCTTCGGGGAAACGTTCTATATTACGTTTAACAGCCTGTTTCAACGCTTTTGTTTCCACCTGATAAAGTGCCGCAAGGTCGCTATCGAGCATAACCCTGCAACCCCTAATTTCATAAATCTTGTTTTGAATGATTTGTAAATCCATAATTCAATATTTTAAGTTGTTAAGTGATAAGTTATCTTTAGAACTGGTCACAAATCGTGACCAGTTCCTAATCTTTTATATGGTAGCAGTTACCTTTTTCGTATTAATTTTCTGTGCCAGTAATTCCATATCGTTACTTAATTTCGCATCTATAACTTTAGCATAGATTTGAGTAGTGCGAATGTCGGTGTGTCCCAACATCTTAGATACACTTTCGATGGGTACACCATTTGCTAAAGTTATGGTCGTTGCAAAAGTGTGCCTTGCCATATGGAAAATATCATCCATTTGAGGAATTGGAAGAACATAGAGAATAAATCGGTAACATATTGTGAATTAGGCGTTTTTCTATATTTTGCAGCTACAGTGGAAAAGTAATTCGGCACGGAATACTGAATCCTTTCGGTTACCAAACCGTTATCCATCGGTTTCCCAAGTGTGGTGAGGTAACAGGAAAAAGGAGAAGTTTCTATAGGGCGAGATCCTATCTCGCTGTTCCACAGTATTTTGCTTATCAAAGAACGCTTTAACAACGGGTAATTTTGCCCATAAAATTAAAGCGTATGAAAATAGAAAAATTCAAAGTGTTGCTCTACCTCAAAAAGAGCAGACCCGACAAGTCGGGCAAAGCCCCCATTATGGGACGCATCACCGTCAATCGTTCAATGGTGCAATTCAGTTGCAAAATCTCCTGTACTCCCGACTTATGGAATCCTCGTGAAAGCCGTCTGAAAGGCAAGAGTCATGAAGCCGTAGAGACCAATGCAAAGCTGGACAAGCTGATGCTCTCCATCCACACGGCATTCGACACGCTTGCGGATAGGAAAATGGACTTCGATGCGGAGGCCGTCAAAAACCTGTTTCAAGGAAGCCTTGAAACGCAGATGACCCTGTTGGGAATGACGGACATCGTCTGTGAGGAATTGAGAAAGCGTATCGGGATAGACCGTGCAAAGGGAACTTACCCTGCCTATTTCTATACTCGGAGAACCTTGGCGGAGTTCATCGACAAGACGTTTCGCACCAAAGACATCGCTTTCGGTCAGATAACGGAACAGTTCATTCATGACTATCAGAGCTTCATCTTGGACGAGAAAGGGCTTGCCATAGATACCTGCCGGCACTATTTGGCTATCGTCAAGAAAATATGCCGTAAAGCCTACAAGGACGGTTATGCCGACAGATGTTTTTTCGCTCATTTCAGTCTCCCCAAACAAAAGGAGAAGACACCAAAAGCCCTAAGCCGGGAATCCTTCGAGAAAATCCGTGACTTGGTAATCCCCGAACATCGCGCCTCCCATATCTTGGCAAGAGATCTCTTTCTCTTTGCCTGCTATACGGGAACAACCTACGCCGATGCAGTTTCCGTTACGCGTGACAATCTGTTCACGGATGACAATGGCGAGCTGTGGCTTAAATACTGCCGCAAGAAAAACGAGCTTCGTGCCTGTGTCAAGCTGCTGCCCGAAGCCCTTGACCTGATAGAGAAGTACCGGGATGATGCTCGTCCGACCCTCTTTCCAATGCTGTACCATCCCAACCTTCGCCGTCTGATGAAAAGCCTTGCGGTTCTTGCGGGCATTAAGGAAGACCTGACCTACCATACCGGCAGGCACTCATTCGCATCGCTGATTACCTTGGAAGCCGGCGTTCCTATCGAGACCATCTGCAAGATGCTGGGACACTCCAACCTCCAGACCACACAGGTATATGCAAAGGTCACGCCCAAGAAACTCTTCGAGGATATGGACAAATATATCGAAGTGACAAAAGATTTGAAACTTGTATTATAACACCCCATAGATAATAAATGAATTTATGCGTAGCACATTTTCTTTACTACTCTATATCAATCGCAACAAGGTACGTGTGGATGGTACAACTTCCGTACTTTGCCGAATCTCCATCGACGGGAAAAGCACGACGATAACCACGGGTATTACTTGCAATCCCAAACAGTGGAATGCCCAAAAGGCGGAGACCGCTGACGTGCGGACGAACAACCGCCTGAAAGAGTTCCGCAAACATGCGGAGCGGCTCTATGATGAAATGCTCAAAGAGCAGGGTGTGGTCAGTGCCGAACTGCTGAAAAACAGGATAGCAGGTCAGTCGGTCATTCCTACCCATCTGCTCCAAATGGGAGAAAGGGAACGGGAACGCCTTGCCGTCCGTTCCAAGGAAATCGACTCCACTTCGACCTACAGGAGTTCCCGGTATTACCAGAGCTATATCCGTGAGTTCTTGGACTCGAAAGGCAAGACGGATATTGCCTTTTCGGACATCACCGAGGAATTCGGACGGGAATATAAGGTCTACCTGAAGCGGTACAAGAACTTCGGGGCATCGCAGACCAACCATTGCCTTTGTTGGCTGAACAGACTGATATATCTTGCCGTAGACCATGAGATTATCCGTGCCAATCCTTTGGAGGAGTTGGAGTATGAGAAGAAACCGTCCTCCAAGCGAATGCATATCAGCAGGACTGAACTGAAACAACTGTTGGAACTGAAACTTCCCGCCAATGACCCATTGAAGGAATTGGCTCGCCGGGCTTTTATCTTCTCCTGTTTTACGGGGCTTGCCTATGTCGATACACAATTGCTTTATCCGCACCACATAGGGAAGACTGCCGAAGGAAGACGTTATATACGGATTAACCGCAGGAAGACAAAGGTAGAGTCATTTATCCCCCTGCATCCGATAGCGGAGCAGATTATCAATCTGTACAACACGACCGATGACACACAACCCGTCTTCCCTCTGCCAAGCAGGGATATGATGTGGTTTGAAATACACGAACTGGGCGTCATCATCGGGCGCAAGGAGAATCTGTCCTACCATCAAGCCCGGCACAGTTTCGGATCGTTCTTGATTTCCGAGGGGATTTGTACGGAGAGCATTGCCAAGATGATGGGACATGCCTCCATCACCAGCACGCAGACCTATGCGAAGATTTCAGAGAAGAAGATTTCAGAGGATATGGATAAGTTAATCGAAAGAAGAAAGAACAATGAATATTGAATTACTATGAAAAGAGAATTCATAACCATTGAGGAGAATGGGAACGTACACGTTCCTACGACTTCCATTTGGATGTCGGCTTGCGAAATAGCCGATTTATTCGGCATATTCTCCGGCAAAGTAAACAGCCACATCAAGTCTATCTTCAAAGAAGGATTACTCAGAGAAGATGAGGTGATGCAAACGCTATTGTTTAAGGGTGGTGCAGTGGATTTATATAATATTGAAATGATAACGATGCTGTCATTTCGTTTTGCTTCTCCACAAGCCAAAAGTTTCCGTAAATGGATAATCAGAAGACTGACCGAAAAGAAGAGAACAAGTCCTCCGCTACTTGTGTGTTATGGCAAAGGTGGATGGTACAGTTGAATATGAGAACAGGCAGTAAGATAAATGCGTCTTTCTACCTGTTCTTTTTTAGCGATCTTACTGCATCGACAGCAGTTTACAATACATTCCGCCTTTAGCTTCGAGTTCGGCGTGCATACCCTTCTCCATAAGCTGTCCCTTGTCCATCACGATAATCTGGTGGGCATTGCGGATGGTCTGCAAATGGTGGGCAATGACCAAGACCGTGCGGTTTCGGATAAGGGCAGACATTGCTTGCTGTATTTTGTATTCATTGATGGGGTCAACATTGCTCGTTATCTCGTCCAAAAGGAGGATGGGAGCATCCTTGAGGAAGGCACGGGCGATGGAGAGGCGTTGCTTCTGTCCGCCAGATAGTCCCAAGCCGTTCTCTCCGATTATCGTTTCATAACCATCGGGCAGACTGACGATGAAGTCGTGTATCATCGCCCGACGTGCGGCTTCCTTGATTTCCCCCTGTGTGGCATTGCGGTTGCCCACCTTGATGTTGTTGGCAATGGTGTCGGAAAAGAGGATGACGTTCTGCATCACCACACTGATTTTGCCGAGCAGGTAATCGTAGTCCATCTCCCGAATGTCTACGTCGCCGATACGGATACAGCCTGCCTGCGGTTCCCAAAAGCGGAGCAGCAGATTGGTGATGGTGGTCTTGCCGGAGCCTGACGAGCCGACAAGAGCCGTTACCGTTCCTTCGGGTACGTTGAACGTGAGGTCTTTCATCTCAAAGCCTTCTTTTTCGTAATGGAATCCGACACCATCGAACGAGAGGTCGAAATGTTCCGCCGTTTTCGGTTGGTCGGGGTTGACGATAACGGGAGCGTCCAACAGACGGGAAATGCGTTCGTAGCTGTCCTTTACCTTGATGTAGTTCAGCCAATGACTCTCCATATTGACAAAAGGTTTGTAGAATTCTTTCGAGACGATGACGAACATCAGATAAACAAAAAGGGAAAGTTCGCCATGCCGAGTCCACCAAAAACCAAGCGTTGCCATCAGTACGAAAGCCAATTCTATAAGAAAGGCATATCTGCCCACGCTTACAGCTGCCAACCGTGAGGTCTTCTTGCTGCTCTCCCCGAACTCGCTGACAGAACGGTCGAGCCTGTCACGGAACATTCCTTTTCCTCCGAAGACTTTCAGCACAGGTATGCCCTTGACGTATTCAACGAAGAGACTGACCATATCCGCCAGACCGTCTTGTGCCTCCTGTTGCGCTTTCATTCCCGAACGGATGCCCCGATACAAGGAGAAGAGGGCAATAGGAAGGATGGTAATCATCGCTAATCCCATGCGCCAGTCCACACAGAACAGCCCGATGCCGAGTATCAGCGCCACGATGAAGTCGGCGGACATCCGTGTCCAAAGGTGCCCCACAACCATTTCCATATTATCCACGTCTTTGTGAATGACGGTGCTTATCTCGCCCAGCCGTTCATTGGTGTAGAAACTGAGCGAGAACATTTTCTGTTTCAAGATGATCTTCTCACGGATGCGCTCCACGAGATCGAAGCCGGCAAAGTGCTTGCTCATATCGGCTACGGCATTGGATATGGTTTTCAAAATCAGCAGACCAACGAGTATCCACGCTGCCGAAATGAGCGAAACGCTTTCGCCCGATATATGGCGGTCGATAAGGAACAGGACAGTAAGCATTATTGCCGTTCCGCAAAGGGCATAAACCACGAAAAACAGTGCGGAGATTATCAGATGCCGCACTCCGCGAACGGTCAATTCATTCAATATATTGCGTATCATTGTTTATACCTCCTCCTCTTTCAGTTGCCATTTGCTTACCCGTTCCTGTGTTTCCGTCATATTGCGATATAGTGGGCAGTTGTCCATCAATTCTCCGTGTGTTCCCGTCGCCACAACCTTTCCCTTGTCCATCACGACAATACGTTCCATATCCTGAATGGTGTTGAGACGGTGGGCGATGGTGATGACGGTCTTGTTACGCTGCAATTCATCAAGAGCTTCTTGAATGAGTTTCTCGTTCTCCCCGTCCAAGGCAGCGGTGGCTTCGTCGAGGATGACAATCGGCGAGTCTTTGAGCAACATCCGTGCAATGGAAATGCGCTGTTTCTCTCCGCCGGAGAATTTTACGCCGGCTTCGCCTGCCAAAGTATCGTAACCATTGGGTAACCCCGTAATAAAATCGTGAATGCGTGCACGTCGTGCAGCTGTTTCCACCTCCTCTTGCGTGGCGGAGGGCTTGCCGATACGGATATTGTCCCGAATGCTCGTGTTGAAGAGGAATACCTCTTGTTGCACCATAGAAAAGAAATCGGCAATGTTGTGTTCGGAGAGTTCCGCAAGGTTCTCGCCGCCCAGTCGAACGGTTCCCGACTGCGGTTGCCAGAAACCCATCATCAGGCTTGCCAGTGTGCTTTTGCCTGACCCCGATTCGCCCACAATAGCCGTATGGCTACCCTTGGGAAATTGCAGATTGACATCACACAACGCACAGTCTTTCTTATTCGGGTAGGCAAATGTCACGTGCTCGAAACAGACATCGGTCTGCATGGCATCCGTATCCCTGTCTGCCGTATCCTTTGCAGGTACTTCGGTAATCGACTGAACCTTCGCCAACGATTGACCATAGACAATCCTGAAATGCTGGAACGTAGCCAGTTTGGCAAAGGAAGATGAGAACAGTCCACCCAATATCAGGGCGAGGATGAAACGTGCTACGGTCAGTTCGCCCGAACTCATCAACCATAGCCCGACAAGGGTCATTACCACGATACCGCCCTCCAAGAACATCGTGATGAGCGTCATCGGAACAGTAACGCTGAACATGCTCCGCTTCACCCAATGGATATAATCGCGCATACCTCCGAGAACTCGCTCTGTCCGGGTCTCTTCGTGGCTGAATGCTTTAATGATTGGTATTGTAGCCACATATTCCAGAAGGTCTTCCGACATCTTCTGCGTATTTTCCATAAAGTGTCGGAAACTCTTGCCCCAAAACGTTTTAACTGCCATCTGCAAAAGAAATGCCAACGGTAGCAGCGAGATGAGCGACAGTCCCAGCCGCCAGTCCAATACCATAACAATTACCCAAAGCAAAGCAGGGAAAAGCGTTGCCGAGAGGATTTCGGGCAATCCGTGTGCCAGATAAATCTCGATTTGCTCCACGTCGTGGTTGATGATGTTCACCAAGTCACCCACCTTCCGCTCCTGAAAGAAGCCGAGCGGCAGCCGTTGCAAGTGGCTCACGATACGCAACCTCAACCGTGTGAGGGCGTTGTAAGCCGAGCGGTGCGCCCGCCAGATCGACGTTCCGTAAAACACGCCGCGAAGCAGGGCGAACAGCACCATCGCCGCCCCGACAATCCAAATCATTGTAGAAGTGAGCGTACCATCCATCAGCCTGTCTACCGCCCACACCACGAGCAATAGGGGCAGTGTGCCGAAAACAAGATGCAGTATGACCACCGCATTGGAGAGCAGGCTGCGACTCTCCCGTTCCTCATCGAGAGGCTTGATTTTTTGTTTATCCATATATCTGTATCGTTTTGATTTTCTAAGATGCAAAAGTACGGAGACGCACAGGGGTAAAATAACCCGAATGAGCATTACACTGCCCGAAAACGATAACTTGACACATATAAAACTCAATAGGGGTATAAGTGTGGATAGTAGGGTTATTTATCTGTTTTATAGGTGGGTAATTTTGTACGAGTTTTTATAAACAGATAAGATATGTCAATCAACTCAATAGTTCATTTATACAAAAGAATGCTCATCATCAGCATCCTATTGCTGTGGGCTTATCCGATGTTTGCACAACAGCATTCCATCGAAATAAAAGTTATTGATGCAGAGAATGGTAACAGTATAGAATTTGCCACGGTGCAATGGAAAGGCCTGAACGAACCTTCATACAAGAACGGTACAACCACAAATAAAAAAGGAGTGGCGAAACTAAATACGCCTGCCCATCAAAAACTTGTACTAAGGGTAAGTTACGTAGGTTACCAGACAATTACCGACACGATTACGGCAAATGAGAAACGTCATACCCTGAAGTTACGTCCGGAATCGACGGAATTGGCAAATGTGGTCGTCTTCGGAAAAACAAAAGCACAGGTTATTAGAGAGTCGCCCGAAGCGGTTTCAGTAATAAACGCTAAGGAATTGCAAGGTCGCTCTGTTTCTTTAGAAACCATCTTGAACAAAACCATTGGTTTGAAGGTCGGGCAGACAGGTGGATTGGGAAGCAGTTCGAGGATTATTGTTCACGGTTTGGAGGGAAACCGCATTCAAATCCTTTGGGATGGTATTCCGATGAATACTTCGGACGGAGCCTTTTCGCTTGATGAAATTCCGATAGACATTATCGAACGGATAGAGGTCTATAAAAGCATTATCCCTGCACGTTTCGGTTGCGATGGCTTGGGTGGTGCCGTCAATATCGTCACGAAGGAGTTCAGTACGGACTATTTGGATGCTTCGTACGAACTCGGTTCTTATCAGACGCACAAGGGAAGTGTCTTCTCTCGCAAGAACTTTCCCAAGAGCGGTATTTTGCTCGGTGCGGGAGGGTATTATACTTCTGCAAAGAATGATTACTCATTTAGAGTCCCCGAAAGAGAGAACCTGTTGGTAAAGCGTGACCACGACCGTTTTCGTTCGTATATGTTGAAAGGGAAAGTCGCTTTTACAAAACTTTGGTTCGATGAGATTAGTACCGAGTTCGGGTATTACAACCGTTTCAATGAGATACAAGGAGTATTGAAGAATATCCAGCATGCTGAAAACAAATCCGGGATGTTTATGCTCGAAAACAAACTGATAAAAAGCGGAATACTGAACAATCGACTTAACTTCGAGTCGCATTTCTCCCTCTCGCATACGACGAACAATTTTGTGGATACGGCACGAGTTAATCACGATTTTGAGGGAAATATATATCCGAGCCCGAACGGACAGGGAGAAACGGGGGACGTTCCTCACAACTCAAACGACAAAGGTTTGGAAATCAACGAACGTATCAACCTTGATTACAGATTGTCTGTCAATCACAGTTTGAACCTGAACACGCTTATTAACTATGCCCAAAGACAACCAAGCGATGACATTGCAAGTCAGCACGCAGGATTTATTATCGGAGGATTTCCAAGCAAAAAGACCAGTGTTGTCTTAGGATTGACTTGGGAAGCGAAACTCTTCGGCAGGAAACTGACGAATATGTTCTCTGCAAAGTATTTCCATCTCCATTCCGAGATAGAGGATTTGACTTCATACGAGATGATCGAGGCTCCGAAGAAAAAGAGCAATACGACATCGCAAATCGGATGGATAGAGGCAATGAAGTACGAACCGTTCAGAGGCTTTCTTCTGAAGGCATCTTATCAACGGGCAATACGCCTCCCCAATTCGCAAGAGTTGTTCGGTGACGGTATCATTACCTTTCCTGCTGCCGGACTGAAACCGGAAAAAAGCCACAACTTCAATCTGGGTTTCTTGATAGATAAAAACGATGTACTCGGATTGTCGCGATTGCAATTTGAAGTGAATGGCTTTTATATGCAGGTGAGCGATATGATAAAACTGATGAAACAACATATGGCAGCCGGATATGTGAATGCTGAAAAGGTACATATCAAAGGTATAGAGACTGAATTGAAACTGGATATATCGCCGACGGTCTATGCCTACGGGAACCTGACTTATCAGGACGTACGCGATGTTTTGGACTATTTGCCGGGCACCCAAGCCCCTAATCCGACAAAAGGATTGCGACTGCCGAATATTCCCTACCTGTTTGCCAACTTTGGAGCGGAATATCACAGCGACCGATTGTTCAAGAATTGGTATGTCAAGGCATTTTGGGACGGGAAGTTCACGGAAGAGTTCTTCTACTTTTGGGAACTTACCGAATTGCAGAAACGGCGTATCCCTCGCAGTTTCGTCAATGATATTGGTCTGCTATTGACCTACAAGAACAAATATTCCATCGCTTTGGAATGCCACAATCTGATGAATAAAGAAGTTTGGGACCAGTTCCGCCAACCGTTGGCAGGACGGACATTCCATCTGAAATTCAGATACGTCTTCTTGAAAGGTATTTTATAATTCTAAACATAAATAAAAATGAGAACAACAACATTGAAGAACATAGCCCTTTTTGCTATGCTGGTCGGCTCCATAGGGCTGACGTCCTGCGACAAAAATGATGACCCCAAACCAACGCCCAACGAGGTGCAACAGCATTTTGCCTTTGTGCATTATGTGGACAAAAGTGCTTACGTCGGCACGTTCGGTGATTTGACACCTCAAGCTACCGACAACAAGAAAGCATTCGAATTTGGCTTTGGGTGTTATCTCTTCGCAAAAGGAAACACGGTACTTGTGCCCGAAGGGAAATTCGGAGATAAGGTACATAAGTTTACAAGAGGGGCGCACGGCGAATTGCTAAAAGCAGGTACGATGACCTTTGAACAGATGGCGCAACCCGGAGAAATCAATTTTATCGACGAGCAACGGGCATATGTCGCTTTGCACGGAAGGGGAAAGATTGCGCTAATCAATACCGCTACGTTGCAAAAAGAAGATGAAATCGACCTCTCGCCTTATGCCGTTCAGGACAATAATCCCGACCCCGGTTGCAACGTCATTCGAGACGGAAAGATGTATGTAGCCCTCAACCAGCTCAATTCGCCCCACACCTCCGTTCCGGGGACGGGTGCAGAGGTGGCTGTTATTGACCTTAAAACGAAAAAGACTGAAGTCATTAAGGATAGTCGCACAAGTGTTGTCGGATTGTTCCGCCATTCCGATGCCTTTATGGACGAGCGGGGAGACATCTACTTTTACAGTGCGGGCAACAACTTCAACGTTGCCAATAAGGAAGGTTTCCTGCGTATCCGCAAAGGAAGCGACCAATGGGACGCCGACTACCTGTTCAACCTGTCGAAAACGACCATCAAGGGAATAGGAAAGACCGGACAGTATATGATTAAGTCTTACTATGCGGGCAATGGCATTGTATATAGTTGCTTGAAAGTAACGGATACGGAATTTGGAATACTCAAGAAAGACTTCCAACCCGTGAAAATCGACATTTGGAACAAAACCATCGAAAAACTCGATTTGCCGATGACCGACAGCAATGGCTCTTTTGCCATAACTCGCTACAAGGATTTCATCGTCTTTGGTATGACGTGCAATAACGGAACGGGCTACTATACCTACAATACCAAGACGGGCGAATGCTCCCAAATACCCGTCGTTACTGCCGTGGGAGTACCGTCAAGTTTAGTCGCGTTTGAGTAAATCCCTATCGCAAGAGTATTCCCTCAAAAAGGAATACTCTTGTTTTTTATAGAGCATGTGATTCAACAAGGATAAAAATATAAGAAAATCCTCTTTTTTTATCCTTGTTTATTTGTAAATTTGCAGAAAGGTATAATGATATGACCATAGAATTTTGTGCAATCAATAAGCCAGAAGATTGGATGGAGATGGTTGCCGAGCAATTCGGCACATCGGTAACGAACGATGGTTTTACCGTTCCGCCCTCAGTGGGCAGCGGCTTTTTCAAGCAATACTACCCGTTGTCATGGCTCACATTGACCTACATCAGTTTCGTATCGTACGAACCGATGACAATGGTGCGTCGCTCGGTGGAAAACTCGAAATGGATTCCTGTGATGTTCTATATCAACGAGCATAAGCACGAGCAGATTATCGGCACAAGCACGAAAACGGTCGGGGTGGACACGCTCGACGGTATCTTTATGCCCTCAAGCAATATCCCTACGGAGTGGACTTTCGCTCCCAAACGGCAGTATGAAAACATCACATTGACCTTCAACAAGGATTGGATAGAGCAAATGGATACGGCTCACGAAACCTACATCGGTCGGCTGCTCCGGTCGGACAAGTCTTTTTATCTATTCGAGACTATCACACCTGCGATGCAACAAGTATTGGATGGCATCAAGGCGATAGCCAAAAGCGATGCGCCTTTCTATCCCCTCCATCTGCACGGAAAGGCAATAGAACTGCTGACAATGTTCCTCGAAAAACTCGAAAAACGTTCGGAGGTAAAATCTCTTTCCAACTTGAATTTGAACGATGTGGAGGCTGTCTTTCGTGTCCGTCGTCAGATTTTACAAAGTTTAAACAACGTACCGAGCATTCCCGAACTGGCACGTGAAGCAGCAATGAGCAGCTCCAAACTGCAAAAATGCTTCAAGCAGGTTATCGGCAAGGCGATTGCCGAGTATGCCCTATCCGAAAAGATGGAATGGGCAAAACGACTGCTTTCCACTCGTCTTTACTCTGTATCCGAAGTAGGCTATAAAATCGGATATGCCAATCTCAGCCACTTCACGGAGGCTTTCCGCAAATATCACAGAATAAAACCCAAGCAATATCTCGACTCTTTGTGAGTTTTATGCAATAGGGATATTACTTGCCGTTTGAGGGTTATTTTGCCCTGAACAATCTTCAGAACTTTGCCTGCAAAAACCATCAGGCAATATGAAAAGACTTATTAAAAACGCATCTTTTGAGATGCTATTCTCTAATAAAAGTACGGAAGCAACCGATGACCTTATCAGAGAAATCATAAAGTTGGGGAATAGTGAAGAAAATCTTGTTTCATTGTTTCGCACATTGAACTTTACTCGATTCCATTTAAGAGGTATGGTTGAAAAAATAGGTATAACAACCGAAATGGGGAAAAAATATATCGGAACTGCTCTGTGTTATTGACACAGAGTTGCTATTGTTGAGGATGCGAATGCAGGGGCTTCTTCCTGCTTTGCCAGTCAGACCTGCGAAGAAACTCCGTTGGACAGGCAGGGCAACAGACTTGGTCGAACTACTCTATGCACTCGATACCTATGGCTGTATTAACGATGGTGAAATTGGTATAGAAGAATTGGCAGATGTCTTTTCTGAAATCTTGGGTGTAGAAATTAAGAACTGCTACAACGTCTATATGAACATGAAACACCGCAAGGATGACAGTCGCACCTATTTCCTTGATGACCTCCGAGAGAAAATGAACAAACGAATGGTTGAGAGTGACCTGAAAGGCGGAAAATACAAGAAACGATAAATGCATTCAAATGCTTAATCAGGCTTCCCGAAATGAGAGGGAAGCCTGATTTTTGTTCATTAAGGAATAATAATGCACAGTAAAAGGCTATTGCCGATGTTGCCATTTCTCCTGAAACTCACGGGTGAGTTGTACGATTTCACCTCCAATTATTGCCAATTCAAACGTCATTTTCTCCAACTTGGCAAGCATCGCAAAGGCTTTTTTCTCAGTAAAGTTGCTCTTCAAAGCGACAACTGTCTGGTTGTAATTCACTCCGACACTGCGAAATTGTCCGTACAAAGTCGTCTGTTTTTGATAATAGTCAAGCAAGGAACGATCCACTTTTATCACTCGGAAAGTCTCGTTAAAGACCCTTGCCTTGATGAATAGTGACAGACTTGGCACACCGCTTTCCTCTTTCATCGTGAGGAAATGAGCGTATTCCGTCGGCGTGAAATTGACCGAAACACGCTTTTCTGTCTTCTCTTTGGAGCGTGAGCTCCGAATTTTCTTCATTTTCATTTCTTACTTTGGATTTTAGTGTTTCACGGCGTAACCGGCATTCAGAATGTGGCATTCTCTCCTCCAAGAAAAACGACTTCGGAGTTTTTTTCAGCTCTCTGCAAGAGCAAGGGTTTTATGCTGCAAAAACGGAGTCGTGCTGCATAAAACATACCTTGCTATTTGCCCGATGCAAATAAGTCTGTCCATAAAGGACGAAAACGAATCACTCAAAAAAGAGCACTTTATGTCTCGAAAGCTTCGGCTTACCGCTTGGGTGCAAAATTACTAAGCGTCATGTCTAACTCCGTTACCTCATATGAAGTCACAACTATCCAAATTAACGCCACAAGTACGCACTAAAGGAAATCACGCTGATTACAGCATCTCCGAGCCATATATTTGCACTGTCGAATATGTCGGTGGAGGGATGCGTCTTCGATAACATCACGTTTCGATGAGCGATATGAGCGAGGGTGTATATCAAAGAGCATATCCTTGATTCTTTCACTCGAACGTGGGAATGTGCGAAAGCAAATACAATCGAACGATTGTATTGATGGACGCTAATTAACATCTCCACAGAAAGGGTATGAACGAAAGGATGTAGCCCTGCTGGTACAAGCCAATTATTGGACATATCTCCGATAACGGATGTATTCATCTCCATCGGTAAATATCTTGGCAACGTAATGAACAGTGAATTGTATAACAATAAAAATTAAGGAAGTATGACAGAGAACCAAAACGGCAAGGTAGATCCCGTTGCTATCCGAGAACTTATTTCACAGGGTATTCCCATGAAAAGAAAAGAGAGTGAGATAAAACACTCTCAATCTGAAGAGCTGTGTGTTGAATCGGAACGTCCAAATGACGAACCAATGTCAAAGGATTTATCAAGAGTCCCAAGAAAAGAAAGGCGAAAGGCTGATAAGGGCGATTATGAGTCGCTTTTCATCTGTCGCAACGCCCTGAAAAATCGCAAGACCATCTATATCGCCAAAGAGCTACAGGATACATTGGCGGAGATAGTCATGTCTATGAGGAATAGAGATATGACTATCGGCATCTATGTGGAGAACATCATCTTGCATCATCTTGAGACCTACAAAGATGAAATCAACAGATTGGCAGAGATAAAATTCAAGAAGCTATTGTGAGGCATTTAGCAATGGCTTTTTGTTACTTTTGAGCCGTATCAACTCACTGTCAAAAGTAACGAACTGTTTTTCATTGGGGGGGCTTTGTCCGCCCGAAGCATAAGAAAGAAAAGGAGCGGTCGGCAAATCTGCCGACCGCTTTACTTCATCTGTTCTTCTTGAATGATTATTTTTGATTTTATGCGGATTCCAGAGGAGAGGGAGTTTGAGTTTCAACTTTTCTTTTTCCCTGCTTCTCGCATATCCGACATTTTCTTATGCGTTTTTCCGTCAGGTCGGTCGTTTTCGTTTCAGTGGCGTAAAAAGGTAGGGCTTAGGACAAACAAGGTTTTACGGCGAGAATACTACCTGCAATGAAATGGAAGTGTGGAGATTGTCGTCTAAACGGCTTGCCGACCCGACCTTTTTTTGTCCGTAGAAGCCAGGAACTACCTTTGCCGCTGACAACGAACAACCGATCCCGGACATGATACACGGGCATAAGTGGAGGATGTGCAGAGAGAGAAGCAGGGTGAAAACAAAAAACGCCGTCTTCGGAGACTGCATTTCATCATAAGAATAGAATACACAGAAAACAAAAAGCCGTCCCAACAGACGGCTTTACGAAAAAATTAAGAGAGAAAATTCTTTTTTCTCACGACATACCCTTATCTTTGCAATAGGTTCTTTGAGCCATGCAAAATGCTGTATATCATTGTTATAGTTTTATCGACTAATTGTTTCTACAGTATTCTATAACTCAAGAATCTGTTGACATTCAATTAGTAATTTAAAATAAAAGAGACACATCTTATGGCAAGAAAAATTAGTTTAGCCCTCTATCAATTATCGATAAACAGAAAAGGAAAAAGGGATGACCGAATAGTGCTTTCGGACTTTATGAATGGATTTGATATTATTGATATTATTAACGAATTGTTTAACACCTTAAGGTATAATTCAGTAAATGAAGATGTTGCTCAAAATCGAGATGAAGAAAAATTCTTTCGAATTATGAAAAGAGATGGGAGGGATTTGCTATTTACTGACGGAAGGTATATCTCTGGAATTATTGAAACAGGTGATTACGGAACAGAAGAAAATATGGTTAATGTTTTAACTGGAGAAGCAACACATACCAAGAGTGTAAATGAAGCTCTTCTTATTCCTTTCTATTTCCTTTTTTATGTTCCTGAAGATTCTAAAGTTGCTTTTTTGCTTTTAGAAAGAATAGGGAATCTAGGTATCTATAGCTTATTGGAAAGTAAACTGAGAGGATATTTAGCCCCCCGAATTATTGAAGATGATGAAAACAATTTTGTTTTAAAAATCAATCCATTAGTTTTACAAAGACTTATAAATCAACATCTTGGTTCTATAGGAGGAGGGGCAAAGAAGATAACTTTTGAACAGGTGCACAAGGAAGATCTCAAAGTTTCGCGCATGACAAACAATGAAATATCTAATGATGAGGTGGGAAATACAGAAATTGTTTACACTGCTAAAAGAAATAATTTCTTTAATATCAGAAGCCTTCTTAATAGAATACAGCGTGTTGATTCATCTAATGTTTTTAGCATTGAAGGTGTGCAATATGGAGATGTTAAATTTGAAGTAATAATTGAAGGGCAAGCAAGGCAGTTATCAGTAAAAGACATAGAAAAACTGGGAACTTTTATGGATATAACAGACAATGTTGAGCTTGCTTCAAACAATTATCCTACTTATGAGTCGCTTAATAGGCAAGCACATCTGTTGACAACATTTATTATAAGGGAAATACAAGAGGATAATTAGAATGAAGAAAAATTTGATGTTTTGGATGGCAATTATTTTTTTAGTTGCAGGCATACTCCTATGTGTATACTTTTTGTATATGGGTATTTCACAAAAGGTGTTTAGTAATAGTTATGTTGTTGAACAACTAAAGAATAACCTTGGAAGTTTTATTTCAGATACAATTGGTATACTCTTTACAATAACAGCAACTATCTTCTTATTCATAACATTCAGAGAACAACGGAAACAGTTTGAATTATCTAAACAGTCTCAAGAGCAATCTCGCTTTGAAACGACATATTTTAATCTCCTATTAATGTTAGATGATGTTAGGGATAATGTGAATAAAAACATTGCTCAACACTTTAATACCCCCAACATTACAACGATATGGGACTATTATGGATTAATGAAAGAATATTACACAATCTATCCAAAAGAAGAGAACAAGGATAATTTTGAAACTATTATGGATAGGCTGTCAAGCAATTCATTGGATACCGAGAAAGATATGGCTCAAGGCTGTATACTAGATTTTTTTGATTCATTCGTTGGAAAGCACAATTTTAGTATAGGCTATTTTTTTAGATATATTTACAATACGATCAACTTTGTCGTGACAGAAAGGAATGCAGTTCAAGATAAAACCGAGAATACTGACATTCAACGTTATTTAAATATTTTACAAGCACAATTGTCAGACGAAGAATTAGCCTTGATTTTTTACGATGCTCTTTCATCCTTTGGAAAAAATAAGTATGGGTATAAGCAATTTCATACTTTATTAGATACATACCAATTTTTGGAAAATATTAACGAGCATTTTTTATTACATAGAAATCATCATGTATTTTATCAAAAAACATTTTTCAAATTTTTAAATAGAGATGAGAGGCGTTTAAAAAAAGAAATGCCTCTAAAGAGAGATATCTTTCATGGATAACTAATAAAAAAGTAGATAAATATTTGTCTTTCTGTTTAGAAAATAATATTTTTGCAAAACTAAAAAGCGGTTCTTTGAAATGGCAAAATAAGGTGGAGTATAGAAGTTTGCTGGTTTCCTTATCGTTACCTCCCTTTATTAACGAACAACATAATCTATTGATTATTTGACGCTTATAAAATTCTCAATGCCTTGCCATATGAAATGTGACGTTCTTGTCAATACCGCATACCGTTGCAATTTCTTTCAAATAATCATTCATTTTTTGATTGCTGATAACAGGTAGCAATTGACCGTTTTTAAGTTTTCCCTCGTATTTGTTTAGGATAGCTTTCGGAATATCCAGTAAACGGATGTTTGATGTTACTTTTGTCTTGTGACGTTTCTTTATAATCCACAAATTATCATCGAATGCCATACGGATGTCGCTGCGGGTTAATTCGCATATATCCACGTATGAAAGTCCGGTATAACAGCTAAAAATAAAAATATCCCGTACCTGTTCCAATCGCTTTGAAGCAAATTCTTTATTGCATAACCTGCTTATTTCGTCCTTGTCAAGATACCCTCTTTCGATATACTCGAATTTAAGTTTGTAATGAGCGAACGGGTCAGCAGTAATTAATCCGGTAGCTTGTGCAAAGTTTACCACTGTACGGAAACGTTGGATAAACTTCATTGCTGTATTGGGTGAACAATCGTGGTTCTTTATTATATATAGGTAGAAGTTCTCAATAAATACCTTATTAATTTGACGTATCGGTAAGTCTGATACACGATATTCATCTTTCATGTATTCTATCAGGCGTAACTTTGTCAGTTCATATCGGCTGTAGGTTTTGGGGGTCGCTTCACCTGCTGCGACCTTTTTCTTGTACTGGTCGTTGTGCTGGGTGAAAAAAGAAATGATGGTATTGGCTTCTTCCTCTTTTCCCAAAAGAGCATTTTTCACGCTTTCGGGGGTAACATAGCTATCCCGCATTAATTGGTTGTGGAAGTGGGAACGGATATTTGCCTTAATGTCGTCCAGCATGGAGTTAAGCCTTTGTATCTCCATTGATTTACCTATGGCTCTGCCGGATTTCCAGTTGGTTTCAAGGACTTCTAACTTGGTATTGAATTGGGTTTGTTTGCCGTTGATTGTGATACGGGCATGAATGGGTACTAAACCACTCTTTTTCATCTTGTCTTTTTTCAGGTAAAACAATACGCTGAATGTACTCTTTTCATTTTTCATAATCTCACTTTTTTTAGATTGCAAAACTAATTTTAATCACTGTAAATGAGATAAATAGAGTATAGACAAATCACGTCAAAAGTAAGCCATTTTCCGACAATCGTACCCCCTAATCGTTTTTTGGGGAAGGGGGTACGATTTGGATACTAAAGTGTGTCTTTTCGTGCCCCTTTTTTGTCTTTCAGGCAAGACTGAAAGATAAAAAAAAGTCCTACAATACGTTGATATTGTAGGACTTGTCTCTTTTTTGTCGCCGTTTGGCTTTGTTCTTATGTGATCCGCATGGGGCTCGAACCCATGACCCCAACATTAAAAGTGTTGTGCTCTACCAGCTGAGCTAGCGGATCCTCCAAACTCTCTTTTTGAAAGCGAGTGCAAAGGTAAATATTTTTTTTTAGTATGCCAAATTATTTGCAGACTTTTTGGTACGAGAAAGTCTATTAGGTATTCTTTCTAACCAATACCGCTATTTCAAATCTACAAAATATTGTAGATAAAACAGAAATCTTCGCCCGTAAATTATGCTATTTCATCTGGAAATATTTCCGTCTCCTCATCCTTCGTTTCTTTTGTTACGTACCGTTGCCAGTATGCAATGAGCAAGGTGGTAAGAGGAAGGGCGATAATCAATCCGATAAAGCCCAGCAAAGCTCCCCACACGGACAAGGAAAGAAGAAGGATGGCTGGGTTTAACCCCATTGCCTTTCCCATTATCTTGGGTGTAACCACCATATCGCAGATGAGCTGCACCACGACGAACACAATGATTGCTGAAAGGAAAATCAACCAAAAATTCTGTCCGGTATCGGCAGCTTTCAGCAATGCGAGCAATGCTGCCGGAATTAATGCAAAGGTATGCAGGTAAGGCACAAGATTGAGAATGCCTATCAGGATTCCCATACCGATTGCCATCGGAAAGCCGATGATGGTAAATCCAATGGCAAAGAGGATGCCCATAATGAGCGATACCATCCCCTGACCGCGAATGTAATTGTTGAGTTCGCGCTCAACGTCCTTTGTCAAACCCATCCAAAAAGGTCTTACCTTCTTTGGGAATATCTTTATCCACTTCGATGTCAGCATTTCATAATCCAAAAGGATAAAGAACATATATAATAAGGTAATAAAGGATGCAATGATGGAAAGAATAATACTGGCTGTCTTGCCGATAACCGAGAACACTTTGGGCATTGCCGTTTTCAGCGCATCGGTAAAATCCGGGCTCTTCAGGAATTTATTTATTTCCGACTGATGCTCTTGTATCCAGTCGCGAACGGCAGTAGCTATGCTGTTTGAACTGGTTGAGCCTTGCAAATATTTCGTCGCAATGGCAACGAGTTTGTCGAACTGCTCTATCAATGGCGGTACGATGAAAAGGAAAATGCCAAAGCCTACTGCTACAACAAGAAGCATCGTAACGATAATGCTCAATGCACGTGTCGGAACGTGCAGTTTGTATTGTACAAATTTCACGATAGGATGCAGCAGATATGCGAATAGCCACGCTATGAAAAATGGCAGCAGAACACCAGAAAGCATATCCAGTATAAGAAATGCCACAATTACGCCTGCAACTATCAGTGCCCAACGTATGAATTTATCGAAAGTGATGGGGTGTTGCATAGTCTTGGAATTTATAATGTGTAAGTTATTTTCCCGATTCCGAACCTGCGCTTCGTTCCACCTTTAGTGATTTCTGATAGCAATCTCGGCAAAGTGGTTCATATTCTTGCTGTTCGCCGAGCAAAACCCTATGGTCGTTCTGCACAAGTCGATGACTGACGTATGCTAATGCGCCGCATTTCACACAAATTGCGTGTACCTTTGTTACTTCATCAGCGATTGCCAGTAAGGCAGGAATCGGACCGAAAGGAATGCCCTTAAAGTCCATATCAAGTCCGGCAACGATAACCCTGACACCATTGTTGGCCAATTGGTTGCATACATCCACCAGTCCTTCATCAAGGAATTGTGCTTCATCGATTCCTACAACTTCTATATCGGAAGCAAGCAGCAGAATATTGCCTGAAGAATCGATTGGTGTTGAATGAATAGCCGTTTTGTCGTGGCTCACAACATCCTCATCCGAATAGCGTGTGTCAATAGAAGGCTTGAAAATTTCAACCTTCTGCTTTGCGAATTTCGCACGTTTCATTCTGCGAATGAGCTCTTCCGTCTTCCCGGAGAACATACTTCCACAAATCACTTCGATGCGTCCTTGCCGACGTCTTTCTCCATTCAAATTGTCCATTAGTGTCATAGTAGTTGCAAAGATAGAAATTTTAATAAGAAAACGCAACTAATCAACTTAAAAGTTCTCTGTCTTTTCTGCTTTACAAATAATCTCATACAATGTTTCTACCCTATACATCTTTAAAAGAAATGGTTTGTGATTGTGAAAAATAACAAAAAGTGTCAATTTAAATGATTCTCTCCTTTAATATATGTAAGCCTTTCACAACCATCAGCAGCATTTATATCAAATTGAAACAGAAAAATTATCATATACCTATTTTTACAATTCTGTATTGGCAATTTGCAGATACTTTAGCCAAAATGATTACAAATAGATTGGAACACAAATGATTTATTTGCTCTGTTTTTCAAAATATACAGACAGGATTCATCGTTTTGCGTGCAATCTATATAATTTTCTACTGTAAAAAATCATAATTTATTTTGGAATTTCATACTTTTCTTTTACATTTGCAGCACTTATGGGTATATTATATCTTGTACCAACGCCAGTGGGGAATATGGAGGATATGACTTTTCGTGCCATCCGAATCCTTAAGGAAGCAGATCTCGTGCTCTGCGAAGACACACGCACGTCCGGGATTCTGCTCAAGCATTTTGATATAAAGAATCATCTAATGGCGCATCATAAGTTCAATGAGCACGGTACTGCTGCAAGCATCGTGAACCGACTGAAGGCAGGCGAGACAGTAGCACTCATTTCCGATGCAGGAACGCCCGGTATCAGCGACCCCGGATTCTTTTTGGCGCGCGAAGCAATCGCATCAGGCATCACGGTGCAGACCTTGCCCGGGCCAACAGCAATGATTCCGGCCTTGGTTTCCAGCGGATTTCCTTGCGACCGTTTCTGCTTTGAAGGCTTTCTCCCACAGAAAAAGGGACGGAAAACGCAGATAGAAAGTCTAGCAGACGAGACACGCACAATGATATTCTATGAATCTCCATACAGGGTATTGAAAACATTGGAGCAGTTTGCCGAAATATTCGGCAAGGAGAGAATGGTCAGTTGCTGTCGCGAAATCTCCAAATTGCACGAAGAGAGCGTGCGTGGCACGCTGGAAGAAGTAATAAATCACTTCAAGGAGACAGCCCCAAGAGGCGAATTTGTAATCGTCTTGGCTGGAAAAGAGAAAACAAAGACAAAAGAAAAATCAAATAAATCCCAAACGACCAACCAATAAGAATAATTAGATATTAACATTGAAGAACGACAACTCTTCTAACATTGACAATTTAACACATTGAATATGAAAAAACTATTCATCCTCGCAGTTTGCAGTGTGATAGCATTAGCATCCTGCCAAGACAAGAAAGGTACAATCAATCCTGCCGAACTTCAGAACGATTCATTGCGTGCCATCATCGAAGCCCGCGATAGTGAACTGGATGCTATGATGGCATCTATGAATCAGATTCAGCAAGGTTTCGATGAAATCAGTAAGGCCGAAGACCGTATTACCCTTGCAAAGCAAGGCGAAGGTATGAAGGCCGAGGACAAGATTCGTGAAGACATCAAGTTCATTGCGCAGCGTATGGCTGAAAACCGTCAGCTCATCAAGGATTTGCAGGCTAAGTTGCAGGCTACCGGTTTCAAGGGAGAAGAAATGCAGAAGACCATCAACAAGCTGATTGCCGAAGTAAATGCTAAGGATGCAAAACTGAAGCAGCTTCAAGCTGAATTGGAAGCAAAGAATATTCACATCAAGGAACTTGATGAAACCATTGAAGGTCTGAATACAGACGTAAAAACGCTGAAGACTGATAAGGAAAACCTGACAACGGAAAAGAAGAATCTTGAAACAGACAAGGCTAATCTCCAAACTGAATCAAAGCAGAAGAGCGAAACAATCTCCGCACAGGATGCTCAGCTCAACACAGCTTGGTATGTATTCGGCACGAAGAAGGAACTCAAGGAACAGCGCATTCTTGCAAGCGGAGAAGTGCTGAAGAGCAGTTTCAACAAGGATTACTTCACAAAGATTGATATCCGTAACGTGAAGGAACTCAAATTGTACAGCAAGAAGGCGTCTCTGCTTACCTCACACCCGAGCAGCAGCTACTCGCTTGTAAGAGATGCTTCCGACAATTACATCTTGAAAATCCAAGATCCACAACTGTTCTGGAGTACAAGTAAGTATCTGGTAGTTCAGGTAAAGTAAAAAAGCACAAAATACTACATACGAAGAAGCAGGCGGTTCTATTTGGAATCGCCTGCTTTTTTATGCCCTCACGGATTGGTTGGATTAAGATTTCCCTTTTCCACTTTTGTGTATTTCTATTCCCATCATCTATACCTTAAACATTGGTGATAAATCTAAAAAGCAACTGTTTAAGTTGAAAATAGAATGAAAATATTTAAAATTTTCATATTTTTCCTTATCTTTGTAAGCAAATGCATAAATAAAAGCCTTAGTCTAAAAAGATAAAAAAGACCAAACAATTAAGATTAACAATTCTAATATTTTAAAGTTATAAAAAAATTATTACTATTAGCTCTTGCAGCTATCTTCGGAATGAGTGCCAATGCACAAGAACCTCTTAATGAGCGACCGGAAGGCACCGTTAAAGTTTACAACCGCGTCGGTCAAGGTATTTTTCTGCAAATGTCAGATGACGGCTACTCGCTTGATATGGCCAGTCTGGATTTGAAAGAGGTTTCCGACTTTGAGGTGGTTTTCGCTGCCGACAACAAGACCGTTTACGTTAAAAATCCAATCGCGGCACTTCCTTATACATTTATTGATATAACCGACAGATGGGTAAAAGGAAATATCGAAGGCAATAAAATTACTATTCCACACAAAACTATGATATTCTCTATCATAAATGATGCAAATGATAAAATAGAGATTTTTATGGGCTATTACAGCATAAACCAAAACAATCAAGCTGAAAAATTAGCCACACCTTTGGACATTACCTATACTATCGAAGAAGACAAGATTACACTTGATTCACCGGGAACTGACAAGACATATCTCTTGTCTTGTATAGGAGAAGACGAAACTTGGGAACGAATGAGCGAATATGCCGGAACCGTGTACAAACTAAAGAATGCTGCCCCTACCGGCATCGGAAATATAGCAAAAGAAAACAATGCTGAAGCTGTCAGCAATACCTATTACGATATTGCAGGACGGAAAGTTTCTCCGACAGCAAAGGGTGTTATCATTAAGCAAATCAAGTTCAATGACGGAACACAAAAGACTATAAAGTCTATCAACAAGTAATTAAAAGATTATATCTTATAAAAAAGACGACACACTTTTCAAAAAGTGTGTCGTCTTTTTCTTATACATATCGGTTTGTAGCAAGAATTTACGAAAAGAATCATTCGCCCATTAAGACGTATTTTCATCTATGAAACCAAGAAAACACTAGAATGTAATTCAGAAAAATGTAAAACTTGATTACCCAAAAACGCACATATTTTTTCTGCAATATAGAGAATTTCAAGGCTTGTTTTGAGAAATGAATTTGATTTTTCGAGGTATTGGCATTCAGTTGTTCGAAGATGATTTTCCATTCTTGCGATAAACGCAACACATTCATCGCAAGAATGGAGAGCAAACTTGCGAAGAATATAGCGAAAAATATGGTAAAAAAGTCGGATTTATTATCCTATTCGTAAAGAATTTGAAGATATTTTTATGCACAAACCATATCAAATATTCATAGCAAATTGATTTATTGACGGTTAGGACTGCACGCTCATAATTCGCATATTTGAAAAATAAAAATCTTTTGTCGAAAATAAACGAATTATGCAGAGGTCTTTGTCAATATTATTCAAAGATTCTGAGACAGTTCTATGCAGAACACGATTTTTAGAATCTGCCCGTTCGTACCTCTATCTCCTTTCCTTGAAAAACCTTTGCATCAAGTCCTTACACTCATCTTCCAACACACCGTACACAGTTGTGGCTTTCGGGTGCAATGCCTTTGGTGCATACTCCATATAGCCACGCTTTTCGTCGCGACAGCCATAGACTATTCGCTTTAATTGCGCCCATCCTATGGCACCTGCACACATTATGCAAGGCTCAACGGTAACGTAAAGCGTGCAGTCCTGCAAGTATTTCCCACCCAACTCGTTGGCTGCCATCGTTATCGCCTGCATTTCTGCGTGCGCAGTAACGTCGTTCAGCGTTTCAGTCAGATTGTGCGCACGGGCTATGATTCTGTCTCGACAAACCACTACGGCTCCCACCGGTATTTCGCCTTCCCTGTATGCAGCTTCGGCTTCGGCCAGCGCACGCCGCATATAGTATTCGTCTTTCTTCTGTTGTTCTTCCATACTCATATTGCAAAATTACTACATTTATTTTGTTTTTCAGAAAGAAAATTCTAACTTTGTATGCGTTAGAAAATGCGCCTTAGCGTACATTGCACCTTAAAAATAATCTAAGATTTACAGATAATGGCAACACACAACGAATTGGGAGCGTGGGGAGAGGAGCTTGCGTGCGAATATCTGCGCCAAAGCGGTTACAGAATACTCGACAGAAACTGGAAATACGGTCGGCGGGACTTGGATATTGTAGCCGTGGAAAATGATGTACTCGTAGTGGCAGAGGTTAAAACACGCAGAAACGAAAGATTCACGGATGCCGATGAGGCTGTGAATGCACAGAAAATCCGTTCTCTTTCCATTGCTGCAAATGCCTATGTGAAGTCGCATTGCTGGAATCAAGACATTCGTTTTGACATCATTACGATAGTCGGTAGCCCTGATGAGCACGAAGTCAGACACGTAAAGGATGCTTTCCTGCCATTTGTCTGAAACCCGAACGTGAATCAAGAATAAATGGATATATTAAAAAGAATCAAGAATGCTTTCCGAAAGGAAGAGAAACCTGCTGCAAAGATTATCCGTCTGGAGTCTGTCGATAGTACGAACAACTTCCTTATGGCTTACACTCCAACCGCAGACGAGGCTATGACGGTAGCCGTTGCCGACTATCAGACGGAAGGGCGTGGACAGGGCACCAACACTTGGGAGAGCGAAGAGGGAAAGAATCTTCTTTTTTCCATCTTGCTGCATCCGTCCGAAATAGCCGTTCGCAACCAGTTTCTCCTGTCAGAATACGGTGCTTTGGCATTGAAGGAAGCCTTGACCGACTATGTTGATGAAGATATAACTCTGAAATGGCCGAACGATATCTATTGGAGGGACAAGAAACTCAGTGGAACGCTCATAGAAACCAAACTGGGCGCAGGCAGAATCAAGGATTGCGTGTTTGGAATTGGGCTGAATGTCAATCAGACTGATTTCAGGAGCGATGCGCCAAATCCGGTTTCCTTGTGTCAGATTCTCGGGCGCGAAGTAGACAGGGACGAGCTTCTTGAGAAGATTGTTTGCTCGTTCGAGAAAAATTATGAACTGATACGCAGCGCAAACTATGCTGCCATTTCGGGAATGTATCACGAGGCGATGTATCGCAACAAGGGTTTCCATCTGTTTGAAGATGCTGACGGAACGTTTGAAGGCGCAATCGTTGAAGTGGAGGACGACGGACATCTCGTGCTTAGAGACCGTCAGGGAATGATAAGAACTTACGAATTTAAAGAAATAAAGTATGGCAAGATTTAAGAGAATACTCTTGAAACTTTCAGGAGAAAGTTTAATGGGCAGTCAGGGACACGGAATTGATCCGGAACGTCTGTCTGATTATGCCCGCCAGATAAAGGAAGTGCAGGAGATGGGAGTTCAGATAGGCATCGTTATCGGTGGCGGCAACATCTTCCGTGGATTGAGTGGAAGCCAGAAAGGCTTCGACCGCGTGAAGGGCGACCAGATGGGTATGTGTGCAACCGTGATTAATTCGTTGGCATTAAGCTCTGCATTGGGTGCAATCGGCGTGAAGTCAAAGGTTCTGACGGCTATCCGTATGGAACCTATCGGCGAATTTTACAGCAAGTGGAAAGCCATCGAGGCTATGGAAGCAGGCTATGTGTGCATATTCTCGGCCGGAACGGGTAGCCCGTATTTCACAACCGACACCGGCTCAAGCCTTCGCGGCATTGAGATTGAGGCAGACGTGATGCTGAAGGGCACTCGTGTTGATGGCATCTATACGGCTGACCCCGAAAAAGACCCTACTGCTACCAAGTTCACGGAGATTACCTACGACGAAATCTATACGAAGGGGCTGAAGGTTATGGACCTTACTGCAACTACTATGTGCAAGGAAAACAATCTTCCTATCTATGTATTCAATATGGACGTAGTGGGCAATTTGAAGAAAGTGATGGACGGAGAAGAGATTGGTACGCTGGTACACAACTAATCTTCTTCAAACAATGGCATAATAAATCCCAACAAGCTGATGATTTATGGGTGGCTTGTTGTTTTTTTTATTACTTTTAGCAGTCCTTTATTAAAATATGTGGTTTACTTTTTCAGCATTTCACATAAATTCGGAACAGAGTAAGCGCGTGCATTGTACGAAATTGGATGATAAAACAGATTTTTTGCAAAAATAAAAAAGAGAATCAAAAATGAATTTGATTCTCTTTCTATTTGATAAAACTTATTCTTTCTGCCCTGATTGAGTTTCTGACTCGGTAAAATCCACATATTCTCCTTCGTCATCTCCTATGATTTGTTTCTTTCTTTGCGCTTGCGGGCGATTGTCTATAACCGTATCGCCATCAGTTCCAGCTTGATATTGTGGGCGTTCTCTCTGCTGAAATCTATTCGCAGTGTGTTTTATCTGTTTATAGAATGTGTAGGCTATCCAAAGGATAGCTACCAAAAAGAGGAAGAATATTGCAAGAATGAACTTAAGAATTGTTGCCATAACTTTGTTTTTTGCTAATCGGTAAATTAGATGAAAAACGAATTATTTGTGGATAATTGCTGACAAGAGCACATACCAAGCGATGATTATTGCCAAACCTGCTATCCCAAAGATGATAAGCAATGGTATACAGGTCAGCAGAAAAATGTACTTTACTTCGTTTCCTTTCCATCCCCATTGTTTGAACTTCAAGGCAAACATCGGAATTTCAGAAACCATCAGCCACGAACTTACGCAGATTCCTCCGAGAACAAAGAAGAGCATCAACGGCGATGCTTCTATAAATCTTCTGCCACCTACTAATAATGAACCCCAAAAAAGCGCATTGGCAGGGGTCGGCAGTCCAATGAAGCCTAATGCCTGTCGCTCGTCGAGATTGAACTTTGCCAATCGCAATGCTGAAAATGCAGCCATTATGAATGCCGAGAACGGGATATAGTCGCGAAGTGCATTCAATATTCCCGGATAATCCATAATATGGAGTTCGCTGAAAACCATCGTTGCAGGAGCTACTCCAAACGTAATTACATCTGCTAATGAGTCCAGTTCCTTACCAATCGGCGAACTGACTTTCAGCAAACGTGCTGTCATCCCATCGAAAAAATCGAAAACTGCTCCTAAAACGATGAATAGCAATGCAACATTCAACTCATTGGCAACGGCAAACATCGTTGCAATGCAGCCGGAAATGAGGTTGCAGCAGGTAATGCTATTGGGAATATGCTTTTTAAGATTCATTTTGTTGAACAGCTCTTCTAAGGTAGTTTGGCTATTACGGTTTGGTCGCCAGTTGTGGACTGTCCCATCTGGACAAGGATTTCCGAACCCATTGGAAGATAAAGATCGACACGACTACCCAATTTAATGAAACCGAGGTGCTCGTCTATGAAGCATTCATCGCCATCCTTTGCATAATTGACGATACGGCGTGCTACTGCACCGGCAATCTGACGGCAAAGAATCTCCTGACCATCGGGAGTTACAAGCATCGTATCGGTATGTTCGTTTTCCTCGCTCGCTTTAGGAAGCCACGCTTTCATAAACTTGCCATCGAAATGCTTGACGAATTTCACGGTTCCATCAACAGGAAACCAGTTGGCGTGTACGTTCCAAAGACTCATAAAGATGGAAACCATCATACGGTTGTCGTGAAAATAGGTATTTTCTTCAACTTCTTCCACAACGACAATGTGTCCGTCTGCCGGAGCTACAACAATCTTTTCAGTATCTTCGCCTTCAAAATATCTGATAGGACAACGGTAGAAATTGAGCACGATGCTATAAACAGTACCGAAAATGGCGATGAAAATCCAAAAAGGTATATGGTTCTGAGGCATTGCAAACCATAAAATGAGGGCAATGAGCACTATGCCTATTCCTCCATACAGTATTTGGTCCGTACCTTCGTGATGTATTCTGATTTTTCTAAGTTTTCTCTTGATTTTTCCCATGGTTGAGAAGCAACATTTTTATTGGTGCAAAGATAGTTCTTTTTTGTTAGTTGTACAAATTTTTATAATCATTCTTTTGGTCGTGTCATCTTTTCGTCGTAACTTTGAACTTCAAATTTGCAGTTAAAAAATGGAAGATTTCGTACATTTACACGTTCACACGCATTATTCAATCCTTGATGGCCAGTCAAAGGTGCAGTATCTTGTAGACAAGGCCGTCAAGAATGGGATGAAAGGTATGGCCATCACCGACCACGGTGTGATGTTTGGCATCAAGGAGTTTTCTGACTACTGTGCAAAAATCAACAAAGGACGCAAGGAAAAAGGCGAGGAACCGTTCAAGCCCATCTTCGGCTGTGAAATGTATGTGGCACGCCGAACTAAATTTGACAAGGTAAAAGATATGCACGATAACTCGGGTTATCATCTTATTGTCCTTGCCAAGAATTACACTGGTTACAAGAATCTTATCAAACTTGTGTCAAGGGCTTGGGTGGACGGTTATTACTATCGCCCAAGAACCGACCGTGCCGATTTGGAAAAGTATCACGAAGGATTGATTGTCTGCACGGCCTGCATTGCAGGAGAAGTTCCCAACAAGATAATCCACGACGATATAGAAGGTGCACGTGAGGCTTGTGAATGGTACCACCGTGTATTCGGAGACGATTTCTATCTGGAATTGCAGCGGCACGAAGTGAAGGATCCGAACCTCATTGCCAATCGTGAGGCATTTCCCTTGCAACAAAAGGCGAACAAAGTGCTGTTGCAGTTTGCAAAGGAATACGGAATAAAGGTTGTCTGCACGAACGACTGCCACTTTGAAGATCAGGAAACGGCCGAAGCTCACGACCATCTGCTCTGTCTGAGCACTCAGGAAGACCTTCACGATCCGAAACGTATGCGCTATTCAAAGCAGGAATGGTTTAAGACACGTGAGGAAATGAATGAAGTCTTTGCCGATGTGCCGGAAGCTATGGCCAACACGATAGATATTCTTAATAAGGTAGAGATTTACAGTATCGACAATGGTCCGATTATGCCGTTCTTTCCGATTCCCGAAGACTTTGGAACGGAAGAGGAATGGCGAAGGATATTCTCGGAAGAAGATCTTTATCGTGAATTTACTACCGACGAGAATGGAGAAAACCAATTAAGTCCTGAAGAGGGACAGAAGGTTATCGAGCGTCTCGGTGGGTATGAAAAGATGTACCGCATCAAGTTCGAAGCCGACTATCTGGCCAAACTTGCCTATGACGGAGCTAAGCCATTGTATGGCGAACCATTGTCGGATGAAGTGAGAAAGGCCATCAACTTCGAGCTTCACGTAATGAAAACAATGGGTTTCCCCGGCTACTTCCTTATCGTGCAGGACTTTATCAACGCAGCACGTACCGAACTCGGAGTGATGGTTGGCCCCGGACGTGGCTCTGCTGCCGGTTCCGTCGTGGCTTATTGCTTGGGTATTACGAGGATAGACCCGTTGAAATACGACTTGCTTTTTGAGCGTTTTCTAAACCCAGACCGTGTAAATCTTCCCGATATTGATACCGACTTCGACGACGACGGACGAGGAAAAGTGCTGCAATGGGTAATGGACAAGTACGGAGAAGAGAATTGCGCACACATCATTACTTACTCTACGATGGCAACAAAGAACTCCATCAAGGATGTCGCACGTGTAGAGCAATTACCTCTGGAGGTTTCAAATGCTTTGTGCAAAGCCATTCCCGACCGTTTGCCGGAGGGAATGAAGATGAATCTTACCAATGCCATCAAGTGTACACCACAGTTGCAGGAAGCCGAAGTGAGCGAAGACTTGCGCGAAAGAAACACGATAAAGTATGCCAAGATGCTCGAAGGAACGGTGCGTGGAACTGGCATTCACGCTTGCGGATTCATCATCTGCCGCAATCCTATCAGCGAGTGGGTGCCCATTTCTACGGCAACCGACCCAGACTATCCCGACCAGAAAGTGCCTGTAACGCAGTATGACGGACACGTAATCGAAACTACCGGCTTGATCAAGATGGACTTCCTCGGTCTGAAGACGCTTTCGGAAATCAAGGAGGCGTGCAAGGTTATCAAGCAGACCACCGGCGACATCGTAGATATCGACAATATCCCTATCGACGACGAACTGACATATCAGCTTTATCAGCGGGGACAAACCATCGGTACGTTCCAGTTCGAGTCGGCAGGTATGCAGAAGTATCTTCGAGAACTGCACCCGACGGTATTTGAAGACCTCATTGCGATGAACGCCTTGTACCGCCCCGGACCGATGGACTACATTCCCGACTTCATCAAGCGAAAGAACGACCCCTCACTGGTAAAATACGATATTCCTTGCATGGAGAAATACCTCAAGGACACTTACGGAATTACCGTGTATCAGGAGCAAGTGATGCTTCTCAGTCGTCAGTTGGCCAACTTTACCCGTGGAGAAAGCGATGCGCTCCGCAAGGCGATGGGTAAGAAGAAGAAAGCCATCGTAGACGCAATGAAGCCAAAATTCCTGAAACAGGGACAGGAAAACGGACACGACCCTGTCGTCTTGGAAAAGATATGGACCGACTGGGAAAAGTTTGCGAGCTATGCTTTCAATAAGTCCCACGCCACCTGCTATTCTTGGGTGGCTTATCAGACGGCGTACCTGAAAGCCCATTACCCTGCCGAATTTATGGCAGCACTGATGACACGTCGTTTCAGTCAGATTACTGAAATCACAAAACTGATGGAAGAGTGCAAGGCGATGAAGATACAGACGCTCGGACCCGACGTGAACGAAAGCCAGATGGGATTCGGTGTAAATAAGAAAGGAGAAATCCGATTCGGTCTTTCGGCCATCAAGGGTATGGGAACGGGAGCTGCGCAAGCCATCGTGAACGAGCGGCTGAAGAACGGAGCCTACAAGGATATCTTTGATTTCGCGGAGCGAATAGACCTGAGCAACGTCAATCGCAAGGCATTTGAAAGCCTTGCGTACAGCGGCGGCTTCGACAGTTTCGGCTTGCAGCGCGAACAGTTCTTCGGAATTACCAATAAGGGACAGACCTTCCTCGACACACTCGTCAGATATGCGCAGCTCTTCCAGATGGAAAAGGCACAGCAGCAGAACTCTCTTTTCGGCGGCGACGACGCAGTCGATGTGGCGCATCCGGCGATTCCGAAGGGCGAAAAGTGGCCCACCATCGAGAAGCTCAACAAGGAACGCGAACTTGTGGGCATCTATCTCTCGGCGCATCCGTTGGATGAATACGGCGTTATTCTGAACAATATGTGCAACACAAAGTGTACGGAAGTGAGCCGCAATGCCGATTATGCCGAACTGTCAAAGCGCGACGAGATTACTTTCGGCGGCATCATAACGGAAGTTGTGGAGCGTTTCTCACAGAAAACAGGCAAGCCATTCGGCTTTGTAAAGATAGAAGATTATGAAGGAACAGGCGAATTGGCACTGTTTGGCGACGATTGGGCGCGATATAATGGCTTAATGAAAGAAAATTATACTATCTTTGTAACGGCAAAATGCCAGCCTCGCTACCGGAACAGCGAAATCTACGAGCTGAAAGTGAGCAATGTGGAGCAACTGTATGACGTGAAGGCACACCGGCTGAAGAGTTTTACCATCACGCTTGACGCTTTGACGCTGACAGAAGACACCGTGGCAGACCTGACATCTGTCATAGAGGAATGCCCCGGCGACACGCAGTTGCTCGTTCAGTTGCGCACGCCGGAGCAGAACGTGGTAAAGCTCCGAAGCAGAAGCAAGGGAGTGAACGTGGACAGAAAGCTGATAGAGTTTCTCAAACGGAATCCTGCAATGGCCTACCACATAAATTAAAGTTGGCACAATATTTGGAAGAACGGAAACATAATCAAGAATACAAACAATTTTTAAATAAAAGAAAAAATGGAAGTAGTAATTACAACTGAGAATTTTGAGAGTTACAAGAATGGCGATTTGCCATTGGTAGTTGATCTTTGGGCTACTTGGTGTGGTCCCTGCAAGATGGTTGGTCCAATCATTTCAGAATTGGCAAACGACTATGACGGCAAGATCGTTGTCGGTAAGTGCGATGTAGAGGAAAACAACGACATCGCTATGGATTTCGGTGTCCGCAACATCCCTACAATCCTTTTCTTCAAGGGCGGCGAATTGGTAGACAAGTTCGTGGGAGCTGCTTCCAAGGCTGTTCTCGACGAGAAGTTCAAGGCATTGCTGTAAACTAAACATTGGTAATCTGTTGAAAGATTGCCCGACATTTTAAAAGCCATATCGGAAATCCTCTCTTGTCGAGATTCCGATATGGCTTTTTCTTTGTTGGTATGTAAAAGGATGGTAAGAGGGAAACGGGGCGATGCCCTTGAGATTCATCGCTCCGTTGTGGATCTGCCGTTACGGATTATCCTCGCCACTTTCTTCTGACGGCTTCGGCTTCTTCGTTTTCTTGGCCGGTGCTTCTACACGCTCGTAGCTTACGCCGGTGAGGGTGAAGTATTTGCGCGAGGGCGAGAGACGCACGACGGGCTTCGTAATGTGGATGTTGGGATTGAACTCCACTACGCCTTTCTCAACCAACTTGCTCTGGAAGGAGGGTGTGAGCGTGCCGATGTCGCCAAACTCCACGATGTCGCCGTTTTCTACGTGGCGTTTTGCTATCTCGGCGGCGAGCCGGAGCACTGCCTCCACCTCTGCGCCGGTGAATGTGGTTGCGCGCGCCACCTCGTCGCAGAAGCTGCGGTGGTCGACGCGCTTGCGTCCTGTGGGATTAGCCTGAATGACGGTCTTGCCAGCCATTGCCCCGATTGTTGCCTTGCGCTCGGTGAGCGTGTAGGCTAAAGGTCTGTTTGCCATAGTTTTGTTTAGGTGCTCCACGGTGGGTTGCCGTGCGGAGGTCGGGAGCCTGTACCCTCCGGCGGTTTTTTCTGTGTCTTCGGTGCAAATATACGAAAAAGGTCGTGGGTTTCCAAGAAAACCCTCGACCTTTTCGCTCAAAACCCTCGACCCTTTTGAGGGATCGATACACTATAATAATCGACTAATCTTTACAATGATGCAAATTTATGGCTTACTATGTATGGAAATCCTGTCTCCAACAATGGCAACAGCTTGTTGATTCGTGGAAATTCTTTCACTCCTAATGTGATTAAAGTTAATTTCTGTCTCATAAGTTATATGCTATGGCTTTTTGAAAGTTTGCCTTGTCGTATTCAGCGCGAGATATGATACCATTTGTCCGAAACCCACGTCTCGTGCCTGTCTCCATTCGGACTGCCTTCAATGACGACGCTTCCCCGGTCGGCCACCTTGGCTCTTCCGTTCACAAAAGGATGTGCGAATTTGTATCTGGGCTCGATGACGATATGCCCGAGGGTGTCGGCGTAGCCCATACGGCCGTCTTGTCCGATGATTCTGAAAAGTCCTTCGGATGGATTATCGGGACCATTGTCGTAGGCAAAGACGAAGAAGAGGAATTTGCCTTGATTGTCAAGACAGCTGATGCGTCCGTGCTGGTCGGCAACAAAGCCGATTCGGGTAATCGTATCCGTGAAGCAGAGCGTATATTGGCAGCCGACGACCGTATCGCCGCGTGCGTCGGCATAGCCGTACAGGTCGTTCTTCTCTATGCTGAAAAGCCTGTTGTCTGGCTTCGTACAGCCTGCGGGGAAAAGGAAAATGGAGCGGAAAAGCAGCGTGGCGATACTTTTCAGAAAGAGTGCCTTCATCGTTGTTTCCGTTTTAAGACATCCGTCGTAGGGGATAATTCCTGCCGTGGACAAAGATTCCTGTTCTTGCCCGTCCGTCAGAAACTGACGCTGCGCGTGCCGTCTTCCAGTTCTTCAATCGTTACCTTGACGGCATTCTCGGGCAATATTTCTTCGATGAGTTCGGGCCACTCGAGGAGACAGAGGCTGCCGCTGTAGAAGTAGTCTTCGTAGCCCATATCGTAGACTTCGTCGAGTTTCTTGATGCGGTAGAAGTCGAAGTGGTAGATGGGATTGTCGTTGCCGTCGGTATATTCGTTCACAAGGGCGAAGGTGGGGGAAGTTATGACGTCTTCAACGCCGAGAATCTCGCAGAGAGCCTTGATGAACGTGGTCTTGCCGGCACCCATCCTGCCGTAGAAGGCAAATACTTTGTTTTCGCCGATGTTGCTGATGAACTCTTTTGCAGCCTCGTGGATAGCGTCGAGGCTCTTTATCTTGATTTCCATTTTCTGAATGTTTGTTTGGTTTCTTACTTTTTATCGCTTGCGGGGGGTAAGTGTAACGAGCGGGACTATCATTTCCTCGATGGAGATTCCGCCGTGCTGGAATGTGTCCTTATAGTAGGATACGTAGTAATTATAATTGTTCGGGTAGGCAAAGAAGTCATAGCCTGTCGCGAAAACATAGCTTGTGCTGATGTTGGGCGACGGCAGTTGCGCCTGCCGCGGCTCCTTGATTGCGAAGACTTCCTTCGGATTATAGTTCAGGTTCTTGCCCAACTTGTAGCGCAGGTTGGTGTTGGTGTTCCTGTCGCCGATGATTTTGACGGGCTTCGTGGTGCGTATCGAACCGTGGTCGGTCGTGAGAATCACCTTATAGTCCGAGCGTGCCAGTTCCTTGAACAGTTCGGCAAGCACGCTGTGGCGGAACCAGCTGATGGTAAGCGAGCGGTAGGCACTCTCGTTGCTTGCCAGTTCGCGGATCATCTTCATTTCGGTGCGTGCGTGCGAGAGCATATCGATGAAATTGACGACGAGCACATTTAGGTCGTTCTGCTCCAGATTCTTCAGTTGCTGCATAAATTTCTCTGCGCCGTTCGAATCGTTGATCTTGTGATAAGAGAACTTGTCGCGCCTGCGGTAGCGTTCTATCTGTGTCTGTATGAGCGGGCTTTCGTTCAGGTTCTTGCCTTCTTCCTCGTCTTCATCCACCCAGAGTTCCGGAAACATCTGTGCAATCTGTAAGGGCATAAGTCCGCTGAAGATGGCATTGCGTGCGTATTGGGTTGCTGTCGGCAGGATTGTCATATAGAGGTCTTCCTCTATCTCGAACATATCGCCGATTTCCTCTGACAATGCGCGCCATTGGTCGAACCGGAAGTTGTCGATGACGATGAGGAACACCTTGTTTCCCTCGTCAATCTGTGGGAAAACCTTGCTCTTGAATATATCGGGACTCATCAGCGGACGCTCGCCGGCATTTCTCTTGTCCTTGTTCTGCATCTTGAACTTGCCGCCGTTGTCCTTGGGAGCCACCCAGTCGAGATAATTCCGGGCGATGTATTTGGCAAATCCGATGTTGGCTTCCTCCTTCTGCATCGTGAGCATTTCGGTCATATTGCTGTCCGCATCGCTCAGTTCAAGTTCCCATTTCACGAGCCGTTTGTAGACTTCCACCCAATCCTCAAAGTTTCTGCAATCGCTTATCTGCATCGCTATCTGCTGATAGTCCTGCTGATAGCCGCTTTGCGTAACTTCCGTTACGATTTCCCGCCGATGGATGTTCTTTTTCAATGTAAGAAGTATCTGACTGGGATTGACAGGCTTGATAAGGTAATCGGCAATCTTGGAACCGATTGCCTGATTCATTATGTCCTCTTCCTCGCTCTTCGTTACCATCACGATGGGAGTTGCCGGTTGGATTTCTTTTATTTTCTGAATCGTTTCCAAACCGGACAAACCCGGCATCTGCTCGTCGAGCAGCACAAGGTCGAACGTTTGCGCACGACACTGGTCTATCGCGTCAGCTCCGTTGCTGACCGTGATAACCTCGTATCCTTTTTTTTCAAGGAATATGATGTGGGCTTTGAGAAGTTCTATCTCATCATCAACCCATAATAGAAGTCCGTTGCTCATATATTCGTGAACTGATTCTTTCTTATTAATACTGATGTTTAAAACTTAGAAACCGTCCAAGTCGTAGTACTCGTCGTCGAAATCGTAGTCGAGTACAGGAGTGGTCTGTTTCTTTTGGTTATTGTTGCCTGCTTTGGGGGCATCCTCGAAGTAGATAACCGGTCCTTCGGCAGTCTGTTTCTTCGGCTGCTGAGCAGGTTTCTGCTGCGCAGGCGTTGTCTTCTGATTAGGGTTAGGCTTCGCAGACGGCTTTTTCGCAGACGGTGCATTGGTTGCAGGCTTTGCAGTCGTAGTGCCATTAGCAGACTTTGGAGCAGCAGGTCTGGGAGAATCCATAGGGATTTCAAATGTGCCTACTGGTGTTTTGGGTTCATTCTCTATTGGAATCTCGAATGTTCCAACAGGTGCAGTAGGCTCGTTGTTCATTGGAATCTCCATCGTGTTGTTGTCGATTGTCGGCACGGGAGGGACAGGAGTCTGCGTTGCAGGCTTTGTTTCCACAGGTTTTCCTGTATTTACGGGCACTGTTTGTGGAATGGTCTTTACCGGCTCTTCAACAGGAACGATGATTTCTGTTGGTGAAGTCTTTGATGGTTTATCGATAGGAATAACCACTTCGGTGGACGATGTTGCAGGCGTTGTCGGAACCTTGACGGCCGGAGCTTCATTTGGAACCACTACGCCGCCGTTGTTTCCTGTTTCAACGGGCTCTTCCTCCATTGGAATTGTCATACCGTTGTTCGCCGGTACATTCATCTGCTCCTGAATATTGAGGTCGCGCTCGGTCGGATTTCGGCTTTCTATCTCTTCCTGTAAGTCGCGTTCCTTCTCTCTCGGCGATGCTATTTCAGCCGGTTCAGACAGCAGGTATCGCTTCGTAACCTTTAGTGGTGCAAAATGTTTCGCATAGAAATCTTCATAGTCCTTATAACTGAATGCCGTTCCTATGAGTTTCAGATTCTGTTCGCTGATAATGATTCCCTTTGTTTCCTTGTTCATCTGCGCCACAACATTATCAAAACTGAACAACTGTCGTGCATACTGATAAGCCTCATCATAGCTTCGGAATCCTGAAAGCTGCATCTGGTGCATACCTTCGATGTCTTCTATTTCGATTTCAAAGTTACGGACAAGGAAGTTCGTGAAGTTGAAGCGGGCCATTTCAAACAACAGCTTGTTTTCGTTGAGCGAATCAGGATTATAGACCAACAGGAACTTGAAGTCCGCGTTTCTTTCGGGAGAGAACTGCACCTGTCTGATGCTGTCGCTGTCGTTGAGAATATCGCTCCGATAGTTCCAGACGTCGCCCAAATCAAACTTTCCGTTACGTATTTTCTTTCCCGCCTGCACGCCGTTCACAATCATACCCGCCATTTCGCTGATACGGCTTTGTGGATATTTCTCCACAACCGTCTTCATATCCTGCAAACAACCGTTGGCATCGCCGCTGTTCAGCTTGCCCAGACCACCGATGAAGAGGAACTTGTCTCGGTTGGCTCCCATCGGGAATCGTGTTTCCGAAATGCGGCTGTTGGCAGCCACCTCGCCCAAACGGTTTTGTCTGAATGCTTCGTATGTGGCAGCATAAAGCGAATCTTCGAGATGTTCGCCGAATTTGGCGTTCTCCTTATAATATGGATCCGACAAGACAGCCGTCCATTGGCTTTTCGGATGTTCGGCTTTCAACCTTGAAATATAGTTGTTGGCTATTTCAGGTTGGTTCTTTCGCATATAAAGAAGGTATAGATGATAGTAAACATCATCCATCTTTTCGTATTCCGGGTAGTTATCGCTCACTCTTCTGAGTGCGCGCTCTGAAAGATTAAGATTGTCCAGACGGTCTTTGAAGATGACACCGGAATGGTGCAGACCGTCTGTCAATATTTTGTTACTGGCTTGAATTTGCTCTGGTGTGAATGGTATCTGCGCCAGATAGTACTCACGCTTGTGTGGATCGTTCTGAGCAGAGTCTGTAAGATTCTTAATCGAATCGAGCCTTGCCTCTTCACGCATTATAGAGTCCCGCTGTTCATCGGTCATTTCTGCGTAGTTGAAGTCAGAACCAATGTTGCCCACAACAGTTTTATTCGCACGCTGCCAGTTATCCACATTCTCGCGCTTACCCCAAAGGCGTTGGAAACTGGCCTTACCCTGCTGAACAGCCATAGGATTGTAGAAATACCACGTGGATTCCTGCTTCTGATTGCCTATTTGCGGTGGTCTGCCGTTGGCATTATTGTTGGTACCGATACCCTCGTTGGCAGATTGCTGCTGCGCTGCTTCCTGTTCGGCCAACCGATCGCGCTCTTCCTTTTCCTTCTTTTTCAGTTCGTCGATAACACGGTCAATGGCCGCAAGACGCTCCTCTTCGGAACATTTTGCAAGATACTGAAGTGAATCCTGAAGCTGAACGGCATCCGTGTAAGGTGCAAGTTCGTCGAGGATTTTCGACCGGTCAGACAACTGTTCATAGTCTTTCCTGTCCTTGTCCAGCAATCCCAATGCTTCATTATAGCATCTGCGGGCATCGCCGAATTTCTCCTTTGCCCAATACAGATCGCCGAGATGGAGCAACAGCACGCCCTTCTCTACCCCACTTCTCGTTGCTTTTTTGTTGCCCTGCTCGTATGCGCTGATGGCATTCATCGTATCTTTCTCGGCAAGATAGATGTTGCCCATAGCGTAGTACACCTGATCGAGATACTCCTTGTTGTTGTCCGACGCTGCCATACGCTTCAATCGGGTTATCATTTGCTTGGACTGGCCTTCAGCCATGACTTCCGTGGCTGCAATCCGTGCATTAAATTCAAGTTCGTAGGGAGGGTTGGAACGGATAACGTGCCGGAATGCGTTGTAGGCAGCCTCCTTATTGCCGAGAGCTGCCTGAATCTGCCCCATCAGATACCATTCGCGGGCTTTCTGCTTACGGCGCATTTCGTGCTTTATGACCTTGCGAAGATAGGGAACAGCCTTTTCCAACTCGCCCGTATGGATATAGTAGTCGGCAAAAGTATAGTCCCATTCCTTCACGGCACGCCAGTCCATAGAGTCGCGCTGCATATTCCGGATTACATCCTCTGCATCGTAAAGCCATCCTTCTTCGACATAAGCCTTTGCCAACCACGCACGCGCCTTGCCGTAGATGGCAGGCTGCCCTTTGTAAAGGCGGCTCATATAGGCAAAGGTAGTGGCAGCCTCGTCGAACGCTCCTTTATAGAACTGCGAACGTCCCATCAGCATCCACGCCTTCCACAGGAACGGATTGTATTCACGGCGCGAAAGCCACTCTATGTCTCTTTCGGTCTTTTTCCGGTTCTTGTTCCATTCAGGCCTGCGCTTGATACTGTGGCGTGCAATGGCTTTCTCCGCCTTTTCAATGGCACGGTCGAAGTTGGCCAATCCAAGCTCTCTGCTGCTCTTGTTGCCGACAGTATAGAGTGGAATCATTTCGGTAAAGTTGTCCTTGTTGCCGTTTTCCTTTTCCAGAGAACCGTCAATATAGGCCTGCGCACCATTATAATAGGTGTTGTATTTCGCATTGAACGAATGCCACCAACGCGACTGCGCAGTATTGTTCTTGGTGGAGCATCCTGCAACAATCGCTGCCAACACCGCCAAAAACAGAATGGGGATATATTTTGAATATCTATATTTCACGTATAATTAACTCAAAAAGGCTATGTTTTATTGTCTTTTCCTGTAAGAAGTTGCCTTGCAATCAGCCCTCTATCATTGCAATGAGTTCGTCTTTCATCTGATTGGGCACGTTTATGCCGCGGAGAATGAGACTTCTGTTCCACCCTTTTGCCTCTTCGGGACGCATCGTATAGAGAACTTCGGAAAACTCGTCGGCCTCCTCATCCGTATAATCCGATGCGTCTCTGCCTTGAAAACGGTCGAGTTCTTCGTCGTCGAAGTATTCAATTTCCTTTGTAGCGGCCACCATCATACACGTCTGCTCGCAACTCTCGTCTATTCCCGAACAGGTGTTGCAGTCGCCCGAGGCGTGAACTATCACGTCAGGCTCCGTGCTGTTGCGCCTGCTTATGAACGTGGCAAGACCAACGATTGCGCATAATGCTGCGATAGCCAGAATGCCGATAATGATAATATTCATCTATAATTCCTTAGTTTATACCTTCCGGTACTGATTGTACCGATTGGTTGAATTTAATTTATGAAACATTGGTAACAGAAGTACTGAGCATACCGTTGAGTCTCGCCCATTTGGCAGTTCGCATTCTGTGGGAATGGCGTTCCATCAGCGTGTACAACTTCGTTACAAAGTTCCGAAAAAACATCGAAATCTGCAAACAATATGCAGAAATCAAGCATCGGGAAAAGGAAATTTTCCTTGTCGCGCGCTTTAATTCAGGCAGCAGACAGGCATTGCAATAAGATACAACATCTTATTTATCCATTGAGTTGTAAACGCCTGATAATCAACTAATAAACTCTTTGTTTTCAAACGTGCGAAGATTGCATTCCATTCTTCGCAAGAATGCAAGGCAAATGTGCGAAGATTGCTCGCCATTCTTCGGACAATTACAAATTGCCTATTCCGAACTCAAGAAATACTTTTTATTCTTTCACTTCTCTCCTACTCTTTCGCTTCTATCCTGAACCCTACACGTTGCAATTCATCCCAGAAGTGCGGATAGGATTTCGACACTACCTGAGGATTGTTTATTCTGATTTCTCCAAGGCTGACAGCCAACGGAGCAAACGACATTGCCATTCTGTGGTCTTCGTAGGTTTCGATAATGGGATTGGCGAGAGGCTCGCAGCGTTCTCCGTCCCAACTCATTTCGGAATCGTTCTCGTCATAGATTACATAGCCCAACTTTGCCATTTCATTTTTCATTGCAGTAATTCGGTCGGTCTCTTTGATTTTCAAGGTAGACAAACCCGTGAACTTGAATGGAATGTTGAGTATCGGACACAATGCTATCAGCGTCTGTGCGAGGTCGGGTTGATAGGAAAAATCGTATTCAAGTTTTGTCAGCATACGGCGTTTCGCCACCAGTGTTACGTCTGCCAATTTGTCTTGTACGGCGTGCGTCGTCTTGATGCCCAGCAATGAGAAAATGTACTTAACGGCAGAATCGCCCTGCCGAGAGCCGTTCAACAATCCCGGAAAAACTATTTTCGACTCGCCATCCTGCAATAACGTCAGTATTTCATACCAATAACTCGATGCTGTCCAATCGTTTTCCACCACGTAATTACATTCCTTGTATTTCTGAGGAGCTATCGTTATTGTGTCTACATCCGTCCAATCCACTTCCACACCGTATTGGTGCATCAAGTGCAGAGTAAGGTCGATGTATGGTCGGGAAATAATCTCGCCGAGCAACTTCAATTTCAGTCCTTTCTTAAGAACAGGAGCAATCATCAGCAATGCCGAAATGTATTGCGAACTGACACTTCCTGATATTTCAAGATTTCCACCTTCAAGTTCTTTTCCGCGAATCCTCAATGGAGGGAAGCCCTCCTCGCCCATATATTCTATCTCCGCACCCAGAAATCGCAGTGCATCCACAAGAATTTTGATAGGCCGATGGCGCATTCTTTCTGTTCCGGTAAGTATGTGTTCGCCTTCCGTAACACTGAGATAGGCTGTCATAAAGCGCATAGCCGTGCCTGAAGCCTTGAGGTTGATAGTTTCAGGATTGTTCTTCAATGCGCTGATGATAACTTCGGTGTCGTCGCAGTCGGAAAGATTGACGGGAAACAACTGTCCTCCTGTCAGTGCCTGAATAATCAGTGCCCTGTTGCTGATACTTTTTGAGGCAGGCAATGTTATCCTCGAATCTATATGCGATGGTGCTTTGATAATGTAGTGCATCCTTATTTGTTTAATTTGTATTGCCGACAGGTTTCCATCCCGTGCAGCAAATATCCGTTAGTTATTCCGTTCTGAAAGTGTGATTGCAAAATCCGTGCTATTATTTTTTCGTGTTGCCGTGTATCTATTTGGGGTAAATATCATCCATCCACGACAGATTTTGCCTAAAACTTCTATCATACAAAAATACTAAATTAACTTATGATAGAGGAAAAACTACTTTAAAAGTTTGCTAATCTCTCAAAAAATAACTATTTTTGCATCGCTTAAGGAAATCGGGATGTAGTTCAGTAGGTTAGAATGCTGGTCTGGGGGACCAGTGGTCGGGCGTTCGAGTCGCCTCATCCCGACATTTAGGAACAAAAGGAGCTGATATTCAGTTCCTTTTGCTTTGTCGGGGGTGTTGAAGTCGGCGGAAAATCGGCGAACCCCTGTTTTCTCATAAAAATAGTTCAACAGGGCATTTCACTCAAAAAATTGAAATGTCTAAAAAAAATTTTTCTTTTCAGAACAGACAGACGGCAATCGATGAGATCATCGGTTGGAAAACTCCGAGGTTTCATCAAGCCTCGGAGTGTTATGTTTCCTTTTCGGCCTTTGACCCGTCAAGGGGAAAATTCCATATCAAGAAGATCATGCTTGACCACATCAAGGGTAAGCGTAACCAACAGAAGTACGGAGAAGCTCTCATCAAGAGACTTACAGAGAAGCTGATGCAGGGATGGAATCCGTGGGTGGAAATGATGCAGCCCCTTGAATATGCTTCTTTTGACGAAGTCTGCGGCAAGTATGGGGAATATCTGTTCAAGCTGTTGAGAGAGGGCAATATGCGCGAGGAATCCGTCATTTCCTATCTAAGCAGAATGAAAGTGCTGAAGGAGTGGAAGGATACTCAGGGAATCAACCTGTTCTATACCTACCAGTTTGACAGGCATATGATAGGGCGGTTCCTGGATTATGTCTTCATTGACCGGAACAATACCATACGGACGAGGAACAATTATCTGTCCTGGCTTAAAACATTTTGTAAATATCTGCTTGAGCGGGGTTATATCTCAAGGAATCCAACAGAGGGTTATTCGGTTGTCCGGTACAGGGGAGAACTCAAGAACCGGGACGTGATTCCCAATGATGTCCTTGCAGAGTTGAAAAGATGGCTGACTGAGCATAACAGGCATTACCTGCTGGCATGCTACATTCTCCATTACCTGTTTGTGCGACCGAAGGAAATGAGTTATCTCAGAGTCGGAGATTTCAGTATCAAGAAAAAAACACTGTTCCTGCACGGTTCGAACACGAAAAACCACAATGATGCGCTCCTGACGGTTCCCGACCACGTGCTGAAATTGATGATAGACCTGAGAATATTCGACAATCCCGGGAATTACTATATATTCAGCAGCAACTTTATGCCCGGTCCTGAGCGAAGAAGTGAAAAGTCATTCAGGGATTACTGGCATCATTATATCCGGAAGAATTTGAACCTTACTGACCGTTACAAGTTCTACAGTCTGAAAGATACGGGTATCACGAATATGCTCCGTGCAAACACCGATGTTCTCAGTGTAAGAGACCAGGCACGCCACTCGTCAATCCTTATAACGGATATATATACCCCGAAGGATATTCAGAATGCCAATCAGATGATTCTGAATTATAAGGGGATACTTTGACTTTTCAAGATGGGAGATGGGAAATAAAGCCTTCCTATCTTCCATCTTTCCTACAATCACTGTCCTTGAATCTTCTCCACGTATTCTCCTACGAGGTGTCTCAAGTCCCACATGCAGTTGGACAGGTCACGGATGCAGTGGTACTTCACGCCCGTCTGCTCGTAGATTCTGCCCTTTACGAGCTTCATTCCCGTGATGAACTTCGTCACTGCTTCCTCACCGGACGTCTCTGGGTTCTTCCCTGACGAGGTATCAGTGCCATTTTCAGGGTTTACAGTGCCATTTTCAGAGCCGCTTACCACGGTCTCCACGAACCTGCCCACGAGATGCTTCAAGTCCCACGTGCAGTTGGGCAGGGACATCGTGCAGAGGTAGATCTGTCCGTCGTCCTTGTAGTAGCGTCCCTGCACGAGAGCCATTCCGTACTGGAACTCTATCGCATCGGAGGAATTCCTTCCCCTGTCGTGAGTCCCCACTTGATCGTAAAGCTGGAGGGTGTAGATACTCGGCTGCCGCTCCTCAGCCACGGTATGGTCCCGCATTACCTTATAGAGGCAGCCGTTGAACCAGAGTCTCTCGCCCGTCTTCACCTGCCGTCCTATCCTCGACTTCCACGTCGGGAAGACGGCTGCGATTTTAACGGCATCCCCGTCGCTGATGGCGTCCGTCCTGATGTGCTTCTTTACTGCCTCGAGCACCTCGGCTGCCGTGGGTTCCTCGGCCACGGGCACGTAGATCTCTGGGATGTACTCCTCGTAGCCCGCACGGAGGAGCATCTCCTCGGTCGGGTTGGCGATGGTCATTCCGGCGAACTGTATGGGAAGACCGTCGTAGACTGTTCCGTCCTGTTTTCTGTACTGTTTCATATTGCTTGTTGTTTTAAAGATGTTAAATGGAAGATGGGAGATGGTAAATGGGAGATGGTAAATGGGAGATGGTAAATGGGAGATGGTAAATGGGAGATGGTAAATGGGAGATGGTAAATGGGAGATGGTAAATGGGAGATGGAAGATGTTAGATGGGAGAGTTTTCCCATTTCCCGTTTCCCGTTTCCCGTTTAATAAATCGTGTTTGAATATACTTCGACCGTTGCTGGCAGTCCGTCGAGCAGCACGAGTATCCTCCGCTTGAAGGAGCCTTGGTTGAAGTTTACCTTGACGGCGTAGTATCTCTCGTATCTGCTGTAATCCTGCGGCACTGCGCCTATCAATTCCATGGCGTAGCTTTCCTCGGCGAAGAATCCCCTCGCGTAGGGCGTCGATGCGACGTTGCCTATCCTCGGGAAGTACCTGCCGTTCGCCCCGAGTGCCTGCGACGGAGTATCTGCCCAGAGTCCCCTCACAACCTCGTTGCCCACCCTTCCGGCAGTGTACTGGTAGAGTATCACGTCCCTGAGGGCGTTGCCGGTGTGGCTGCCCTTCCGGGCAAAGAGCGCACGCATCAGGCTGCCGTTCGACACGATGTCCTCCATCTTGGCGACAGGATAGATCGTAGGGTTTATCTCGGCGAAGGACTTCTCGAGGAACTTCTCCTCGGTGATGTCCCTCGCGCTCATCCCGTCGGGTCCGAGGGTGTAGAGGAGCTTTCCGGAGTTGTCGTAGTAGGCGAGCACGACGAGACCGTTCACGAGTCCGAACCTTATGTTCACCTTTCCCTGTGGGTTGAGCACCTCGAGGACGCCGTTCTCGGCGCGTACGGAGCCGCGTCCCTGATTGAGGGTCTCGAGCGTCCGTGCCTTGATGAGCTTCGCGTTTACCATTCCGTGCTCATCCACGAGAAGGTTTTCCTCTCCCTTTGAGTTCCGTATTACGAAGTTGTCGGTGGTGGCTATGAATTTCTCCAGATCAATGTGAAGACCCGCATTTTTGAGTGCCTCCTTCGTGTCGGGGTCTTTCCACGCCGTGGCCACGGTGCCTTCCTCGAGCTGGATGTCCTTGACCCTGACCTCTCCGTTGCGCACGAGCCGGATGGAAATCTCAAGATATGGGCAAGTGGTTTCGGGCACTTCTATCTGGAATGTGTATTGATTCCATTCAGAATTGGATAACAGCACGAATGCCTGCTCGGGCAGCCATTGCACGCGGGTGTTCATCGTCTTGTTCAGGCAGGCGTTGATTTTCATCCCCCTGTCGGGAGTGGTGGCGAGCTGGGCGCGGAAGGACAGGGTGTAGACGCCCCTGCCGTTGATGCGGCCGACGAAGAAAAGTCCGCCTTGCGTGTCAGCCGTATGCCCTGCCGCCTTGATATAGGCGCAGCGATAGCCGGCGGTCAGTTCGATTCTCTTCTCGCTCAGCGTTCCTCCCCAGATGGTCGTCGTGTCGGTCTCGATGGTGAGGTTCTCGCTTCTCAGCCCCGCCCCCTTGAGCAGGTTGATGCCCGAGAACCTGCGCTGCGTAAGCTCAAGGGAAATCCTGTCGGCCTGCTGACGGATCTGGCTCACGGAGGTGGTGAGGGACGCATTCTCGCTCTCAACCTTTTCCACGCGCTGCCGTATCTGCCCGTTCTCGGCCGTGATGCTTGTGAGCACGGCCTGCGTATTGACCGTGAAGACGAGCTGCTTCTCGAAGGTGTTTCCATCCGCGGTGACACGGAGGTTCACGTAGCCGGTGGGGACGGACATCCCGTCCCTCCGGGCGAGGGTGGTTATGATGACCTTTCCGCTCTCGAAGCGCGCCGTGCAGCCCTCGAGGCGTGTGATGCTCACGGACGTGGGCTGGATTACGGACGAGCCTCTGCGCACCGTGAGCGCGGCGGGCTTCCCACTCGGATTGACGGCTGTGCCGTTGATGTCGGTCTCGAAGACTATTTCCGAGGGAGTGAGGTCCACGGAGTAGGCGTCCGTGCCGTTGTTTCCGTCTTTTATGAAAGCCGTCGTTTTCAGCGTGATGTCGCTTCCGTTTTTCCCCACCACTTCACCAAACAGCATACATTCAGCGTTTCCCCTGTCGGTTACAATGCCTTCGAGATAGGCCGTGTCTCCAGTGTTGAAATCCCTGACGTTGGCGATGGCGTTCCATGTTTCCCTGCGCCCGGACTGTGCATAGACTTCCCATTTCGCACTGTCATATTTACGGACGTGCGTGTCGAGTTTCCTCACGGCAGAAGATTTCCCGTCCCTGCCGTCGTGTATCGAAGTGATTGTTATCTGTCCTCTTGCAAGTATCATATTGATGTGAAATGTGAGAGGGGAAATGGAAGATGTGGAAAACTTTCCCATTTCCCGTCCCTTCTTACTTCTTCGTTATCTCGCACACGAAGGTGGCCTTGCCGCTGATGTCGGCCGCCCCCACGGTGAGGGGGTTGCCGGCCTTGGAGGGCGACGTGGTTCCGTTGAAGTTGGAGGGCTTTCCGGAGGCGTCGAGCTTCGTCCACGCGTAGGTGAACTTACGGCTCGGCTCGGGCGTTGCCTCGTCCTCCACCTTCGTTCCTCCCTGCCATACGCGGGCGTTTACGGTGGTGGAGCCAGTGCCGTTCACTATCTTGTCGCCCGTGGGGCAGTAGAGTTCGAGCACGTAGGGGTCGGTGAGGTCCTGGAAGGTAACGATCTCCTCCGCCGTCGCCGCCGCGTCGCTGCCCCCGGCGTCGGTGGCCACGCACTTGAAGGTCTGAAAGTTGAGCACGTCGTCGGGCTTCACGGTGAGAACCGCCCCGTTGGAGCGTCCCGACGCCACTGGCTTCCACACACCTGTCCTGATGTCGAACTGCGTCCACGCATAGCTCACGTTGGTAGTGTCGGGCGTTCCCCCGCGCACGGCCTGCGCCTTTACCGTGAGGTCGCCCGCTACGGACTTGTCGAAGATGTTGCCCTTGGGGCAGGTGAGCACCACTTGGAAGAGTGCGCCCGATGACTCGTTGCGCACGACCGTGAACGAGCCTCCGATCTTGGAGACGATGTTGTCCTCGTCGGCGTAGTCGGCTTCGAAGGTTACGTTGAGGTTGCCCGTGAGGTTTACCTTGACGGTCAGCCTGCCGTCCGCCCCGACCACGTATGAGGTGTTGGAGTTCGACGCCGTGAAGGCCGTGCCGTTGATGGTGTACCTCACGTTCGTACAGCGCGCCAGATGGTCGTTGGGGTCGCCCGTCTCGTACACCCTCGGGGTTATGACGTTGTTCGCCGACGGGTACGCCGGGCTGAACTTGTGGGTGTCGGGGTTGTAGTGCTGCGAGAACCCCTGCGACGCCGTGAAGTAGACCTGCACGGACTTGGCGTCGTTGAGGTCCACGATCGTGATTTGATTTCTTGCTGTTGTTGCCATTGCTTTATAATTTTAAATGTGAGATTTTAAATGTGAGATGTTGGATGTGAGATGTTGGATGTGAGAGTTTTCCCATTTCACATTTCCCATTTCCCGTTTCCCATCTCACATCGTGAGTATGCAGTCGAACGTGGCACGCTTGAAAACGTCCTGCGCGCTCACGGTAAGCGTCCGTCCGAATCCCCTGTGCCGTCTGTTCCATTCCGTGTCGTACTCCGGGTTGCCGCTGTCCCTTGTCCACGAGAAGTCCCCGGGCTTGAACCTTTCCGTTATGTCCTCGTTGCCTTTCCACACGTATGCCGTGAGCGTTGTCGATCCCTGTCCGTTGCGGATGATGTTGCCTCCCGATATTTGGACGGACACCGGACTCTCGCCCCTTGCCACCTGCCGTTTCCACTGGCTACTGCTTTCCGACGGCTCCTCAGTTGCGAACTGTCCCTTTGGGACGGTGCAGAGCCACGTGGAGCCGTCGTGGGTAACGCTGTCGTAGTGCCCGTACCGTCCGTCGGGCTGCCAATCGCCGAGGTAGGCCACCATCGGGGTTATGGCTCCGGAATAGGTCTTGAGGGCGAACCGTTCCGAGTTGAGTTCCACCCTGCGTGTGGAGAGTTCGTGAACGATATGGGAGGCGAGGTCGTAGTCGCTGATGCCGTCGTAGAAGTAGATTCCCGGAGTGTCGGAGGTCATCAGGGCTATGATGCTCCGACGGTCGGGGTCGGTCTGCGAGCCTTCCTGCACAATCTTGTCGCCGGGGGCGGGAATGTCGTTCTCCACACTGTTGTCATAGCCTATGCAGTCGAACTTTACTCCCCTGTATTCGAGCTGAACGAACAGTTCGGCCGAGAGGTCGGCGTAGTCCTTCTTTTTCCCGTCGATAATCTCGCTGCCCGCTCCTGTTACCAGTCGCCAGTAGTATCTGTTCTCCACATTCTCATAGATTCCGAACGCATTCTTCCTTCCCTCAAGGTTGAAGGTCTGGCAGCGGGCCTGGTCGCCGGGCCTGAATCTTGTGCCGGTGCGTCTCGTCCCGTCGTCAGCCGTCAGATAGCACCGGTAGGAATATGGTTTCACGTCGTTGCCGACCGGCCGTCCCCCGCTGTCCACGGGCACTACTTCCGCCACCTGTCCCCCTGCGGGCGAGAGCACGAAGTTGCCTCCGACATAGGAAAGCTCGTGAAGTTCGAGCGATGCTGCAACCTGCTTTACCCGTGCCAGGAGGATATCGGTCTCGACGTGGCTTCGTCCGTGTTCATCAATCCATATTCCCAATCCCTTTCCCTGTATTCCCGGCACGAAGGATTCATCCTTGATGCTGTCCGTGCTGATGCCCTCCTCAAAGGTTATCTTTCCGTGAGCCGTGTCGGGTACATCCTTGCGCAGAATCTTCCTCCATTCGGTGCTCTTCTCGGAGAGTTTCTCGGCCGCCTCTGCAAGGTCCGCATAGCCCGCGCTGATTTTCTCGCTGTTGAGAAGTATGTATCTGCCCGCGGCTGAAATTCGCTCGAGCAGTTTCAGGTTGTGATGCCTGTGTCCTATGCCTCCGTCATCCTTGTATGCGGCTGTGATCTGCTCGGAAATGAAGGCGAGGACTGCGCCCATCGTGGTGGTCTGCCACCTGTCGGAGTAAGGACTCTGCACCGGAAACAAAGCCCCCTCGCTCAGCTGTATCCTGTCGAACTCAACAAGGCGGGGGGCTACTGTAAAAGTTGCCGAGTCGGGAACTTCTATCCTGAGCTGACTGCAGTCTATGTCTGTACGCTTCAGGTTCAGGTACGGACAGGCAGTGGCATACTTGTAGGTAAAGGTGTAGCTCGATGGCAGCTCCCTTGCCTGAAACGAGACATCGCTCTCTACGAGGATGATCCGCCGCAGGGCACCGTCCTCGCAGACGTACTTGCCGAGGGAGGGGAAGAAGTCGAGGAGCCAACGGCGTTCCCTGTCATCGAGCAGGCCTGTGTTCTTTCTGTATTCCCGTTCCGTGTCCACGCGGTATTCCTCTGCGGTACCCTCGATCAGTGCCGTGTTGTGGGTGTGCTTTGCCGTGCTTTCCAGATCGCCGTAGGCACGGAAAGTGTCGATTCCGCCCAGTGAGTTCTCGAAGACAATCCACTGTTCCTGCTCGCTCCGTATGTCGGTGGCCACGTATCTCTGCACGTAGGTAAGCCTGTGCCCTTCCGGGGTTTCTATCCACACGTCGTAGTATGACGGCAGTTTCTTCATCCTCGCTGCGATATGCGCATACTGCATCGGGATAGTCCACGCCGTGTCTCCGGCAAGAACGGCAAGCGTAATGGTTTCCTCCTGATATTTTCCCTCCTTGCCCACATACGTCTTCAGCCTGCATACTGAGTCCTGTTCTGCATAGTAGGTCAGGAACTCAGGTGTATGATAGGTTACAGGCTTCACGGTGGGCTGCCAAGTGAGAAAGTTTGCACGGAGAAAGTTCCGTGCCGAGTCGGCCAGGTTGCTCACGCCTGCACGGAGCACGGTAAATGTGTGCTCAAGCATTTCAGAGGTGTCTTTTTCTCTGAATGATACCTTGAAAGTCTTCTTGAGGTTCAGCTGTGGATAGACATTGTCCGTGTCCTTGAGTTCGACGGAGAGCAGGGGGAGAATGAAACTCTCAATGTTTACCTCCACGAGCGAGTCTCGTCCCGGCTCATAGATGTGCTTCACGATGGGAGTGTCCGTTCCGGCTTCCTTCAGGACGAAACTCACTTCCCTGCCGGCTGAGACAATGAAGTGGTTGAGGTTGCCGAGCAGGGAGAAGGTGTCGGGCTTCTGAATGATGTTCATTGACGCTTCTGTTTTTCAGCAAAAGTAGAAGAAAAGAGGGGAATTGCAAAGGACAGGGAGAGGGGGATTTTGGGGAATTAAAGGAGTTAGGGGGAGTTAAGGGAGTTAAGGGAGTTAAGGACAACGGCTCGAATGGCACGGGCTTTTCCATCTGCCGTTTCCCATCTCCCGTTCCCCATTCCCCATCTCCCGTTTCCCATTCCCCATTTCACGGAAGTATTGTCCCTTAACTTCCCCTGACTCCTTTACCTCCTTTACCTCACGCATTCGAGCCATACTTCTGTCTTTGTCCATTTCCATTTCCCGTGCCGCCAGAACGAGCCGTGCCGCAGCTGCTGCTCGGTGTATGACTTCTGATATCCGAACTTTTCGCCGAGCATAGCCTCCGTAGGCACAGGAGGATAGACGGTGACGAAAGTACGGTCCTTGTCCGTCCCCGAGTTGAGCCATTCATCCCTGCTTACCTCGGTCTGTCTCTGTTTTCCCACCCATCTGCACTTGGAGGAGGAGGCGGGGAGCAGGTCTGCAAGCGACGGTGCATCCGATACCGGCTCCATCGGTGCTACGGTGCGCAGCTGCGACTCCACGGGGGCGTTCTCCTCGCCGAGGGAGAACTTGAGTTTGTCCAGGAAGAAGGCCGTGTTCCGGATGATGACCTTCGCCGTGGCGGGTATGCTCTTTTTCTGATGCTGACTGAGCAGCAGCTTTACCTTGGCATCGTGGAAGGAATTGCGCAGCAGATGGTCGAAGTCTCTGTAGAATTTCTCGAATATACCGTATCTGCCGTTGTAGTAGAGGGCGTAGTCAAAGATCCGGGGATGGGGCCATCGGTAGTCTTCCGCGCTCTTGGAGGGGATGGTCTTGTGGATGTCATAGGGTGATATGGTTCCTTCGGGCCTGCCGTCGGAAAGGTATGTGAAAGCCAGGACGCACGGCTGTTTCCGTGCCGATTCTGACACTTCCTCATTGTCCTTGCCCGTGATGAGCATCTTGGAGTTGAGTGATGTGTAGCTGCCGATGTACGGATAGCGTCCGAAGCGTCTCACAGACTTTGTGCCGTTCACGTTCTCGGCGAACTCGAGGGCGCGGAACTCGGGAATGAGGTCGGGGACTTTTATCTCCCTCGGCTCGAGTTCTTCGCCCGTGTTGTAATCCTGGGAGGAAGTTCCTATCTTGGTCTTGACAAGGAAGTCGCCTGAGAATCCATCCTTTATGAAAATGCCCTCCACGGGGTCGAAGTAGGCCTGTGGATTGGCCTTTGCCATCTCGGCAATATCCTCATAGGATCCCTCTGTGTCTGAGTCTACTTTTTCAGAAGACCCTATGACAATGCGCTGATAGTCCTTCTCGGACTTATAGGTGATGACGGGCTCCTCCACCATTGAGTGCGTGAGGTCCTCACGGGGCTTGGCCGATATGGCATCTCTGAGGAATACGATTTCCACCGTCCGGTTTCCCTCGTCTGCCGTGAACTCGCAGCAGAACTTCTTCCTGAACACTGCGAGGAAATCGGCGCAGGTGCCGTTGGGGACAAGGTCGGAAAGCCTTATCTTTCCGTTTACCAGAACGTCGATGACATTGTTCACGACAACCATCTTGCTGAAGGGTTCCGTCCGGTCGAAGAAATTTTCAGAAAGTGTATAGCCGAAGTGGGAGAAAATTCTGCGGAGCAGATAATTGGTGCGTATGAAAGGCGAGATATAATAGCCTTTGCCGAGCGTGATGGGAATCTGGTTTACATACTCGGTGCGCTCCGTGGCGTTGTAGAAGTCGCATCCTGTTCCGTCTTCGTCGGGTATGAAGGCGGCACCCTGTGGATTTTCCACGAGTTCGTACCGGTTGTTCCTCCAGACGAGTATGTCATCGAGCGTCAGTGTGCGCTGCCTTCCGTAGGCGTTCAGCACCTTGTAGTTGTAGCCGGTGTCCATTCCCGAATCGTCGGCGAGGAGCACGGGGAATATCCCGAATTTGTCGTCGGTGTTGGCTCTCAGCCTCCGGCAGAAGTCTATACCCTCCTCCACGGTGCTCACTCCTGGAATAAATTCATCCCGGAAGACGTCCTTGAGCCTGACGTTCTGTATCCGGGAATAGAATGAGCCGTCGTTGATGTAGAAGGAGGTGGCGATGCTGCCGTTATACTGAGCCGAGAGTACGATCTGCCTGCAGGTGGCGAAATAGTCGCCGTCCTGAATGCTCACGCTCATCGGCTTCATCTTGACACGGCTGCCGAAGGAGCCGGGAAATCCCAACAGCCGGCGGTTGTGCTCGGATGCCGGGAGCTCGAGAGGCACGGTCTGTTCCCCATAGTCGTTGAAGAACGGATTGGTGCGCTCTACTTCTATCTTTGTGCCGGGCTTGAGGTTGTAGGCCTCGCCCTTGTCCAAGTTGGTAATTTTCATAATAGGTAATGTGATTAATGTGAAATGGATAACGGGAGATGGGAAACGGGAGATGGGAAAGACCGTACCATCCGAGCCGTTGTCTTTAACTCCTTTAACTCCTCCTGACTCCCTTAACTCCCCCTCACTCCTGAAACTTCATCCCTTGCTCCCGAATCTCCGTGCCTGGTCGCGCAGCTGCTGCTTCTGTTCCAGTTCTGTGAGTGCCACGCTTGCGGGGATTCCCTCGCTGGCAATCCTGTCGAGCAGGTTGTAGAGTTTGTCTATGAGATGATTGTCGGGTGCCGGATGGGCAGAGGGAACGGAACGGCCGGAATTGACGGCGTCGGCAGATGACGGCTGCCTGCCGATGAAACCTCCCGCAGCCCTGCCCTGATATCTCAGCATTATCTTGTTCATATCAAGTGTCCGGATGCTGCCTGTGCGCTGTGCACGGTCTATGATGTCGATGATGGGGGCGACGGTGGGGTTCTCCACGGCGGCATTGCTTGCCACCCACTCACGGCTGCGTCCGAATCCTCCCTCGCCCACGATTACGGTGGGCTTGTCCACGAAGCCGCGCTTCATCGGGTCGTATGTCGCATTGAATCGCCTGCCGTCCTGTTCCCGCTCCACGTCAATGTATCCTCCGGACTCAAGGCCGGTGGCGACGCGGGTGCCGGAGGCAGAAGGGCTGCCACCCGTGCCGTTGAGCGTCATCTTCTTCACCTTCTGTCGTTCGGCATTGGCGGCGGCGAGCTGTGCCACCCCCGTAACTCCCATCAGAGCTGCCGCCGCGGAACCTGCGATGGGGCCGAGGTCGGAATATGCCCTCATTATGGAGGTCGCCGTGTCAGCTATAATCTGGGAAGCCTTGATGGCGAAGTTCACGTCGGCGTACTTCTTCTGTATCTTCAGTTTATCATCGGCTTTCTTCTTCTCCAATTCCGTGGTGTCCTTCCCCGCATTGCGGGCAGCCTCTATTTCGGCATCATATTTTGCCTCGACATTGGCTGTCTCTGCATCTTGGAGAGCCTGCGCCGCATTTCCGGAAAGATTGGAAAAGTAGTCGAAGGACTCCTTCATCTTGGAAATCTTGAGGTTCTTGACGGCTTCCTCGTATTCTTCTTCCGACAATTCCTTATTCTGCAGGTGCAGCTTGAGCTGGTCGAGTTCGGCATTGTAGAGTTCCTGTTGGGAAACCAGTCCGTACTGCTGACGGAGCTGGAGCAGATGCTCCTCGGCCTGTTGGTTGAGAATCTCAATGGATTGCAGATACTCCTGTTCCGTGAGCAGTCCTCTGTCGTAGGCTTCACGGCGTTGCTGCATCTGTTGTTTAACCTGCTCATCAAAAGTGTCAAGTCCGAAACTCTGCCGCGCCTGTGCCTTCTGCCTTTCAAGTTCCCTGATTTGCTCCAACTGCTTGCCGGCATACTCATCAGCGATGTTAAGGCGTGCCTCCTGATAGGCACGCTCCACGGCCGTGGTGTCCTCGCCGTTCTGCCGTGCCCATTCGAGAGCCGTCAGGTAATATCCCTCAAGCACGGCGAGCTTGGCATCGCGTTCCTCTTCGAGCGTGAGCGTTCGGGCAACTTTTCCCTGTTCCGCTACCTGCTGTATGGAGTCCTGATATTTCTGCTGTGCGGCAATCTGTGTCTCGGTGAGCCTCTGCTCGGCCTGTTCCACGTTCCTGTCCTGGGTGTCCTGCAGCTGCTGTTTCTTTTCAGCGTCCTTGATGGCCGCCTGTCTGGATTGTTCCTGATACTTCTGCTCTATGGCAAGCAGGTTGGTGGTGTGCCGGGTGGCGAGGGCTGAGGTGTAGATGTCGTACTGCTCTTGGGATATTTTCTTTCGGGCAAGCGATGTGTTCAGATTGTTTGTATCCTGTTGATAGGCGGCATCGGCATTGTCTATCTCCTTCTGCCGTGCGGCGGCGAAGTTCTTTGTGAAAGTGTCGTCGGGATCGGGGGTGCTGCCTGTGGAGGTGGACTTTGATTTGGTTCCACCTCCACCGGTGGAAGCTCTCGGCGGAGTTGAGTTGCCTTTCCCTGTGGAAAGTTCATCCTCGGCAAGCTGCTTTCCGAACGCTTTGTCGATGGCTTCCAAGGAAACATCTACCGTCTTTATCTTATCGTCGATATTCTTGATTTTTTTCGATAGTGCTGATACATTGGCGGAATAGCTCATAGCGGCATTGACTGCGCCCGGGGCAGCGGAGCCTCCGGAAGTCTGCGGCCGGCCGGCATTCTGCCTTACGAATTGTTTCTGTTCTTCTTTGAGCTTGTCCAGTTCCTGCTGCCTGACGGTCTGTTCAGCCATCAGTTCGGCTTTCTGCCCTGACAGTTTGGCGATTGTACCCTTCGCTCCTTCGAGCAAGGCTTTTTCCTTGAGTGCATTGAGGTATTTTTTTAGTGCACCGGTGTTCTCTTCGTAAACCTTCCCTTCTCTGGAAAGTTTGGCTGTATAGTCGGGCACTATCTTCTGCAGGGCGGATATGGCGTCGTGGCGTTCGCCAAGGGAAAGGGAGTTGTCGTGAATACGCCGTGTAAGCATTTCTATCTTTACACGCTCCACCTCTACCTTGCGAATAGCTTCCTCGTGAATGGAATTGAGGGTTTTCTGTGCAGCTGTGGCGGCATCGGTGCGTTTCCTGAACAGCAGCAGTGCGCCCACCACGAGGGTTATCGCGCCGAGCACCAGTCCCCAGGGGGAGAGCTTGAGGACCACGTTGAACGCCTTCTGAAGGGCGATGGAGGTCTTCATCGTCTTGTTCAGTACGGCGTGGCGCAGAACGGAGAGCTCAAGCATCGTATTCTCCACGGCTGTGGCTGCCGCCTTGAGCTTGCTCACTGCCAAGAGACGGAGGCTCCACAGATGGGCGAGTTTCTGTCCGGCAACATAAGCTCCGTAGGTGGCTATGAGCAGGACGATTGCCTTGCCGAGCAGCAGCAGTGTGTCTCGGTGCTGAACGAGATACTTGATGGTCTTGATGGTTGTAAGCTGGAACTGTCCGAACACGTCTGCAAACTGCTCTTTCAGCGGCAGCAGGGCTTCGCCGAGCTTACGCTGCGCATTTTCCAGCTCCACCGTTCGCCGTTCTGCACGGTCGGCGGCGGAGATGTAGGTTTCTCCGGCTTTGGCAAGATTGTTCTCCACTATCCCTGCCACGGCTTTCATAAAGTCGCCCGTCTGCTTGGTCTGCTCCTTGATTTCGGCAGCAGAAATGCCGAGGTTGTCGAGAATCTGCGGCGACTGGCGTCCGAGACCGGTAACGATGGAGTCCACCATATAGTCGAGCGACTGCCCCGTCTGCTGCGCCTTGAGCTGTGCGAATGAGAGATACTTCCCGAGATCCTCGAGAGGAATCCGGAAGTCTTTTGCCTTGACGGCGGCCTTCATCAGCTCCACGTCATTGACCGTTCCCTTGGTGGCCTCACGGAGTTCCTGGAGATACTCTTCATTGCCGATTTTCCCGAAAGCGTGAGTTATGCCGTCGGCCGACTCAGCAAGTTCGACACTCTTGGAGATAGACTCGGAGATGAATCCCGCGAACTTTTTCAATGTGTTCCCGGCAAGTTCTGCAAGTTTTGTCATAACATTACCTGCCATGACATTTAATGCTTCCATACTGCTGAAATGCTGTCGAAGTTTGACGGCTCCGTTGCGCAAGTCTTCTATGCGCATATTGACCCCTTGCAGACGAGCTTCGAGTTCGGCATACTTTTGAGGTGATGCAGCTTTGGATGTATTGTTGAGTTCTGAAGAGAGTTCCTTGGCATATTTGCGAAGTTGAACCATAGTCATGGCACTGACATCAAGAGTGGAACGGAGTTTCTTCATCTTTTCCTCATTGTCCTTAATTTGCCTTGTATACTCCCTGCATTCTTCACGTAGTCGTTGATACTGTGCTGAATTCTTTTTTCCTGTTGCTTCGAGTTCAATCATCGCTGACCGACGTGCCTTTTCCTCACGGCGGAGAGCCGCGGTGGACTTTCCGAGCTGATGAAGTTCTTGCTGCGCCTTGGAAGAGTCTGCCGAAATGACATATTTGATTTCGTCTTCTGAAAGATGTTTTCCTGCCATAGTTAATCTGCTTTGAAATAGGATTTGATGTCTGTGTTGAAAATGCCTTTTAGGTCATTACCAATCTGTTTACGCACTTCATCAGTGAACCCGTAGGTGATTTCGGGGAAAGTCTCGTGATACAATACTCCCCAGACAACACGGTTGTAGAGTGCGAATTTGGCTCGGCGATGTTTGGCAATGCGGTCCTTTCGGAGCCGGTATGCCATATCGAGGAAACGGAGATAGGGAAGAATGCGAATATAGAAGGTTTGAGTATAGCCCTGCGAGGAAGATGTGAAATTATGGGAAGATAGGGATGTGAGAAGCCTGCCGGTATGCAACTGGTAGTTGGAACGGACAACCTGCTCCTGTATGGAGTAAACCTTGTGGATGCCTTTGTGGAGGGCTTCGGAAATGAATTTATTGCGAATGAAATGTTCTGTTATCATAAGGCAAAGATAACAGAACATACAGAGGTGGGAAAGGACAGGGAAAAATTAGGTAGTAGAGAGCAGCCATATAAGGATAAGGCAGGCTGCAAGAATATGCAGGGCTATCGTGAGACAGACATTCTGCGTCTTGTTGCCGGGCGACCATAGCCAGGCCCAGACTATCGGTCCGACAACCGGTATTCCCATTGAAAGGGCAAAGAAGAAGATAAAACCGGTACAGCCAGTTCCTATGGTAAGGAATGGGGCAAGTATGGTCAGGAGAGCGGCGTAAAGGATATAGAAAAGTTCCATAATTTTAATGTTTGTTTCAATGCAAATATAACACTTATGATTTTAAAATGCAAGTCATTTCCCGAGTATTTCATTCTCTATCGCCCTGAACAGTTCGAGCACGACCTGTGGAACCATAGAGTTGCCGAGTGCCTTTATGGCTTCCGTTCGCCATTGGATAAAAGGAATGGCAAGACGAGATACATCAAAGGGAAGCCCATCATTTCCCCTACAAACAGGGGAGACAGTTGGGAAGTTCCTCCACCAATCTTGTGGGCAATCTGTTCGGCCAGGTTGCTCATTTCGGCTTTTGGCTTCCTGTGTGCTTTCAGATTGTCCATCGTCATCATAGACCTTCTGCTGTCGCTTGCCATTGGAGTCAGCAGCCAGTCTGTCTTGCTGAACATTTCCGGCAATCCTTTCTGCTTGGAATTTTTCCCACGCTTCTTGAAATCCTGAGCGCATGGAGTCGGCAGCATTTCGTTTAGTGCCATAGCCGTGAGTCCTGTCCCCATCTGACTGTTCGGGTTGTAACTGGTTGCCCAGTTCGTAGCCTCGGCTGCATTTGGAGTTGGCAGCATCCCGTGAAAGTTCATGTAGTCCATCAGTCCGTTCGGACGTTGCTCGCCGTTCTTCCGGCTTCCCATTGTCTGCCCTCCCTTCGCACGGAGCTCCCGTACTCTCTTGCCGTGCTGTATCTCCACGGCCAGTGGCGTCGGCAACAGCTCCTGTGGACAGAATTTCTGCTTGCCGTTCTCGCAGATTTTCAGTCCTTGAGTTACAGGAGTCGGAAGCATATCCGAATACACAACCTGACTCAAAAGACTGTTGTATTTGGTTCCGTTCCTGTATCCGTTGCGCATGGCTCTGGCTCTCATCGATGAGGGATCCTCGCAGGACTCCCTCGTGCAGGGAGTCAGGAGAAGATGCGGGAACATTCCTTCGGGCGATGAACCAAATCCTGTCTCTCTTGTGTGGTGCGCCGACGGCACAAGCCGGAATAACGAACGGTTGGACGGCGTATCCTTCACGCTCAAGGTCTGCACAGACGGTTTCGACGACGAACTGCTGCCTTTTTCTATATATGTGGTCGTTCTCGTCGAAGAGAGAGGTTGTGCTTCCCACCTTAACAGCCTCGCAGGGCTGTACCATTGAGAGGATTCCAGCAACGTTCTCACCAATGACGAAAGAGGGCTGTATCTGCCTGATTGCCCGTAGCATCTCCGGCCAGAGATAACGGTCATCATCCGCTCCGAGTCGCTGCCCTGCTGAGCTGAAGGGTTGACAGGGAAAGCCTCCTGTGAGAATGTCAATTCTTCCTTGCCACTTTGAGAAATCTGTTGTTTTGATGTTTTCATAACCGATAGAATTAGAATACCAATAATTGAGGACTGTGTTGCAGAAATCGCTGATTTCGCAGTGAAAGACGTTTTGCCATCCCAACCAAAAGGCTGCGAGTTCGGGTGCGCCAATACCGCTGAAAAGCGAGGCGTGTCTGATAATTCTGTTCATTCATTTCCTTGTTTGTTTGTCAATGGCAAAATTATATACTTCTATTCTGTTTGTAAAGGACACTGCGTCTCACGACGAAGTGCCCTGACAAACAAACATCCAAATGAATGGATGTCTTGGTAAAAAAGATATTATCGTTCCCGGAACATCCATTTGAATTCCAAGCCGTGTGCGCCGGGACGGTTGCAGAAATTGAAGCCTGCCTGAACTAAAGCCGGGAATACCTGTTCGGGACCGACTTTGGCTGAGGGGTCGATATCCCTGATGGCATCGACTACTTCCATCGTTGAGAAAAAGTGGGTGGCGTCTGCCGGTGCTGATGCAGGGCTGTATGTGGCCTGAAGGGCGGCAATGTAGATGCTGATGTCGGTAATGGGGACTTTCTTCCCTGAAGGAAGAGAAGCCTGTTTGTTATTCTGTTTCATACTGTATTGTCTGAGAATTAATTATCTGTACTGCTGAGCTCTGAAGGGCTTTCAGGGCATAGGGCATTGAGGGTTCGCAAATCGTCCTTGAGGGCACGCAGCGTGCGCAGCATGTCGAATGTGCCGGGGCGCGGCTCGCCCGTGGCTTCGACAAAGGTGCCGTTGCTGTCGGAGAAAATCCTGTTCTCAATATTCTCCAATGTGTCGAGATACTTCAAAATATAGCCATCGCCTACCATTTCGTTGAGAGCTGCGATGGTGTCTTGGCTGACGAAATTGAGTGCCTTGTCCATCGGTCGTTTCATACCTTGCCTCCTTTCTTATCTGAGTGATTGACACGATAGACCAAACAGGCTGCGCAGAGGGCAGAGATGACAGAGACAATGGGCTGCTGCTCGATGGCAACGGCCGCCACAATCAGGCACAAAGATACGAGGTTGATACGGATGACCAAACGACGAGTTACGGGGAACTCGGCGATACGGCTGTAGAACTCGCTCTTTTGGTCGAGCCAAAGGTTGAGGGACTTGATTTTGCGCCGTATCGTGGCACGGACGTCGATAGCAGGGCGGGCTTGCGCCTGAATCTCGAAATTGATTGTCTGTTGCATATTGCACTATTCTTTTCCTTGCAGTCGCCTTGATACGGGTGACGGCTGCGCTCCCCGTTGGAAAAGAATAGTGCAATACTCCGAAGAGCATGAGAATTCACGAGGAGGCAGCCGTCATGTAAGGCTTGCCCTTGGGCAATAAAAAAGCCCAGCCGAATGGCAGAGCGAATACCGTCGCCCTACGGAGTTGATTACAACTATTCTTTTCCGAGGGCAAAGATATGAATAATCCCCGAGACCTCCAAGGATTTCGGGGATTATTTATACATAATTATTTTTGCGTAGCGCAAAAATTACCAATCGTCTTTGGACTCTTCTCGCTTATCAATGAATTCTTCAAGACTTTCGCTGAGTTCTTTAAATTGCTTCTCGCAGAGTGGAATCCCATTCTTAAAGTAATACTTATAACTTGCCTTTCTGTTCATTCCCTCGACACCTATATCTTTCAGATCTTTGGGGAGCGAATCTACAAGTACACCCATGTGGTTATCATATTTTGCCTCATGGGAAGGTTCATGGCGAAAATCGCTCATAGTGAATTTCATGCGACCATCCTTAAACTGTATATCGATAAGGTAGCCGATATATCCTTGAATACTTGAATACATCATATTGGTTGAAAAAACCAACTTACCTTTTCCTGTAAGTTCTTTTCCTGGGGTTGCATCTCTCATTACGGCTTTAGAGTCAACAAAAGTACGGGCAAACCAATTCTTAGATGCCTCATACAATTGTTGGGCTGTCATTCCTTCTTTTTGAATGACCTTACTGTAACTTAGAGGTTTCTGTGCGCTGCAGGTAAAAGCAACGAATGCCATCAGCAGCAATAGTCTAAATCTTTTCATTATACTTTGGTTTTAGTTATTATTTCTCGTCATACGCTTTGATTACCTCACACAGCTCCTTTTCAAAGTTGAAGATGTCGTTGAGGTTTGTAATTTCATGTTTTGTTTCTTTCTTCTCATTGTCAAAGGTGGATATATACTTCTTTGATTTACTATTGAAGTACAAACGGCAGATGGGCTTGCGGTTGTTATCATCGAGCAGGATGGCAAAATATGATTGAGCATCACGGTAAACCACTCTCTCAACATCAACCACTTTACGTACCATAGCCTTGACAATCATAAAGCCATCGAGTTCTTCCTGTGTGGTGACAATCTTGCCGTCGTCTGAATCCTCTGGAGAGGATACAGGTTGCTCTTCTGGAGACTGAACGGTAGAAGGCGTTGCCTCACGCTGCTCCTCGTTGTTGAGTGCTGTCTTCAGGCGATTTGAGATTAATTCGTTGATGTAACTGCTGATAGCTCTTTTTACCAATGCAGAAAATTGTTCTTGTACTTTTGCTGTGATAACTCCATCATAGACTTGCTTGGTAAAATACTTCACAATCTCAGGAGAAGGCTCTACAACTTCTTCTGCAAAAATCTTCTTTAACTCACTCGAATACTTCAGTTCGCTGGCAGAATTAAGAATGCTATCAATATCAAAATAAGATTTATGAAACTTCTTTAGTTCTTCTATTTGATAGTCCTTGATATCTGTTATATCTACTTCAAGGAAAGGCTTTTCGTCCATAATGTTCTGATCTTCAAGATCAGTGTAAAACAGATATTTTATACCATTGGTGAGCAAACCAAATTTTGCCTTAGAAGCAACAAAATACTTTTTAAGCTGTGTATCGTGGAGCGACAAATTCTGCTGCCAGTGCTTACATTCAATGAGGATAATGGGAGCACCGTCTTTCATAATCGCATAGTCGATTTTCTCACCCTTTTTCTTAACTAAGTCGCAATCCATTTCTGGAATGACTTCCAATGGGTTGAACACATCATAACCAAGAGCATTGATAAACGGCATTATAAATGCATTTTTTGTAGCTTCTTCTGTAAGAATACCCTCCTTTAGTTGAGTAACTTTCTCAGCAAGTTGTTTAATAGAGTCCTTGAAATCCATAAAGAGACATTTAAGTTTATAATGCTACAAAGATATTAAAAAAAATCGACATCACGTAATAAATTCTACGCTGCGTAATCAAAAAGCCCCTCGCGAAAGCGAGAGGCTGACTTGCGCCACAAGCCCGGTGGCGACTTTTGTTCAATGGTGTAATACTACCAAGGCTTATTGAATACTGTCGGCAGCCTTTCGGATACGATCGGCAAGATCTACCAGTGCACCCTTTAATTGCAATTTCTCCACCTCACTAAATTCAGTAGGTTTCTTATTACCGTCTATACCGTCAAGTTTATGATAGAGCCATGAGTTTGATTTTCCAAAATAGGTCTTGGATAAATCTGACCATGAAATTGAGAGCAGAATATCCTTTAACTGTGCTTTCATTGTGCCAGTCTTTTCCTTTGTCATTGTCATTGTTGCCATAATCATATTGTTTTTGTGCCCCACCATTAAAAAATGATGGGGGCTGTTATTAATCTTCAAGAGGTTCATCGAGTAGTTCTGCCAACATTCTATTGAGTGCCCATCTTAATCCCGGTTCTCCGTTAGGATAGCTTCTTTTGTAATTCCTGACAGTCTCGATAAAATCAAATTCTAATTCTGTTAATGTTACTTTTCTTTTCATTGTTGTATTACTTATTTTGAACACTACAAAGATAATACTTTTATTCGTACTATGCAATTTTTTTAATACTTTTATTCGTACTATATTAAAATTTTAACATTTGAGAAGCCGTAACAGCCTAAGAACTGCTACGGCTGCAAAGAATGAGCATGATGTATTATTCTTCGACAACGAAACCGTGAGTAATGAGGTCGGCAAGGAAGGCTTCGGAGCTTTCGGTGGAAACAAGGTAACCCTCGAGTTCCTGAAGACGCCGGGCAAACCGATGCATATATTCGGTGTCTGTCCCACTATGGTCGAATCGGCTGCCTGTACGAAGTTGGTGGAGAAAGTCTGCCGGAGAGGTGGCGACCACCCGGTCGCCATCCTTCAGCTTATAGATTGTTGTCATACTGCTAATTTTTTTGTTCTCAATTTGAAGTAGAGTTTTTCGCTTTCTGTCAGGAAAGGAATGCTTCGGAGGGTCGTGCCTGCCTGTACCGTTCCCTGTTTTGCAAAGGTAATCATTTTTGCGAGAAAATGAATCCATGCTGACATCTTCGTGAAGTTTGTCGTACCTCCGTGCTGTCGGAACTCCACTGTGCGATGGCGTGCGTAGGCTTCGAGGTTTACCTTGTGGTAGCGATTGTTGTGGAAGGCAGCCCGTAAGTTTCCGATGTTGGCTGCCCTGTTAATGGCTGCTTCAGTGATGGAGGTAAGTCCTTTGCAGTAGGTGTTGTTGCGACGGCTGCGTGGCATAAAATGGTCAATGACTCCCTCAAGGCGTTTGTAGGCAAGGATAAGATTTTTCCAAGTCTGCAGGTCGAACTCGGCAGCGTCCATATGAACGTGGAGTCCGCAAGAGTCGTTTACCTTCACATTGCATAGGTCGAGCACCCAGCACACCTTTTCAAGTTCCTCAAGTCCCTGCTCCCCGTGAAGAATGGGGCTGACCAGTTCGAAGGTGTTGTTTCCACTGAGGCTGCCGTCCGTGACGATTTTCCAATGGTCGGTGTGGTCAGTGTGGTTGTAGCCTTCCACCTGCACGTTGATTCCCGCTGCGCTGAGTTCACTTGCAAGATGGATGCGTGTGCAGTTGTAAGCCTCTATCTCAACACCGAAGTTACGGTTGAAGGTGTAATCAAGTTGGGGAATGACCGTGGCTGCTGCCTGTGCTGCCGTGGTGGTCAATCCCTGCATCATACGCTTGTAAACGTTCTGTACAAAGCCGTAGTTTCCACCTGCAGCAAGGTCGGCAACCTGTCGGCGTGTAAGTCCGAGGGCAAGTAGTTTCTGAATCTTGGAAGTTTTTGTTCCGTTCTCGTTGAGAATGTTCTGAATTTGCTCGTTCATAATCTTTGTTTTTTGAATGTTCTTTGTTTCTAATTGTACTGCTAAGGTAACACTATAAAGAGGAACGTGCAAGTAGTAGTTTGTTTATAATCAGTCGGTTAGAACTGTTTATCTTCTGCTAATATATGATATGAGAGATAGCCGTCGCAATCACTGCGACGGCTATCGAACCTGATTAAATCTAATAACCAAAAACTAATAACTATGAAAGCATTTATTTGACCAGTTTGTAATATCGGGCGTATGTGAGCCGGGTATGAGGATTTCGGCTTATGATGTCCATACGTACTTCCCGGCATCCGAAACGAAAGAACAGGAATCGCTTGGGCACACGATGGACGATGATGTCAAGCGTGTCGGTGGATGATATTGTTCCACGAAAGAGTGAATCCGACACACAGCCTGAGAGGGACAGCCACGGATCTTGCCACGAGAAACAGGTAACAGTGTCAATGGATTCGGAAGTTAAGGAGTGAGAGAGCGGTAAGATGACACTGTCGTGTGGCAAGGATGGAAGAACAGGGAAATGAGAGACGGAAGTGACGATTTCAGCACTGGTAACCGTAGAGGTGGTGGCTGCCGCAGATATCCGTGAGCCATTGATACCTGCCTGCCGGGCAACCTTTCTCAGTGTGTCGCCGCTTCGGAGAAACTCCTCGGGACGCAGGGTAAGTGCCGGAGTGGAAGCACGGCTGTTGCCCGTGTCAGTTTGAGTTATCTCCACCACGCCGTTGTGGAGGAGCATCTTCTGATTCTCCCTGAGCCGGTCGCGGTCGGCCTTGACTTCGCTGTATGCCCTGAATGCAAGGATAGTCATCCCTGCGAAGAGCGTCATCAGGATAAGACTGATGGCGTTCCAAGTGAGTTTTACTTTCGGTGTCATAGGCTTACTGGCATATTGAACGGACAGACTTGATAAGCGAGAGCAGCGTGCGGAGATAGTCGGGCGAGGTGGCATATCTGCTTCCCTTGCTGTCGCAGATACGACGTGCAAATTCCTCGGCATCCCTACGGTAGGGCCAGGCGTCGGCATAGCCGGGCTTACGGAGCAGCCGGGTGTGTTCGTGCAGACAGTCGGCAAGGGAGTCGAAGTCCTTGAAGAGCCGGTAGACGGTGTAGTACCATTTGCCCGGAGTCTTGCACTTGCTGACGGAGACTATGCGCTCGGGAGCCGTGAACCTGCGATTGGGTGTTGGGAAATACTCGTGGGTCTTCACGAGGACGGTCTTTCCCGTCCAGCCCGTTCCCTTGGTAATGCCGAAGAGATTGAACCTGCCCACCCGGGACTTGCCCCACCCGCTCTCGAGGATGGCCTGTGCCGTTACGAACTCGGGGGCGATGTCGGTAGCCTCGAGGGCTGCCTGATAGATGTTGCGTGCGAAGGCGCGCTGTGCTTCTGTTGCCATTGTATGCTTACTTTTTGCTTAATTCCTCGTCTATGATATTCTTCACGTCGTTCTTCACTTCTCCCCATTTCGTCTTGATGTACATTGACACCCCGAAGATGCTGCCGGCATAGACGAGTGCCTGTGCCATATACCAGAGCACGGAGTCGCTGATCTGGTAATGGTTCAGGAAGAAGCAGAGGAACGTGAGCACCACGCCGCTGACAATCATTCCTCCGGCCGTGATGTACTGGAACCATTCTTTCGTGTTCGGTTTCATACGCTGATCGTTTTTTGCTGTACAAAGTTACTTTACGGTGCCTGATTGGCAAAGGACCGGTAGAGATGGTGTGTGCCGAGGGTGTCGGGGGCGATGCAGGAGAGCATCAGCGTCCATCCGACAGAGTGGAGCTCGGTGGCAACGAAAGGGATGATTTCCGCTTTGTCGAGTTCGCTGCGCGCAAGCCATCCTATGCTGCCTGCATCGGCATCGGCAAGCAAGTGGGCGTGCAGTCGGGCGAGCAGACGGAGGGTGTTGTCGGATGCGAGCATACGTTCTGCGGCATCGGCACGGTTGGGCATCTTGCAGGCTATGGTGACGGCTATGCGTTGGACGCACTGGTATGAGTTGCGTCCGTCTGAGCGTAGGTTGATTTCTCCATAGTCTACGAAGAGGTATGAGCCTATGAGTTTGTCTATGCGCTGCTGCACATCCTCGAATGACTGTCCGTAGACGTAGTTGTCGAGTTCGGGTATCCGGGAGTCTTCGGGGAGTTCTCTCAGTTCACGGACGATGTCGCCATAGCCGGGAGTATGGCTCGCACCGTTGGTAAAGATGGCAAGAACTCCTTCTTTTCTGGGGTATCGTGCGAAATAAAGAAATTGGTCTTTAATCATATTCTTGAGATGTTAGATGGGGGATGTTAAATGTTAGATGTTAGATGGGAATGTTTTCCCATCTAACATCTAACGTTTCCCGTCTTAAATTATCTTGTCTATCACTCCGATCGGCAGCCCTACCTCGCTGCTTATCTTCGCCTTGTCCCAACCGAATCCCTTCAGGGTGCGGACGGCATCAATGGTTTTCTTGCGCAGCACCTTCAGGTAGGTAAGCAGATTCATCTGCTCAATCTGATGCACATTGCCCAGCCCCTCCTTGGAGAGGTCGTAGATAGCGTCCGAGGCATCCGTGGTGATGGGTGACGGCTGTGAAGGCTCGAACTTGCCCAGAAGGGAGAATGGAGTCTTGCTGAAGAGATAGCTGTTGAACGCCTGAAAGTTGAATGCGACGGCCGTGAGGATTTCTACCGAGAGATTCCGGGCAAAGAGAGGTGCGAGGGCGTGGGCTTTCCCGGAGTCATATTCCGGTTCCGGGTGGTAGAGGATGGCGGCAAGCAGAGGCAGTGCGTCGGTTCCCTTGTCGAGGAGTTCCCGGGCCTCGATGTACTGCAAGGCTGTGAGCGAACAGGACAGACGATTGCAGTCGGTAATCACACGGTATCCGTTGTAATCTTTACCATCAATGGTTAGGACGGGAATGAGTTGGGCGCAAAAACAGAGGTCCACGACATACCGATATTCCATTTTGCGCAACACTCTTGCTATGGGAAGTGAGAGCCGGAAGGGATCGACGCGTCGGCAGAGACGATAGGTATTGTCATCCAGTGCCTCGAGCACGGCATTGCCGTCGGGATAGCTGATTTGGAAAAGGAAGGTAAGCCGTTCGGAGATTGAGATGAGATTGGCGATCTGCTCTTCCGTACGGAATCTGCGTCGGTTCCACGACATAAGCCGGCAGAGGTGGTTGATGCGCACTTCGCCTGCCGACAGTTCCCCGGCTTCCATACGGAGCAGGTCGGCACAGAGTGCGGTGTATTGGCTCTGTGTCATTCCGTCCCATCTGTTCGGGATTATGAATGTCTTGTCCTTGTAGGTAAGTTCTATATCTTTCATATTCACTGTTGTTTTAGAATTCAGGGAAAGTTTTTTTCAGGAGTTAAGGGAGTTAAAGACAACAGTTCAAGCTGCAAGAGCTTTCCCATTTTCTGTTTCCCATCTCCCATTTTCCGTCTCCCATTTCCCATCCTCACGGCAGTATTGTCTTTAACTCCTCCTGACTCCCTCTAACCTCTCAATCTCCCCCTCCTACGGCAGCATCACGATGTTGTCGTCCCCGCTGTTGTATGCCGAGTTAGAGCAGAAGTCTGCCGTGGTGTCTGAGGAGAGCAGCGTATCGGCATTGGCAATGAGCTCTTCGGCTTCACGGTCGAGCCTGTCGGCAAGCGAGAGAGCCGCCGTGCTCTCGTCCCTCCCCGAACGACTGGCGCAGCTATCGGAGAAAAGATTGCGTATGGTCGGGGGGAACTCCAGTATGTCGAATCTCCGGAGAGCCTTGGCAATGGTCTTCTTCGAGAGTGCCAGATTCAGTATGGGTTCTGTGCGGTCCACGTTGTCCACCGTCATCTTTTCGTAATAGACCGAGAGGCGTTCATCGAGTGTCTCTTTCTGAAGGGGAACGATTCGGAAAAAGAAGAAATACGACAGGTCAATGGGATAAATGGAATCGAACTCATCGGCAGTCTTTACCCTGCAGGCGTTCATCAGACGCTTGTAGCGAGAGTTGCACCAGAGTTTTCCTGTTTCAGTATCCTCGGCTTCGGATATGAGCAGTTGGATGATGGTGTCCATGGCGTTATAGTAGTTTTCCATATATGCCCTCTTCATCCCTTCTATCTCATATTTGTACACGTCCACCTGATTCTTGCGCCGGTTGATGCTGTCGAAGACAATTTGCGTTGCCATCGTAATATTGGCCATTGCCTGCCGCAGTGCCTCCATAAGCGGTGCTGTATCGGGAAGTCCGAGAATGGCATTGAATACGGGAGCGGTCAGTGTGGTTTCCACGCGCTTGCGTGCGGTAACTCCTGAAGAGCGGAGATCGTCGAGGTTCATATTCGTCTCCACCCCCGGTGCATATTGGCTGAATGTTCCGAAGTCCCGGAACAGGTCTGTGAGAATGTTCATGACTGTTGCTGATTAAGTCGGTCTTTGGGTGATATTTCCTCCTGTCGTTGGGGCACCTCACGGTAGAACCCGATACGGTAGCCCTGCCTGTAGAGATGCGGAAAGTTGAGCCGCAGGGCAAGGTTGAAGGGCTCGGCGCAAATCTCGTCCTCCGAGGTAAGCGACATTATATATATAAGATAGTTGTAGTAGGCGTCCGAACCGGACTTGCTTATCACACCATCCTTGCTTACTGCCGTGATAGAGGCATCCAGTCCCACGCTCGACAGCAGGGCTTCTTCAGACCGCTTGTCATAGGCAATGAGAGCTTCTATGTATTCCTTGTACTTGAGGTCCACGGTCTCAATCTTCCACTGCTGCTCATTACCTGAAGAGTCCATAAATGATATTGAGGAATATGCTTTTCCCTGATTGTCAGCTCCGCTGAGATAGTCGCCTATCTTGCGCAATTCCAGTCGCATATATTCTACAAGCAGCGATTCACGGTATTCCGTGCCTATCTCGATGCCGTTGTATCTTATCAGGGCTTTGTCCTTGGACTTGAGCAGTTTGTTCTCCTCGCAGAGCTTGATGAGCTGCGTGCGCTTGCTGCTTACCCACGCATTGGGAATGATGATGTGGATCTTCGCAGCGAGCGAGTTGCGGAGGAAGGAGTTTATATAGGTAGCCGTCTTGTTGCTGCCCTGAATATAGGGGCGCGCTCCCTGATGAGTCTCGTTTACGCCGTAGAACTCATCGACCGATTTCTCCCTGTGGTGCGATACGGCAGCATAGAGATAATTGTCCACCTCCGACAGGGCGAATTTGGGATATATCTTGTAATTGCCCAGTCCGTATGTCCACCTGCCCACGGCAATATGATGGAAATCTCCATAGCCTGTCTGCCCGTATGCCACATCCTGTCTGGTGGTTGCCAGTCTGCAGTGCTTGTTTTCCAACGGCTCCAACCCGGCAACGGGCATCATTCCCAGCCGTTTTCCACGGGCAAATCTCCACTTGCAGAAGAAATCGCCGAAATAATAGAAGTTCTTGATGCAGCTCTTGGCAAACTCCTGTGCCGAGGTCTCCATACCACGCTCACACCATGTGTTCAGCCACTCATCCCATTCGGGGAGAGCAGTGTACTCACGTTTCAGCTTACCGTTCTCCACAGTTTGCACATACGCACACGGACCGTGCCCGTACAGCATTTTTATCTCCTTGCTGTACAGGCGTGGCAGCAGACGGTTCTGCTTGATTTCCATTGTAACCTCGTCGCACAGGGCATTGTCCACGCCGCGCATACACACCTGATAGCCGTTCACGCTGAGCCACTGGTGCTCGTGCAGAAGCAACCGCCTGCCCGTCGGTATGAGCAGTCCGGGATTATTGAATACCTTTTGTCCCTCTCCTATCTGGAAGGAAAACACATTGCCGTCCAGAATATAGTTGCCGGCATTGCCGTATAGTTCTATACTGTCTTTCATAACCAGTTAATCTTATGAAGTTTATATCCGTCCTGTGGAAAGCCCATATACCTGATGAGTATGCGGTAGCACATTTTGGGATCTCCGTGCTCATCCTCGAAAAGAAAGTAGTTCTCGGCATCTACGGAAAACTTGTCCTGTGGCAACTGTGTGCGGTACTTGCAATGGGGTTTTATCACAAGTTTGTCTCCTGCCATCCCCTGCGACCTTGAATAAGGGAAGAAGCACAGCGTGAAGTCGCCCTGCGGCAGCCTGCTTATCTCCCTTGCCCATTGCATCGCATTGATGCCGTCCATTTCGATTCTCTTTTCCATCGGTTGCGAAATTACGCAATTCCTCTATGGGGGCAAAGGACGGAAAATGGAGGTTGGTGTCATATTTCCGTACTTTCGAAGAGCTGCACCTCAATACTCAAAGTCAGCGGTGCGTGGTGATTTCCGTCGTTTGGACTTTTTTATTTTTGTTTCTCAGAACTCAAAGCATTGATTTTCAGAAAAGTATGTTTTCGACCTATGTAAATAGCCTTCGTTATTGCCCTGTTTTGGCCGCTTTTTATACCAGATATTGGACATTATCGGCCGTTATATCGTGATGTTTTCGGGCAAATCATCGGGATAACTGCTTAGTTCCTTCTTGATAATGTCCGAATAAAGACCATAAAGAAGGTATATCATTGCACTCGGAAGCTGCGTGGTCAGACCCGGACGACGTTTCAGTTCTTCCTTCTTCTCGCTCGACTTATCCAGCTCTATCCTACCGTTGTTTTTCTTCAGAGGACTAATCATAATGGCACTGCACAAATTGGCACATTCGTTCTCATCGATACGAACCTTGGGGAGTAAGGGAAGTTTCTCTCCGAAGAGCAACTGGCAAAGCCGGAACTGCTGCCAGTGGTAGATGGTAGGTGCACCGTCGTTGTAAAGGAACACCGAAAAACCGTAGCTTTCCAAGGCTGCCTTCATCGTGAGCGAGTCGGTGGTTATCTGCTCCAACTCCTCGCGTGTCTTGTTTCCGGCACGATCGGGATAAAGGTGTATTACCTTGTTCACGGCATCGGTACCGAAGAACGAGTACACCTGCTGTGCAAGATTCTGCTGATCGTCGGGGATATACGCCCAGAACTCTTTGATGATGTCGAAACGGTTGCCATAGTCTTTTTTTTGTCCCACGATGAGCGACTGGAAGTTGCCCGGGTCATAACCCATATAAAGAGGCTCGCGTTTGTCGTAATGGCGCAGATAGCGTGCCGTGAGCAGGAATTGGTCTTTGAGGTCGAACTTCAAAATCTGATCGTAAATATAGCTGTCCTTGAACTGCTGCCTTTCGTGGTCGTAGGTAGTGAAGAACTTGTTAGTAACCTCCTTGTGGCGTATGGCGCAGATGGCGGTCAGGAACTCATCCATATCGAGCGTGTCGAGCTGGGTCTTGAAGAACTTGGGACCGAGGATGTCCTTGTTGCAGAACGATGATGCCCGGATATAGTAGATGGCGTTGCGCCGCATATCGGCAAGACGTGGCTTCCATCGTGCCACGAAGGCGTTGAGCCGATTGCTCTCCAGTCGTATTTTCTCCATTACGACTGGATTCTTAGTATTGCGCAATTCCTGTTGAAGGGTAAACTGTTTATAAAGCGACTGGTTGATGGCGAGCGACACATTGGCTATCTCCTCGATGAGCTGACGGTCCATCTTGTTTTCATACTCCTCAAACCAATCATCTTCGCCCAAATCCACACGGGCAGTATCGCTCACACCAGTTACGCCCTCGTAGTAGGCCGACCGACGTATGTCTGCCGAGCCACCACGAAGAGAAGGGAACAGGCGCGACTTGAGTTTCTCTCCACTGTTGTGCTTCATCTCCTCCACGAAGGCATGGACGGCGTTGCGACCTGCCACACTTTCAGGCTGGTCGGAAGATACAAGCTGCAGGTGCGCCCCATTGCGGAAGATGACCGAGTGCTTGGCGTAGGCTATCGGGTAGCGTGGGCGGCGGAAGTGGGAGGGCAGTTTCGCCTCGCCCACCACATAGTCGATGCCATACTCGAGCATCGCACGCTGCTTGCCGTTCACGATTACGGGGCGAGAGAACGATGCCTGAATATTCGGCCATACGTTGGTCATCAGGGCGACATAGGTCTTGTGGACAAGGAACGACAGCTCGCCCGGCATATCGTTTGCCACACGGATAAGGCGTGGCACTATCACGCCCTCAGTCTTACCCGTGGCACGCGCCCACTCGGCATAGAGCATATTGGGGTCAATGATATTGGCGAGCAGCTGCACGTGGTTCATATAGTAGTGCTCAAAGTCGGGCACGCTGTTCTCATTGGTTTGGTTGTCAGTCATTCTGTATTTCCTCCACTATTTCAGCATCTTGAATATCGGCATCGCGCAGCAACCGTTTCTTCTCCTTCGCCTCGATAGGCAGCGAGTCGATGAGCGTAACATAGAAGCCTTGGTTGTGCTTGGCGGCAATCTCCTTGAGGTTCTTCTTCGAGAAGCCCAGTTCCTCGGCGGTGATGTTGGGCGAGATGATGAAGGTAACGCCGAGGTCACGGTCGGCCTCGGTAATCTCCGATGCACGGCGGCGGCAATCCAGCGCACGCTCGTAGCACTTGCCCTGCGTCTTGTAGTCGCCGGCGAGGGCGCACATCTTGGCAAGGTTCTCAAACTGGTTGGCATACTGGTTCTCCCATATCTTGATGGGCACGTTGTTGTCCACCTGAAAGTAGTTGATGGCCTCGTAGAGCCGTGCCATACAGGTGCGCTGTTCTATCTTCACGTGTTGCTGGGCGTTGATGCGCTGCTGCAGACGGCGTGCGGCACGAGTGATATTGCGCTCGTGCTCGTATATCTCCATAGCCCACTGCAACTGTTGCAGAAACAGGCGCAGCTCCTCAGGGATAGCTTCGCACTCGCCCGTTGCGAAGAACTGCGAGATAAGGTCGGGGTGTATCTGTTCTATGCGTTCAAGTTGTGTCATACGCCGAAAAGGTCTTTGCGCAGCCTCTCCTCCTTTACCTGTTGCACGGTGTCGCGCAGTTCCTTCACGGCATCGGTGCTGCCCTCCTTGGCTTGCTCTATGAGTTTGTCAAGGATGATGCGCACGTCTTCGGCAAGGTCGGTCATTGCCGCTATCTGGCTGAGCAGTTGCTGTAAGTCGTTGTTCATAAGGCAAAGATAAGGAAAGCGGAGGGGAGGGCAAAAGACACGAAACTAAGTGGGGGAAAATAGTTAAAAGTATTAAAACTAATACTCTTTATTTCCATTTTATTTGGATAATAGTATTATTTTTACTACCTTTGTAATGTCAAACAATAACAACATACAACAAATGAAAAGGTACAAAGTAAAGGAAGTCATCAAGATGCTCGAAACCGACGGTTGGGTGTGCATCACGACAAAGGGCGACCACCGACAGTTCAAGCATCCGACAAAGCCCGGCAAGGTAACGGTAAGAGGTCAAAAGAACGAGGATTTGAGTCAGTTTTTATTGAACAGCATTTGGAAACAGGCAGGGTGGAAATAACCACCCTACCTTCCAACAAAAATAAAACAACAAACACTATGGAGCAGATAAAAGTATATATAGAATGGTGCGACCATAATTTTGGCGCAACCTTTGGCGATAACGTACCCGGAGCAGTGGTACTTACGGCAAAGACCTACGATGAGTTGATGAAAGAAATTCCGGAAACCCTGCAGTTCCATGTAGAAGGCATGGTTGCCGACGGTGATGATGTTCCCCAATGGCTGCGTGATGGGAAATACGAGTTTGACTATCATCTTGACACGGCAGCCCTTATCCGTTCGTGCGAGCAGTATGCCAGCCTTGCCGCCATATCGCGCGCATCGGGCGTAAACGAAAGGCAGTTGAGCCACTATGCCAACGGTGTGAAGAAGCCCCGCCCACAGCAGCGTGAGCGCATTGTGGAGGGACTGCACGAGATAGGCAGGAAACTTATAGCCGTTGTATAGTTATTGTTTGACAGCAGACTTCCAATGGCAGGTCGGGGCAGCAATGCTCCGACCTTTTTCTTGGCTTCAGAAAAAGATGTGGAGCGGCGCGCCTCACGGCGCACCGCTCCCCGGATTTGAAATGCTCTAAAAAATATATCTTCAGACGGCAATGCTGTCGAGCATGCCGTTGAATCGTTCGAGGGCTTCGAGGTAGCCGTCGATGGCTGCCGTGTCGGTGGGTGCCGCCTTGAACTGCTGCCATGCCATGCGCACTGCGCCGTAGGCTGCCGAGGGCGAGAGGGCGACGGTCATAGCGCACCTCCTTCCAGCCATTCGGCCAAGCCGCACGCGGCAATCATGGCGATGAGAAACAGGTGGGCAAGGAGCACTTCGCCGTGGGTGAAACGTTCGCCGCAGAGGGCGGTAAAGGTTTTCGACTCGGCACGGAGCCAGTGATTCAGGTGCCGGCTGACGGTTGACAGGCGTTGACGAATGGCGCGCCGTGTCGTGGCGAGTACGTCGAGGGGCTGCCGCGCTTGGGCGGAGGGCTCGAAATGGATTGTCTGTTGCATATTGCATCATTCTTTTAGCATCCCCGGAACTGCCGGGGCAGAGATACAGAGAGGCGGCTGCACATCCCGCTGCTAAAAGAATGATGTCTCTACCCGATGGGCTTTGAAAATTCTACGAGATGGCAACCGCCAATATATTCAGTTTATGGGCATAAAAAATGCCCAGACAAACAAACTGAGCAATGACCGATGCTCACCGGGATAGGTTACTATCATTCTTTTAGCACTGCAAAGATAGGCAGAAGATTTGGAACTGCCAAGCGAAAGCGCAATTATTTTTGCGCAGCGCAACGGAAAAGCCCCCTGCCCGGCGGTACGGACAGGGGGCGGATTGTGTGTCTGCGCGTCTCGGATTATGGGTTTTCCTCCGTGTCGGGCTTGGGCTGCGTGCCGCCCTTCTCGCCGGGCTTGGGCTCGTAGGGGCGCACCTCGATGCCGGAGAGGAAGGCGCGGGTGCGGGCAGGGTCGCCGGCCTTCCAGTGGGTCTCGGGCTGGAAGTTCACGCGTGTGCCGACGATGTTCACGGCTGCGTTGAACTTCTCGGCCGTCTCGGCGGGCTTGGTCTTCAGGCCCACCTTGAACGATCCGAAGCCGTCGAGCACCACGCGGTCGCCGTTGCGCATGTGGCGCGCCATGACGTTTACGAGTTCCCGGAGCACGGCGTAGACATCGGCCTGCTTGGCCGAGGTGTTCTCCTCGATTTCCTTGGAGATGGTCTCGAGGTCGGCCACGTCGCTGACCACGGCGCGGGCGTAGAACTTGCCCCGGGTCTTGCTGCTCTTTCGGTTGTCCTGATAGAGTTTGTACTTTACTGACATAATGCGTTGATTTTAAGGGTTATACATATAGTTTGGATAAAGCATTGCTTTTGATTGCCGAAAGCTATGCTCCGGACCATCGAAAGCTATGCTTTTGAGGATGGAGAGCTATGCTTTGGACGGGCGTTCCTGCTGCTGCTCGAGGATGATGCGGAAGAGGCGTTCCTGCGACTGGTGCCGCTCCAGATTTTGCTTGTCCTGTGGCCGGCGTGCCTGACGGTCGGCGCGCTTGAGGTAGGAACGGTATCGCTTGATGTTGTCGAGCACGTTCCTGTGCCGGCGCAGAAACTCGGCGGGATCTCGCCTGAGCAGGTCGGTGAGCCGGGCTGTCTCGGAGCGTCCGAAGAGGATGGGATGGCGGCAGAGAAAACGCCCCGTGTCGTTGAGCGACCGAAGCTCGGCGAATGCCTGAAGATTGCGGATGCGCAGCTCGGCCATATCGGCCACGGCCTGTGCGGTGGGCTTCGTCTCCAGCAGTTCGTCGAGCTGCTTCATCTTGCGCCATGTATTGATGCGGTCGTTGTAGATGACCGTTGCCATCTGCACGTCGGCATCGTCAAGGTTTGTCCAGTCTATCTTGGGGTACTCTTCTTCTTTGGAGACCGGCTTTTTTTTTCAGTTGCCGGCTTCGGGTTTGCTGTTTTCCGTGCTTGAACTTCGTCGGCAGGGATTGTTGCCTGTGCCTCCTCTGCCAGCTCTGTGGCTGTTTCTGCATTGGAATGAGCCACCTCCTCGGCTTCCGATGTTGGAACATCGTCTGTTCCCTCCTCCTGGAGTTCTTCGGAAGAGTCTGTCTCAGATGCTGTTTCCGAGTTGTCCACCGAGTTATCCACATCTTTGTCAGTTTCTGCTTCCTTGTCTGCAAAGAATTCACGACGGTTGCGCACAATCTCGTCGTGGCCGCATACGCCGAGCAGCTCGAAGAGAATATCCTCGGCGTTCTTGGCAGGTGCAAGGTCGTAGCGAGTGAAGTTCGTGCTGTCAGGAGCTTTCCCGTGCAACAACGCAAGGTCGGCCTCGGCTGCGAGAGGATTGGTGAGCTGGCGGAAATGATGGAGTTTCTCTTTTTCGCTATACATATTGATGGATGTTAAATGTGAGATGTTAAATGTGAGATGTGAGATGTGAGATGTGAGATGTGATTTTTTCCATTTCCCATCTCCCGTCATCTATGCTTCGGTGCGGGATATTTCGACAAGAGTTGTGGTGTCCAGAACACGAAGCGTGATGCTTGAGCCGGTCTTGGCCGTCCACGTAGCACCGTCCTCAAGTACGAAGGTTGTGCCGTCGGCAATGGTTGCCGGCTTGTCGGTGCCTGCGCCGATGAGAGTGATGTAGCGTCCCTTGTCGGCCTTGCTCAGTCCGGACACAGTGGCGATGGCTGCCACACTGCCCATTCCGTTGGCTATGGTGTAGGTGTTGGAGGCGGGCTTCACGGCAATGGAAGTTGCACCTGCTGCCACTTCTATGGCACTTGCCGCGGCAGGGTTGCCGGTGTAGAGGAGCGGCAGGTCTACTGATGGACGCTTGAACGTGAGTGTGGAATAGCGTCCGTCCTTGTCGTCCTTGCTCTCGGTTCCGGAAAGAATCATCGGGCGTTCGAGTTCGCCGAGGATGAACCACTGTTTCTCCTTGATGTGCTTGAACAAGAGGATGAACCTGCCGCCCGAGTATTCCTCGATGAAGTTGTAGAGCTTCACGCGTGCTCCGCCCATGACGATTGCTACATTGTTCTCGCCCGTTGTGGTGATGTCGCCTTTCTCGGTGGTTCCCGTGAAGGTGGGAATGTCGTGTGCCTCGAAGTAGTGGGGCACCTCTCCCGGCTTCATCGGTATGGGCCCCACCTCCCGGTTGGCATTGGGCTGTGGAAATTCCTTCGTGCGGTCTATCTGGTCGATAGCAATGAGGTAGACTATGTAGGAGATTGCCGAGCCGTGCGTGTCGCGGTCGGAAACGTCGTCGATGTTGCCGAGCACGGCCATCGATGCAAGCGAGAGGCCTGATGCTCCGCCTGCAAGCAGCGAATGGTCGAGCAGGGCGGCAAGCAGCATCGCGATGCCGAAAACTGCAAATGTAATCATAAACATACGTCGCCCTTGACGGTTGGCATAGTTGAAGCCTTTCGCCGGACTGTAGGAACGGTGTTTTGTTGGGATATTTATTCTTTTCATATTGCTTCTTGATTGTTGTTGTTGCTTAAAAAGGAGTTAAGGGGAGTTGGGAGGGAGTCAGGGGATGGGAAATGGGGGATGGGAGATGGGAAATGGGAGATGGAGGGATGGGAAAGACTGTGCGGCTTGAGCCGTTGTCCCTTAACTCCTTCTGACTTCCCTTAACTCCTTATAACTCCTTCTAACTTCCTTCACTCCTTTCACTCCCCTGACTCTCCATAAAACTATCTTCCGCCTGGAACATTGGGCTGCAGCTCCTTGTTGATGGTGCGCTTGCCACCCACGCAGCGTTCGAGTTCACGGAAATTGCCGTCGCTGTCGATGATCACCATAATGTAGTCGCCCACCTTCGACGCAGTGAACGCAGAGGAGATCTTGGCAAAATTGCCGCTCTTGGCAATCTTGGGCAGATGCTCTGCCACGCCTGCCTCGATGCAGTACGCCACGCCATTCTTTGCATTGGCGATGTCGGTAATGGTGTCTTGGGTTGTCGCAGCTCCGGTAACCTGCCAGAAACCGTTGTTGGCATCGACGCTGTCTGTATAGGTATGGGCAAAGAGATTGATGAAAATCTGCTGCCATTCGTAGTGGTTGTTGTCCATATCCTCCTTGGTGTCGAAGCGACGGCCTGTGAACGAAGCCGAGCAGCCTTCCTTCCAAGTACTCCACGCGCGTACCAGCTCCATACGCTCCTCCATCTTCACCGACAGCATCTCTCCCGGAACATATTCGAGGAACTGGATGTTGCCCGGCTGATGCAGCATCATAAATGGAGTCTGACCGAGATATGGCAGCCAGATAATGCGGATGGTTGTATCAGGAACAACGTTGAGTGCGCTCATCGGTCCGGAGAAATCCGTATCCTTGCCGTATGTGGCGCGCACGTTCTTAATCCACCAGCCCTGATGGTTCTTGTTCAGGTAGACACAGTGTTGGTCAAGATCCATATCTTCAGTGACGGAACTGAGAACATCTGCACAGAATTCCTGTACGGCAGTAAGGAATGTTGCCTGCGTGTAAGAACGATAGTCCTCGTCAGCGTGTGGCTTGATGTCGTACTGATGCACGTAGCGAAGCAAGGTGTAAAGGATACCTGTTCCTGCATTGAGGTAAGAGCCGGCAACACCTTTCTCGGGCTTCACGTAGATGCCGCGCATACGGCGTTTGTTCTGCTCGACCTGTGCGGTGGTAAGCGTGTTGAGCAGTTGATACTCGATCATCGTCCACTTGATTGGATCGGACCCTTCCTTGTTGAGATAGCCGATGTACTTGCGCTCGAGTTCCTTCATCGGCCCCCATTCCATCTTGATCATCGCATCATCAACGTAACCCATGTGGTTTTCGATCTTCATTCCTCCCTTGAAGACCTCACCGGCCTGATAAGCCTGTGAAACTTCGTCGAAGAAGGCGTTGAATACCAGTCCGCGGTCCTGATAACCGTAAGCGACAGGGAAATACTGTGTCATATCGCGGATTTGGAGCACACGGGCGATAAGCGCATCCTGACGGAGAACGATAAACTGGTCGCCTATACCGGCGTTATCCACACCGTCGTAGTTGGTGGCGTATGTGCCCTTGGCGAGAGCCGGAGCGTCGAGCAGCTTGTTCTCCTGCAGATACTGGTAACGGGCCTTGAGTGACTTGGCAAAATTGCAGGCAGCCCTGTAAAAGGCAACGCCGTCTACCTGTTCATCCACTTCAGGCAGCGCAGCGGCTGCGCGGGGATTGGCTGCAATCTTGTTCCATCGGTCTTTCATTGAGAACAAAGAATGCTCCACGCCGAATAAATATTCTGCCGTATTGCCAAAGCCATTGATATTGACAGGAGAAACGGTTACAGTTTGTATCGGTTTGTCTTTTTCCGGTTCCTGCGTAAGAGCCTTGAAGTCGGAACGCATACCTTTAAGGGAGTCAAGGATGCCTTCGAGTGTGGCATTGCTCTCCGGCTGCCGGGTTGGCTGTTCTTCTTCCTCTGAAGTCGCGGAAGGCTCTATACCGTTAATTACAGACTGAATGGTATTGAGTGTCTGCTGGAACTCGGCTGCCTGCTGTTCAGTCTGCTTGGCTGCCTGTTCCGCAGCAAGGTCATCATTCAGCGTGGTCTGATATTTTTTTTGGTATTCAGCCACAATGGATTGAAACTCCTCCTGAGAAAGAGTCTTGTCCTCGAACTTCTTGTTGAGCCCTAAGAAGTCAAGAACGCTTTTCAACTTTTCTTTGAAATTCATAAACTAAAAAATAAAGATTTAAATATTATATATGGCAGTTTTCAATTTGTTTGCGTTACTGTATTCATTTCCCATTGTAATAGCTTCGGCTACTGCTTCAGCCATTGTTCTGCTGCCATCGATAAGTCCTGTCTCTATCGCTTGTGGGGTATAGAATGTCTCTCCGCGAAGTACGGGAGCATCATCGGGAAGCTCGGACAATTGTGCCCTCTGCCCTCTCACTTCTGTAAGGAATTGGGCATTGAGAGGGTCAAGGATGTCTTGAACGAATTTCTTGTCCTTTCCGTGCCTGAGGTCATCGAATGTCTTATTCTTTAAATCTGAACCGGTAGCCTTGGCTTCCACATGCTTGATGCCGAGTTTGGCGAAGTAAGGCTCGAAGTCGTAGAAACTGCACATCGTGCCGATGCAGCCCACATAGTCGTTGTCGGTGAGCGCATAGATGCGATTGCCGTGGCAGCCGATGTAGTAGCCGGCCGAGCAACACATTTTCTCATAGAAAGTAAGAATAGGTTTCTGACAACTGCGTAGTGTCTCGCTCAGACGGTCGAGATACCACGCCTCGCCTCCCGGGGAGTTGATGTGTAGAAAATGGCAGGAAATCTGTGGATTGGCTTCGGCGGTCTGCAGGTCAGCTGCAAGTTGCTTGGAGGAGAACCACCGGTAGCTGTCGGCCATGACCGTGCCCCATACACGGTGGTATGCAATGGAGTTGTCGGGCAGATGCTCATCGTCGAACTCGTCGGTAAGGGTTACAGTAGGTGTCTTTCCACTCTGTACGAGCACCTTCTGAAGCTCCTCAAGGGCAATACGTGTCTCCAACTGATACAGGGTGTGGTCTTTCAGGTAGGCTTCCATTTCAGATTGCGAAACACCACAGGCTGCCTTCACATCAGGCTTGCCGCTCTCTTTCCCATTGAGAGGAAAGGCTGCAAGCATAGCTTGCCGGAAGCCGTCAATGGTAATGAATAGTGGTTTTCCTGAAGCAAGAAGATTCTGTAATTCGTTCATCAAAGTCTTTTTGATGCGAATTTACCATATAATGCGATGTCTTCAAAAGACTTATAAAAATGGGGCAATAAGCATTTTACACCTGATAATGAGATTGGCAGAGTTCAGATTTGAAGAAATCTGGACTCGGGCTGGAATGTCGGATGTTCCTATCTTATGGTCTCGCCGGTCAGAAGTCCTGATGTTTACAACGGCACTGCGTTCGATGGAAAAGAAACGGAGTGCATCACTGTCGGGTAAGTCTATCACGATTGTTTTGTCGCAGTTCCAGTAAGTTCCTGTCTCGTTGTCTGTGAGTTGAGGAATGTATGAAAAAGGATTTGCTATGAATTCATACACTTTTACCGAATCAGATTTATCCAAATGTATCGGTTTAACCTGTATAAGATTTGAGAACTCTATCATACTCTGTTATGTTGAATGACAAAAACGCCAGTCTGGTCTGTATTAAATGATGTTAATTGGATGAAGATTTCTTGTATTGTCTGATTTTTTTGGGATGCAGGCGATTGCGAAAACGATAGTAATTCTTCAGTAGCGCATCTGATGAAATGGATTTCAATCTGTAGTTGTGGATGAAGTCATAGATGACGTCAAGGTTTCTTCGCTTTCTTCCAAATTCTTCATTTTCAAGCAGTACACGATGCAGCTCAAAGTTGAACATCCTACGGATTTGTCCTTCAACTTCCTTAGCTGCTGAAGAGGAGAGATAGTTGTAGTAAGCAGGATCCTTCCAGGGGGAACAAGTATCAGCTTTTCTAAAAGGGAGATGGATGAGGAGGTTGCCATCGACAATCTCGGACTGATTTGCACGTTTACGAGACATCTGTTCCCATACACAGAAATACAGATCGGTAGTGGGAGGAATTTTGACGCCTCCGGTAGCGATGTCAGTCTCGTACTTTGCCATAATATATTCAGCAAGATATGGTTCTATTCGGATAGTCGCCACTCGTTTTTTCCTCCATTTTTCTTTTTCCATATTCTTTTTCGTCTTTTTCTATTCCTACCATCCTACATTCCTACAAATATGATGGTTGATAATGCAAAGATAATGATTATCAGTTAATTAACAAAATAAAATTACTCAAATATTTTTAAATATCACTCTAATGAGTTATCCTACAAGCCTACAGAATGGCCTTTTTTGTAGGTTGATGATTGATAAGTGTATAAAAACAGCAAAAAACCTATTTCCTATATTGTCCTACAATTCTACAAAGTTTCCTACAAAATTACATTATTCTGTAATAATATATAACTATTTGATATATAGATATTTATATTGTATATAGGTTTGAAAATAAAAATAATTTGTAGGATTGTAGGATTGTAGGACGGTGTTTTCTGAAAATTATTTTTCAAAAGTTGTGTTTTCCTTGTTTTCTTATAAAATTAGGGGGTACGGGGGATTTTTTCGATGATTCCATCTGGTTTATGGAATGAAATAAGCCGTACCTATTCATTCGAACCGGCACGGCTTTGTTGAGGAAAAATATGCCTATTTGGGTGATAAAATAATATGATTTTGTTTGGTAATATCGCTTTTTTTTAGTACCTTTACATAGTTAAATTGGGCATATACTATATGTCTTACTGTATATATTATTCTTTCATAAAACATATCCAGTGTGTATTAGCTCGCTTACCTGAAATATGACCGAATATCGGCTTTTCGGATGTAAGTTTCAAAATTTCTGAAACTTTTATATCTGTTTCATTCCATTTGAATATTAAAAAACCTCTATGCTTTAGAACACGAAAACACTCTGTAAAACCTTTACTTAGCATCTCTTTCCAATCTGAATTGGGTAATGCTCCATATTTAATATGTTGATATCCAGTAGCACAGCTTTTTGAATTAAGTGAGCCATATATCTCTGCAAATGTTGATTTCTTTACATTACGAAGAAGATGTGGAGGGTCAAAGACTACCATTGCAAAACTATTGTCTGGATATGGCATATTAGTAAAATCAGCTTGTATATCAGGCTTGATTTCAAAGTGACGACCATCACAAAGGACTATTTCAAAATTCCGTATATCCTGAAATAAAACTCTGGAGTCTTTCTTGTCAAAATAGAACATCTTGCCACCACAGCAAGCGTCAAGTATATCTTTCATATCTCTTAAATACATATGTTTTCATATTTGTTTTTATTTAGAATGGTTTATCAACTTCGTCTGACGGAGGGAAAGGAAGATCTTGTATTATGGTAGTGTTTTTGTTCTCTTGTGCAATCTCTTCTTTCTTGTGTTCGGGAGTTAGTTCCTTTTCTGGTGTATAGGTTCTTCTGAAATCGATATTGTACGATTCTCTGAACTTATCATAGTCAATAATAATCGCACTTGTAGACGTGCTTTTGGGCTTTCTTATTTTGACCAGTGTTCCGTCGTAGTCAGCTCTTGCCACATCTTCAGTTTCTTCCCATGTAAAACGACGCGAAGGAACTGTACCTATATACGAGGGATGGCTACGGAGATTTTGTTCCAAAGTAGATAAGGTACTGGCTTCGCTGTTATAACCACTTCTGTCAAAAATGCTGAAAACAGCACTCAGGCGAAGGAACATAACATTCGTATCCGGCTCGAATGTGAAAGTGTGTTGGTCGCCTCGGGAATCCTTGCCGGTAACTTTCTTAGGTTGCTCGATAAGGAACTCGCGCCCTTCGATAACCTGCTTCGTGTCTATCATATTATTGACAGCTGTAAAGAACATGGCAAGTTTATCCGTGCTGCGGATGAGTGAGAGTTGAAATTTTATCTTTTCCTGTGCTATTTTAAAGAAATCGGCATAAGTGAATGGCAGCCGGAGATTGGAATACTGCTCTATCAGCTTTACCGTGCCGAGAAACAGCGATGCGGTCTTCATCAGTCGGTCCATCTCTCCTGAATTTATGACGTCTTGCTTCAGCTCATTATACGCCTCTTGTTTCAGATGTCGGAAATGGTCCATAAACATTGGACGCAGCTCCAATATCTGAAGGAGTACATTTGACAGACCTGTTTTATTGGGATCTTCGATTGCTTTCAACTCCTCGAAGATGCGCACTTCCTCTTGTGTACGATTGCGGGGCTTGGGCACTTCGCAGACAATGACACGGCTCATCAGGGCATTGTCATCTCGCTGTGGTGTTTCCTGCCCGCAGATAATCACAGGAGCGAAGACCTTATCGTTCTCAATATCTCTTCCTGATGTGCCTTTTCTCTTCTGTTTTCCATCGCCGTCGTATACAATGCCTTTCAATGCCTGGAATTTGTTGTCGCTGATGTCCTTGTTGTTGTATTCGTCGAGCACGACGGGCACATCCTTGAACATACCCATAATGGTGGCCATTGCAGCATCCGTACCGGTATTTAAGTTGAAAATGGGGATATTGGGCGAGATGAAGAGAGACCGGATCGAGATCGCTATCTGTGTTTTTCCCGAGGACATCGGTCCCATAAAGAAAGGAGCAGTGAAAAGACGGTCGATACAATGTATGTTGCTGCGGAAAGCGCACATAATAGCGAAGATGACTGCCCATTTCCCGTTATCATTGATTTTATAGACCTGATTCATCAGGGAAGCCCATTTCTCAAACGACACTCTTTTTTCCGCAGGTACTTCCTTATATGTCAGTTGGCTGATGAGTTCGTATTTGTCAGACTGTTTTCCGCTGCCGGCATATATCATGGAGAAAGCCGGAAGATAATAATTGTTCTTATTGTGAGTAACGACTCCCAGTTCATTGACAGGGTCAAACTGCCAGCGTCCTTCAACGTTATGGAAGATACCATTGGCAAAGGCAAAGAACTGTTCGTCTGTTTTTCTGCTCATACCATCACTTTGTTGATTGCCATAGGTCTTGATTTCCGAGCACATCACGAAATGGCGGCTCATATAAGTCTTGATTGCTTTCCACTGCCATTCCTCTCCATTGAAGTTCACGGCTTCGTAGTTGATAAGAACCTCTTCTATGGATGACATCTTCAGCAAAGCCCTGGAAGGAATTTCTATATAGATGGGCGTATCGTAGTATCGGCGGCTGATTCGCAGCACACGCTTGTTCTGCTCGAAATCATCGGAGAAGATATGCAGCAGAGGTGTCATAAAGAAGTCAGCGACCTGTGTCATACCGTTGCCGTTCTTATTGCGGAACATATAGCATACTGGCTCACTCTTCTTGTTGAGTCGCGGATAATAACCACATTCTTTCCACATACGACGATATTCCTCGTTCTCCTGCACGTAGTCAGGCGGCTCATTCACATCGAAATCCTCATCCTCAAGGTTGTCGGTCTGCATGCTCACTTTCATAGCAGATTTCCTTTTCTGCACAAAAGGCTTTCTGATTTCGTCAAACTGTCCCTTCGTCAGTTTCAGTACCGAGCAGTAATGATTGCGATTTACCGTTACAACTGTATCTTCAGCGTATGAGGTCAGCTCGATACATCTTGATATGAGAGGTACACGGTCGCCTGAATAGTTTTCCATGAATCTGCCGTGCAGGCTGATGTAATAGTCCACGAACGAACCGGTGGAGTCATTGTAGGTAATTTGTATATTGATGCCTGCGCGGAACATTTCGGCCAGTGCGTGCAGGTAGTCGTTTTCCTCTCCGTCTTCATTGATGGTGCAGCCTGTTTCGGAAGAGACAAAATAACAATACACCCGGCGCAGTTCCTGGATATCATTGCCCGATGGCCGACCGGCCACATAAACAATGGGATCTTCGCCATACCTGTCGAGAAATTCCTGCATTACGGAGGTCAGTATGCCCGGCCGGTCGCTCTCGAGATGATCTTTCAGCACGTCAAGTCCGAAAAGCCCTTCCTGTGTTTTGGTCTTTGGCAAGGCTTCCTGTATTTTCAGACGGATGTTGCGGACTTTTTCCTCAATGATGCTCATCTTGCTCTTGAAGTCGGCAGCTGTTGATTTTATGTATTCCAATCTAAGACCGGCATCGACTACGCACGCAACGAGTGAACAGATGGCATTCAGGCTATCGCCGATGACTGTCTCGTCCTTGCAACCGTGTGGAATCATCATTCTTTTCAGGGCTTTAGGAAATGGCTCTGTCAGTTCCTTCAGCCTTTCTGCCGTACGGATGCCATTGTTTTTTGCGAACTCGTCAGGATCGGTGCCTTTCGGCAGACGTATGCACTTCACTTTTGCCCCGGCTTTCAGCAATAGCTCGCAGTTCTTCAGCGATGCCTTGACACCTGCGGCATCGGCATCATAGACCATAATGATGGAGTCTGTGAAACGAAGCAGCAGCTTTATCTGATCATCGGTAAATGCCGTGCCACTACCCCCGATGACATTCTCTATGCCCATCTTGTGCAGCGTCATCACATCAAACTGCCCCTCCACGAGATAAGCAAAGCCTTGTCTGCCAATGGCCTTCCGGGCCTGATAGAGTCCGAATATATGCTTGCCCTTGGTAAACAGCTGTGTCTCCCCAGTGTTCACATACTTGCCTACGCCTTCCTTCTGGGTAATGATACGTCCTGAAAAACCGACAATGTGCCCCTGTACGTCGTAGAACGGGAACATAAGCCTGTCCCGGAACCTGTCATAAGTGCGTCCTTCATTGCTGCCTATGATATCTACTTCCTGAAGTCGTTCCAACGAATAGCCTGCCTTTGTAAGCTCCGTCATTGCAACATTGCCAACAGGTGCATATCCGATTCCGAAATCGGCAAGAGCCTTATCAGTAATGGCATAGCCTCGGGCGATAAGAAACGACTCAGCCTGTGGCAGATTCTTCTGAAAAAGCCTGGCAGCAGCGTCTATGGCAATGCGTTGTGACTCTTTTTTTCTGTACAGTGCTTCCTCCTCTGGTGTCATTTCCTTCACGGGGAACTCCAGTCCGGCTTGACTGGCACACCATCGCAAGGCTTCCACGAAGGTTATGTTCAGGTGATGCTGAATGAACGAGATGACATCACCACTTGCTCCACAGACAAAGCAGTGATAAGTCTGTCTTGCCGGACTTACCACCATCGACGGGGTATGATCATCGTGAAATGGGCAGACCCCTTTATAGTTTGCCCCTGCTTTATGCAGGTGAGTAAATGACTCCACTACATTCACGATGTCCAGAGCTGATTTTACCTTTTCAATGAATAATTTGTCTATCATATTATTTCTCCTCAAACAGTTCCAACTGACGGGACTGGAAAGCCTCGTTTATAGTTACTCCAAGATATTCTGCCACAGCTGCATATTCTTTCTCTGTAATGGCTTTTCGACCGAAGTATAGATTCCAGTACCTGCGCTGCCCGATGCCCGTTTCTTCATAAAAGGCTCTTGTCGGGCTGAAATCCTCGGGATGTCTGAATTTCATCTTGAGCATTTCAAGCAGCAGATTGCGTCTTACTGCTTGTCCGGTTGTCAGCCGGTTTCTCAGAATGTAGAGCCTGACGGACATTGGGCTGCGCCTCAGGTCCGCTGCCATATCTTCAAGCGAGGCCTTGCCGAGATGCAGCCTCACATACGCTGCATCTTCATCGGTCCATCTCCTGTTGTTCTTGTGCATTTCCATATACAGTTATTGATAGCTTTTTACAAAGGCAAAATTAAGTATTGTGTTTCACGTCAAGCATTCGTTCCATGCCTGCACCCTTGCTCTTTCCATCAGGATGCAGAACCTGTGAATACTCGCAGTCGAAGCGAAATATCCTCGCACCATCGGCCGGATGGATGCGCCCAAGATTCTGCTGTACATACATCTTCAGTGCTTCGTGGAGCAGACGGAGATCTTTTTCGCTTAAATCATTGACGGAGAACTTGCCCCAACTGTCTTTGTCTATATACATAACGGTTATTTTAATTTATTTCTGAATAGTTCAGTAATGTTTTGCCTGAGTATCTTTTTCATCGTTGGAGTGAAGGATATACGTCCGTTTTTAGATTTAAAGCGAATACTGAACACCTTAATACCATTCTTGCGTTTAAAAGCTTTCCTTACTTTTCTTATACTGGTCATAATTATTCGAATTTGAGATCAAAACTTTTATCCCTGCTCAATGGAAATCCGGATTTACAGACGATATTTCCATCCTCTCCATTTGTAAGGAATATATCTTTTTTGCTTTCTCTACTGGCAGAAAAAGCCCGACCATATTCATCCCATACTACCAATTGGCTGTTTGTATGGGCATTGACCTGTCTGACATTGGAATGTTGTAGCTTCATCTCGTCGATAGTTATATCTGCACTGAGAGCATCTATCGCTTTTTCAAAATCTTTTGCTTTCATTGATTCTCTGTTGTTGATTCACATTTCTTACTGTGGGCATACTGCACATACTTTTTAATCTTCATACAGTATAATCCGTTAATACAATTTCGGTGATATTGGCAGTTTTTGCATTCATCACACATTTGGCCACAACTCTTTTTCAGATATTTGAAGATAATCGGCAATAACTTTTCTTTTGAGTGCATCAGGAAGAAAATCCCCTCGAAACCACCTATAGACAGTTATCTTTGATACTCTGCAGAGGGTAGCTAAATTTTCCATAAGTTCATCCCTTTGATTAGGGAGAGAATTAACATACTCTTTGAATTCCATTTGTTTTTTTTTATTGTTTTCATTGCTACATCAAATGTTTTTACTATTTTCGTAGCGTAAAAAATATTACGTGATGCAAAAGTGCAAAATATTTTTGGAATACGAAAACATTTGAGTGATTATTTCACTCAATATTTTAATTATCTAAATTTCTATAGAATTAATGGAACAAGAAACAATTAACGATAGGATTCGCTATATTATTGAAAAAGAGGGGCATACAGTTAGTTCCTTTGCGAAAAAAATGGATATTGGCGACCAGACTATTCGAAGTATTACAAAAGATCGGAATAAGCCAAGTTACGATATTATTGTGAAAATCGTAGAGAACTTTGATTGGGTTGATGCTAATTGGCTTGTTATGGGGGAGAAAAGTGAAACTGATACAGATAAAAAGAAGCTCTATTCGATTATAGCGACACAGCAAAAAACCATAGAAAACCAACAAAAAACAATAGATCGACTGACATCAAAACTGGTACAGGACATATCTGAAGCGTCTTCCCCCAAAGTGGCAAATGTCGGCTGATAAGGATGTATTCCAAAACATCGAAAGAGTAAAAATACGATATTGTTGTCAATATCTAAAAATGAAAAATCACTCAAATGTTTGATTTTTAAATAGTTTCAAGATTCCTGTAATCGGCGACAAATCGGTGACAAAAGATGTATAACAAAAAAAGTCCCTGTTGATTATCAATGAGTTAACAATAAAATATTTGCTTTCGTAAATCGCCTCATCCCGACTTATATAAAGAAAAAAGGAGCTGATAGTCAGCTCCTTTTTTCTTTATCGGGCAATTTGAGGTTGGCAAAAATTGGCAAATTCCTGTTTCATCATTAAAAGGTTGTTCAACGAGGCATTTCACTCAAAGAATAAAATTCCTGAAAATATTCTTAGAACTGACAGATGGCAACTAGTGAGATTGTCAGTTGGAAAATTCCGAAGTTTCATAAGGTTTCGTAAACGGAGAAAGGAAGAAAGAATGTGAATGAATTTTTCCATTATCGCAGAACAAACAAAGATAACAAAGGATGGGAAGATTAAGTAGTCGAGAGCAGCCATATAAGGATAAGGCAGGCTACAAGAATGTGCAAAGCTATCGTGAGTCGAACATTCTGCGTCTTGTTTCCCGGCGACCAAAGCCACGCCCAGAGCACCGGACCGATAACCGGTATTCCCATTGAAAGAGCAAAGAAGAAAAGAAACCCCATACATCCGATTCCTATGGTAAGGAAGGGAGCAAGGACTATCAGAAGAACAGCATAAAGAATATAGAATAGTTCCATAATTCAATGTTTATTTCAATGCAAAAATAGTAAAAGGCTGCTATATAGGGCAGAATTAAAGATTTTAGTGCTTCATTATATAGCGATAAATCAGATAGCCAAGTATCGGAGTAAACACCGTCATACAGATAAAATACATTAGCTTGATTACCCAATTCTCCCCTCTGCACAGAAAAGGCATAAGCACAAGAGCTATTATAAACGATATACCTTGTATCAGTTCCATAATCCTAATGTTTATTTCAATACAAATATAACATTTATAATCTAATAATGCAAGTCATTTTAGGTAATACAAGTTTAATAAAGGCGCTAAAATATTTTAAACAGCATAACAAATATACGTAGCGCATACTTAGTTTCCTCACATAAACGAAAAGCTATGTATGCGCTACAAGTCAAGTAGGAACTCTTATTCAACGGTGTAATACAATATAAATTATTATATATCTTCTGCAGCTCGTCGGATGCAATAGGCAAGGTAGATGCAGAATATTCTCTTGATTAAATTTTAATCTTTACAGATTTTACGGTATTTCCCTTGATATGCACAACGTAAATGCCTGAAGGAACATTGCCTAATTGCATCCTATTGCCTTCAGTGCGTTTGATGAGTATACCCGATGCCGTATAAAGCTGAATGGAGTTTGCCCCAAGAGCTATAATGGAACGTGCAGCGGAATCATACATATAATGCAATTCGGAAGCATCTGATGGAATACTGCTGACGGATGCTGTCTCAACCAATTTTTTCAATCCTTCCAAAGCATTGAGTTTTCCTCGTCCATAGGCATTGTTGGGTACAGTTGAAGTAAACCCATCAGTTACAGAAGTGCTGAGTAAATCCCTCACTTCAGCAGCAGTGAGATCATTCTTGGCTTCCAGCCACAAAGCCATAGTACCTGCTACAACCGGTGTTGCCATAGAGGTTCCATAGGCTACTCCCCAACAGTAGTTACGCCCATCGCTTATTATGGAATGCGTTTTAAGGTTGTTCGGTATACTATAAGAAGCTGCATATGAATTGAAAGAAGAAACAACAGCTGCGCCCGGAGCTACAACATCTGGTTTTATACGTCCATCAAATGTTGGACCTTGTCCAGACATAGGATAGAGTGCATCCTTCTGCCATTTCATATCCTGTTTTTTACCCATAATATCAGTATAATAACGCTTGCTAACATACGCTCCGACAGCAATAGGTTCGTTTCCAGTGGCAGTCGAGGCGACAGAAGAGACATTGGAACCTTCTGAAAAACCAAATTTGCCATTGGAACTGAATGTTCCATAATCACAGTTAGCCATCATATAACCATCTTGAGCTGTCATATCTATTTCCCATACTTCATTTTCAGCACATCTATATATCAAATTGAGCGAAAGCGCAGGACGGCCTGTCTGTGCGTTTAGCATTGAAGATACAGTAAGTTGTGAGTTTGCTGCATCCGAAGTTCCGAATTTTGTATAGCTTTGTGTCCACTCAGTCGCTGTAGAAAAAGTCTGAGCAAACAGTTCATCGTTGTTTTTTGTATTGCGAAGGGTAAGCTTAAGTGTATAATTCCCGTCTTTTTCTCCCATCACAAACATATTGTCGCGACCATATTTAGGTACATTCCAGAAACTTTTCAGGGTGGAATTAGTTCTCAAAGTTGCTGCACGGTGTCCTTCATTCCCCGTAGCAATGGCAAGCAGCACTCCTTTTTTATTAGCCAAAAGACCGTCGATCATCGAAGCGAGTGTACCAGAGCCATCCTTATAGCCTAAAACCACTCCAAAACTAATGTTGATAACAATTGGCTTCTTCTGTGCTTCGGCATACTTCAACAGAAAATCCACACCGTCTACAATTCCCTGTTCGGTTTTATTGGTTGCAACAAGTACTATATCGGCTTCGGGAGCCATACCTTTGTAATTGCCTGACGCACTACCTGCCGCTATACCTGCCACGTGAGTTCCGTGTGTGTCGAATGATTGATCGTGGGCTGCTGCAAGGACTGCTGAAGTTGAATCGTATATACGTCCATATCCATAGGCATTCTCTGATACTACCTGATTGCTTTGATCCCAAGCGCAGAGAATACGGCTGTTACCCGATGCATCTTTAAAGTTCGGATGTGAAAAATCAAATCCTGTATCTATCACGCCGACAATAACATTCTTACCTTTGTAAGAGCTTGTCAAACCAGAACCTCCATCGTGAACAGCATCGATATGTGTCAGTATGCGAACAGAGTCCAACATAGGACGTGTGGTATCACCAATATCAATTTGCGATATAGAAGGTTCATCGGCAATGGAATCCACCATCTGTAAAGGTATCAAAGCCGTATATCTGTTGCCCACTTTAACATTAAGATGAATGTCGTAGCGTGATACAAGAGATTGGATGTTCGCATTTTCCTTGAATATAAGGAAAGCATTAACATATTGCTTTTTTTCCGTGAGTTGTGCAGATATGGTGCGTGAAGTGAGTTTTGGAGAATGATTACGGATGGTTTGTGCCACCAGAGAAGTGGAAAGCAATATGGAAAATGCAAATAAACTTATTTGTTTCTTCATAGGAATTGATGTTGAAAAACACAATCGCCCGGCAAGTTTAGAACTGCTGGGCGATATGTGTATAGAAATACAATATTATTTTACAAGAATCTTGGCAGTCGCTGTTGCTGATTTTACTATATACAGACCTGCTGTTGGCAATGTTATGTGCGTGCCTTGCCCAACAAGCCTCCCATCTATTGTATAAACAGATACCGATTGCGAAGCAACTGCTTCGCGACCATTGACACGGAAGTCTTCTATTTCTGATACTCGTATGAAACTTTCAATGCTTGTAGTTTGATTTGCAGCTTCGACAATCCACGCAAGGTTTGGGAATCCACTGTTTATCCCTTTTTCATCCTTTACAAAAGGAGCAGGATTCTGATTGTCATTGAGTGCATCAAGAACTGCCTGAGTTTTCATTTCATCGGCAGTCTTGGCCGTTGCACTCGGATCAGAAACTCCACTCGTTGCCTCGACATAGAAGTTATTTGAAACAGTACCTGTGCTTGAAGACGGATCGCCTATGACTGCATGAGGAACAAAAATGTTGCTGAGAGAAGCTCCTGTAATTTTACCCGTGTTGTAACAACTCGTTACTGAAGCCTGATCATAAAGACTGCTTACAATACCACCTACTCCATAACTCGGAGTAACCGTAACAGGCCCTGCATTGATACAATTCTTTATCACAGAGCTTCCTACGGCCTGTGCCGCAATGCCACCCACATCGTTCGTTCCCTTGATTTCACCAGTATTGAAACAGTTCTGAACCATACCAGCATCTATAACGGCAACGATACCTCCGCAATTCATAGTGCCCTGCAAACGTCCCTGAAACAGAATGTTCCAAACCAAACCATCAGTCATATGACCAACCAATGAACCAGTTTCCAAATCGCCGGCAATCTGAACCGAATTGGATAGAATAACATTATGGATACGTGCAGGAGCATTGATGGCTGCAAACAAACCAGTACCTCCCAAATCATTAGGTTCTTTAAGCTGAATCAGAAGATTTCTTATAGGCTTGTTGTTACCATCGAAAGTTCCCTTAAAATAAGATGAGTTATCTTCATCCTGCATAGTTTCAGAATTGAATCCTTTATCGAATTTTCCTATTGGACGGAAAATCTGACCGGCATCTGCCCCCATATTCAATTCATTTGTTATCTTGAAGAACTTGCCCTCATAAGATTCTGTTGGCGAAACAGTTGCACTGAGATAAGCCAAATGGGCGGGCTTCTCTATCAAATAAGGATTAGCTTCCGTACCATCACCATTGGTCCAAACAGCGGAAGTACCATCCCATATCTGTGCAGAGGCAGAGAATGAGACAATAACTGTAACGAGTAGTGTAAAAATTTTCTTCATAAAGCATAGGTTAAATTAATAATAAATATTGCATATAGTCAACGATGCTTCGCAATAATACAACCAACAACTGCTGACTATGCTTGTTTTTGCAAATATATTAAATTATTTCAGAATAATCAAATAAAATTTTGAATTTTACAAAAAGACTTTTAAAAACATCAATATTCACTCTTGTAGAATGTAAGCTGATGTATACCCTTTATCTTTCATTCTATTTTTTATTTATATTGGGTATTCTGTTTTCTTCATACATCGGTTTTTATTCTCGTATATCAAGGTTTGAATTACACGATGTGGTAAATTTATGTATTCCATAAATACCTGAAAATCAATTGGTATTTTTTGCTTTTTAAACGTGCGAAAAATGCACTGCAATCTTCGCAAAAATGCACTATAAATGTGCGAAGAATGAAATACATTCTTCGGATACATACAAATCAATCAAATCTTGACTTACTTCAAACTGAAGTATATCGTTGGAAAAATCAGATTGAAAACGTAATAAAATAGAAAGGGTATGTCGATAGATTTATTCCACCAACAAGGCATTATTATCTTATTGAAAATGCAAAATTTCCCCTATTGGCGAACTAGGTTTCTCCCTGCATCTATTCGCATAAAAATAAATAACAACAGCGTAAAGCCCCACAAAGAAGAACCTCCATAACTGAAGAACGGCAACGGAATACCGATAACGGGGGTCAGACCGAGCACCATCCCCACATTGATGAACACGTGGAAAAGAAAAATACCTGCAACGCAATATCCATAGACGCGACCGAACTTGAACGGTTGTCGCTCGGCAACAACCATCAGTCGCAAGATGAGTGCCAGAAAAAGGAGAAGCACGGTGGCTGAACCTAAAAATCCTTCCTCCTCGCCTACTGTACAGAAAATAAAGTCGGTATCTTGTTCAGGCACGAAATTCAGTTTTGTCTGCGTTCCGTTGAGGAATCCCTTGCCTCGAAGACCACCTGACCCAATGGCAATCTCGCTCTGATGAACATTATAGCCTGCACCTGCCATATCTTCTTCCAAGCCAAAAAGCACATTGATACGCACACGCTGATGGGGCTGCATCACATCGTTCAATACATAATCAGCAGAATAGAAAAAAGCAATAGAGCCTATTGCGAACAGTGCTATATACATATAATTGATGATGCGTGAACTCATCGACACGTAAACAAGATAGCCTATCAGACAAGCTGAAAGAATCAACTGTATCCAAACTATATCGAATGGAATTACGTATTCGGAAAACAGAACTGCCAACAAGGTTATGCCGACCACAAACGATAGTATCCTCTTCACTTTTGCCTTGTCCTGCATATATACCCAAACCATTCCCGCCGAGAACAGCTGAACCAGAAGCAGAACAAAGAACTTTCCCGACGAGGTTTGCGTGTGCAACAGCGTTACATCGGCATATTTCACGCCTACCACGAAATAGATAATCATTGATATGCCCGTGAAAAGGAAAGCTCCGGACATTCCTTCACGATAGAACATCAGGAAGAACGACAGATAAACAAGTGCCGAACCGGTTTCCTTCTGACCCACAATCAGCAGCATCGGGAAAAGGACAATGCCGCAGGCAGCAGCAAAGTGTTTCCAGTTTTCCATCGTAAAGCCGTAGGCTGACATAAATTTGGAGATAGCCAATGCCGTGGCAAACTTAGCAAATTCGGCGGGTTGCAGTCTTAAAGGTCCAAGGACTATCCACGATCGAGAACCTTTGATTTCGTGTGGATTGAAGACAGTGGCAAAAAGCAACAGCACCAATAAGCCGTAGACAACATAGGCGAAAGTATCGTAGAGTCGGTCGTCCATCATCAGAAGCACAAAGCCTAGACAGATGGAAGTTCCGATCCATACAATCTGCATACCGGAACGGGAATCGAAAGAGAAGATATCAGTGTCTCCATAGGTATAGCTCGCACCACAAACGCTTACCCATCCGAAGATGAGCAATGCAATGTAAATGCCTATCGTCCACCAATCCAATGAACGAAGAACACCCGGTTGCTTATCTGCCTTATAGTTAGCTGCCACTTTGTATATTTATTATCTTACTGATTACGCTTTAATCTGATTTCGGTTTGGAAGTATTCTCCTCTTTCTTTCCTCCTTCCGTATCGTCTTTGTTTTTCTTGTCTTTTTCAGACTTTATCTTTACCTCTTCATCAACCCTTATCGCAGGTTCATTCAAAGGTTGTTTGTTCTTGTCTTTCTCCTCGGCATCTTTCTTTGCCTGCTGTTCTTTCTGCAATTTTGTTTCTTCCATCATCTGTTTCTGTTTTTCCAGACGGAGAGAATCCTTTATCTGATTGACTCTCTTGATGGAATCAAGGCGCAGAGAGTCGGCGTGGCTCAACGGACGTTTGAAAGGATAACTGATATGGCGTTTCTGAATGCCTTCAGCCTTGCGAGCATCAGCTTCGGTTAGTTTACCATTGATGTACTGCTCTATCATCAACGAGCCGATTGGCACGCCGAACACAGCACCGAAACCACCGTTTTCAACATAAACGGCAATGGCAATCTTTGGCGTGTCTACGGGTGCAAAACCCATAAATACGGAGTGGTCTTTACCACGGTTCTGTGCCGTACCGGTCTTTCCTGCAAGCGTATAGCCCGGATGCACAGCGTGGGCACAAGTTCCACCACGCACCGAAGACTCCATACCGGCTATAACCTTCTCGTATGAAAGCTGACTGCCCATTGTCTGGTGCCTCTCTGTGAACTTCTTATCCAATGCCTCGCCCTCAATGCTCTGAACAACGTGTGGCGTATAGTAGTAACCACGGTTTGCTATCGTGGCACCAAGATTGGCAATCTGCAATGGTGTCAGGTTCACTTCGCCCTGACCGATGGAAATAGAGATGACTGACAGTGGATTCCAAGTGCCGAAAGCGTTGTTATAAAACTCTGCATTGGGAATCAATCCACGCTTTTCTCCCGGCAAATCGATACCCAGTTGGTATCCGAAACCCATTGACTTCATATAGTCGCGCCATCTGTTCATTGCCTCATCCAACGTCTTGTATTTCTTTCTGTTGGACAACATATAATACAATCCCCAACAATAATAGGCATTACAAGATGTACTCAACGAAGGGACGAGTGATATAGGCGATGCGTGTCCGTGGCATCCTACGTGCAATCCCTTGAAAGAGAAACCGTGAGGACAAGGGTATCGTGTGGAGTCGTTGATAATTCCTTCTGTATAATAGGTTACTGCCTGACTGGTTTTGAAAGTAGAACCCGGTGGATATTGTCCCATTATGGCTCTGTTCAACAATGGTTTTGCAGGATCAAGTGTCATTTCCGATTGATTTTTTCCTCGCATCTTGCCTATCATATCACGAGGGTCGAACGTTGGAGAAGAAATCATTGCGAGTATCTGACCTGTCTTTGGTTCAATTGCAACAACGGCACCGAGTTTTCCTTCCATCAAACGTTCGCCGAGTGCCTGCAAGTCGGCATCAAGACCCAGTTGGATATTCTTTCCCGGTTGTGGTTTCTGATCAAATTCTCCATCCTGATAACGGCCTTTTATTCTTCCCCGAGCATCACGCAACAGAATCTGAACGCCTTTCTGACCACGCAACTGCTTTTCATACTCACGTTCAACACCCATCTTTCCTATATAATCGCCCGGTTGATAATACTGGTCTTTCTCTACATCTGCCTTGTTTACTTCGGCCACATCTCCAAGAACGTGGCCGGCTATCGGTTCCTGATACTGACGAATACTGCGTCTTTGAATATAAAATCCGGGAAAACGATACAGTTTTTCTTGGAAAGCACTAAACTCCTTGTCGCTCAACTGACTGATAAAAAGCTGCTGAGTGAAGCGGGAATATCCGGGATTCTTGTTGCGATCCTTGATTTCCTGCATTCGTTTTACATAATATTCTTTGGTAATATTCAGTGCTTTGCAAAATTCAAGCGTGTCTATACGGTCTTTCTGTTCGTTCATAACCACCATAATGTCATAGGCTGGTTGGTTATAAACAAGAATCTTTCCATTACGGTCTGTAATAATACCACGCGACGGAAACTCTATCTTTTTTAGAAAAGCATTGGAATCGGCTCTCTGTCTGTAATCATCGCTTGCGATCTGTAAGGCAAACAAACGGATAACATAGACAATAATAACAACTATTGCCACTCCACTTAATACCAGACGACGCTTTTCTAAATCAAAATTCTTCATTTACCGACTCCTCACGTGTTCTATTACAAGAATCATCAACAAAGTAAGCAAAGTACTTCCTCCTATACATTCGAGCCATTCGAGGATATTGAAGAAACTGAACATCTCCAAAGAGAAAAAGGAAAGAGTAAAAATAACAGTCAGTATGGCTGCATACCACACGTATTGGAAGAAACCTAACGTGTCCATACCGGGTTGAAGGTCGTCAGCACTATCACGCGGTATGAACGGATGAAGAACATACGGCTGAAGCGCAGCTATCAACGTCATTGAAGCAGCCGATACTCCCGGAGTGTTTGAAAATGTATCAATAACCAGTCCCATAAAGAATGCCAACAGGAGCATTATCCATTGAGGAGTGTTTCTTCTGAAAAGGAGTACAAAATAAATATAGAGTAACGGAGTGGCTATACCAAACAAGTGTATGTGATTGAGCACAAACACTTGCGCAAGTACAAGTATCAAAAACCACAAGGTTCCTTTTAAAAAATCTATATTCATCCTTTAGCGAATTAGTCTTTACAGAACAATTGATAGTTGCAATAATTTCTGACCAGTTATCATACAAGATTAATTTCCCGGCATAATGCCATCGCCCAAACGTCTGATGGAATCATTTGCAGCATCCATCATCTTTTTCTGTTCGCGAATACTGGCGTCGTCGATAACGCTCACGTCGCGCAAACTACCAAAGTCGGTAGACAGTTGAACAGCCACTCGATACGATAAACCATCTTCAGAATTGTAGACCTGCTTAACTTTACCCACTAAGATTCCTTCAGGGAAAATAGAGGAATAGCCACTCGTTACAACTCTATCGCCCACTTCAAATTTTGCGTGCCGTGGCACATCATCCAAATAGGCAATATCCGTTGCACCACCTGCCCAATGTAAATATCCGAAATAGTTTCTTCCCTGAATAGAACAGCTTATATTTGACTTCGCATTCAATACAGGTATCACAATGGAATAATGGATTCCAACCAAATATACTGTACCGACAATGCCATTTCCACAAGCCACGCCCATATCAACGTGGACGCCATCTCTTGAGCCTTTGTTGATTGTAATGAGATTATCGGAACCTGAAACAGAATTGGAAACCACTTTAGCGTGAATCAACTTAAACTGCGACAGGTATCTGTACTGACCTTTATTCAGATATTTCGGATCACGCGTCTTCTCATAAAGCTGTCCAGAGAGTTCCTTAACCTGAAGTTCCAGTTCTACATTCCGTTTTGTAAGTTCTTCATTTGCTTTTCCCATTGTCAGATAGGACGAAATCTCCGAACTTACCTCGTATGCCTTACCAGCAACAATGTTGGCTGAAGTAAACCACACACTGCCTTGATAGTTATTGAACCTGAACAAAAGTACTAAACTGATTATTTCCAGCAACAGGAAAAGAAACCAGTGTTTGTATTTTGCCAAAAACTCTGCTAGATTATGCATTCTTAGAACTGTGGAACATAAATATCTATCAAAGCAATGCCTCCAATCGGGAGACATTGCCATAACAGATATGTTTTGCTTTTATAATTATCTCATCAAGAATGAGAAACGGTCTACATTGTTAAGTGCAATACCTGCACCCTTCGCAACGCTGTGCAACGGATCCTCGGCAATATGGAATGGGATATTGATTTTATCGGTCAGACGCTTGTCGATACCACGCAACAATGCACCACCACCACTCAAGTAGATACCGTTCTTCACAATATCAGCATACAGTTCAGGCGGAGTGTTCTCAAGAGCTGACAAAACTGCGTTTTCAATCTTTGCAACAGTCTTGTCGAGACAGTGTGCGATTTCCTGATAGCATACAGGAACCTCCATTGGAAGAGCAGTAATGCGATTAGGACCGTGAACAATGTAATCTTCCGGAGCTTCTTCGCCCAAGTCTGTCAATGCAGAACCCACGGCAACCTTGATACGCTCCGCCATACGCTCGCTGACCTTCACGTTGTGCTGACGGCTCATATACTCCTGAATGTCGGCAGTCAAATCATCGCCAGCCACACGGATAGAGTTGTTGCAGACAATGCCTCCCAATGAAATCACGGCAATTTCCGTGCTGCCACCACCGATATCAACAATCATATTTCCTTCCGGTGCCTCAACATCGAGCCCCATACCGAGAGCTGCCGCCATTGGCTCGAAGATAAGATACACGTCTCTGCCATCGGCGTGTTCAGCAGAATCGCGAACGGCACGGAGTTCAACTTCCGTTGAGCCCGAAGGAACACCAATTACCATTCTCAATGATGGCGAAAACAAACGGTTCCCACTATGAACCATCTTGATAAGCCCACGCATCATCTGCTCGCAGGCAGTAAAGTCTGCAATCACACCGTCGCGAAGTGGTCGGATAGTACGAATGTTAGGATGCTCCTTTTCGTACATCATTTTAGCATCACCTCCTACTGCAATCATCTTGTCCGTGCGACGGTCAAGCGCAACCACAGAAGGTTCGTCTACAACGATCTTGTCATCACTGATAATGATCGTATTTGCTGTTCCCAGGTCCATTGCTATTTCCTGGATAAATGAAAATAATCCCATTCTTTATAAATTGTAAATAAGATGCCGGCTTAGTTTTACAAACTGCCAACAAGTAAATTATTGCTTTTTGAAAACCAGTTCTGCAAGTTGAAATTACTTGGCAAACCAGTTGTGAATAGCTGTATCATACTGACTGCTTACACCAAATGCACGCTCTGCGAACATTTTCCGGTCTTCAAAATCAGTCTGCGCACCCTTAGTATTCAGTATCTGAAGGAGCACCGGATACTCTGCCTTGCTTGGTACAATCACAACATCGTTGAAGTTCTTCGCTCCGGCACGAATCAGCGATATGCCGCCGATGTCTATTTTCTCGATAATGTTAGCCTCGCTGGCACCGCTTGCCACAGTCTGCTCGAAAGGATAAAGGTCCACAACAACCAAGTCGATGGTTGGAATCTCGTATTCCTTCATCTGCACACTATCGCTTTCATTATCGCGACGAGAGAGAATGCCACCGAATATTTTCGGATGCAAGGTCTTCACACGACCTCCGAGAATCGAAGGATAGGTGGTTACGTCTTCAACCTTCTGGCATTCGTAGCCAAGAGATTCAATAAACTGTTGCGTGCCACCCGTACTTAGAAATTTAACACCCTCTTCGTTCAGTTTCTTCAACAGGTCGTCCAAACCGTCCTTGTGAAAAACCGAGATAAGTGCAGTCTTGATTTGTTTTGTACCAGCCATATTTAAGATTTTGGATTTGAATTGCAAAGTTACTAAAACCATACAACTATAACAACATTTTCGACGCAAAAAAACTTAAATATAGCAACAAAATTGCTCAATATCAATTTCCCTGTATATACCTAATTATTGCACCGATGTGCGAATATATATAAAAATAAAAAACGAGACACTCATTCGCTACACGGGGAACGCATAGCGAATGAGCAAGGAAGCCTTATTTAAAAATGCCTAAGCCGTCGAGAATACCCTGCAATTCTCCACCGAACTCCAGAACTTTGTCCAGCAATCCCTCCTTGGCGCCGTTTGCCATATACTTGGCGCACTGTCCTTCGAGCTTACCTATCTTCTGCCGTTCAGCAGCATTGTAATCATACTTGGAAATACGCTTCCGGATTTTGCCGAACTTGTCCACAGCTCCTTTCCATTCATCCACGGTGTAGTCTCTGCTGTTGTCTCTCAGCTCATAAGAGAATCTTTCGAGATCATTTACGGCAGACTGCTTCGTGGTACACGAGCCGATAGTCAGCGCAAATGCTGCGATGGCTACAAAATGCGATATTTTTCCTGTTCTTTTCATACTTTTTCCTTAATTAGTAAGTTATTATTCGCAACAAAAGTAGGAAATAATATGGAATCGACCAACTTTTTAGCATTTTACTTTTCATACTTATCCGTTTTCCTTATCTTTGCAATATGAACTTTACCAATGCTTTATTAAAATGGTATGAACTGAACGGGCGCAGCCTGCCGTGGCGGGAAACCACGAACCCTTATGCTATATGGCTGAGCGAAGTAATTCTTCAGCAAACACGCATCGCACAAGGATGGGAATACTGGGAACGATTTATGAAGCGATGGCCTACGGTAGAGAATCTGGCATCGGCTACCGAGGATGAGGTTTTACGCGAATGGCAAGGGCTCGGCTATTACTCACGTGCCAGAAATCTGCACAAAGCTGCCCGCCAAATCGCAGAGGCAGGCAGTTTTCCCACCACCTACGAAACCATCAAGACTCTGAAAGGCGTAGGCGACTATACGGCTGCTGCCATTGCATCCATTGCTTTCAACGAACCGGTTGCAGTAGTAGACGGCAATGTTTACAGAGTTATTTCACGATATTTCGGCATCGACACACCAATAGACTCCACTCAGGGGAAAAAGGAATTTAAAGCTATGGCACAGGAGTATCTTGCGAAAGACAAGCCTGCGACATTCAATCAGGCCATTATGGATTTCGGGGCTATTCAATGCACGCCTGCATCCCCGGACTGCAATGTTTGTCCTCTTGTTGAGACCTGTGCAGCCTACGCTGAACAAAAAATCGACACGCTGCCTGTGAAAAGCAAGAAAATTAAACAGCGCGAACGCGTCTTCTCCTTTATATATATAAGGTGTAACGATGAGATTGCGATTCGCAAACGTGCGGCAGGCGACATCTGGCAAGGCTTATGGGAATTTCCAACAACCGATGCCTGCAACATAGCCATAGAAGAAAGCAAGGCCATTGCACACAAGGTAAAACACGTCTTGACACATCAGGTTTTATATGCAGACTTCTATTTGCTCGAAACTGACATCAAACCCAGTCTGCCACCTGATTACATTTGGATTAAGGAAACGGAACTGAACAACTACGCCCTACCCCGTCTCCTCGAAATTCTCCTGTCCAAACTTTGAACCCAACGCAGAAAAAACTTATTCTTTCTTTCCAAATTCAGGGTCGATTTTCAAGAGCGAGGCTACGAGGAACGGAAAGACGCACGATGCCATCACTATGACGAAAAACCAATCGTAGCCCACCAGTTCGGCAAGTTTACCGGAAAACAATCCCGGCAACATCATCGACAGAGCCATAAAGCCCGTGCAGAGTGCATAATGGCTTGTCTTGTGTTCGCCCTGACTGAAATAAATCATAAACAGCATATAGGCACTGAAACCGAATCCATAGCCGAAATTCTCTATGAAAACAGCCGTGCTGATAGCCCAGATGCTTTCGGGAATCTCGAATGCCAGATACACGTAGGCAATATTAGGCAACGTGATGGCAACGGTCATTGGCCAAAGCCACTTCTTCAACCCTCCCCTACTTGCCACAATACCTCCGAGTATTCCTCCCAAGAGCAATCCTAAAACGCCAACCGTTCCATTCACGATTCCGAATTCCTCCAGACTCAGAGCCAATCCTCCGTCCGTTCTTTTTCCCTGAAGGAACAGAGGCGACACCGGCGTGAGCAAAGCCTCCGGCAAGCGATAGAGCAACAGGAAGGCAATAGCCACCCATATCTGCTTTTTCAAAAAGAAAGAAGCAAAGGTTGCCCCAAATTCCCTAAGCAGTTCTCCAGCAGTAAGTTTATAGTGTTCGGCATCTTCGCTCGGCTTAGGCAAAACAAACTTGTGGTATAGGGACAATCCGATGAAGAATGCCGTAAGCCCATAGAATATCAGTGCCCAACTCAGTTGAACATCCATACTCTTTTGAAGCAGTCCTGCCAATGCTATCAGACCACCCTTTCCGACTACCATTGACACACGATAGAATGTTGAACGGATACCCACGAAGAAAGCCTGTTCTCTTTCTGCAAGACCGAGCATATAGAATCCGTCTGCCCCTACATCGTGCGTGGCACTGGAAAAAGCCAGCAGCCAAAAGAAGCATATCGAGCCCTGCAACCACCAGTCCGTGTCTATCACGAAAGCCACTCCTCCGAAGGCTGCTCCCAGAAGAAGCTGCATAGCCGTTATCCACCAACGTTTTGTCTTTACCAAATCAAGGAACGGACTCCACAGGGGTTTTATTACCCACGGAAGATAAAACCAAGAGGTGTAGAAAGTTATTTCTGCGTCGGAAAGTCCCAACTGCATATAAATCTGGATTGACAACAAGGTTACGGCAACGTATGGCAACCCTTCGGCAAAGTAAAGCGAAGGTACCCACGCCCACGGTGATATCTTACGATTGGGATTCAATTCTCTTTTGTTTTTAATTAATAGTATTGTGCTGTGCAAACCTGCAACGAATGCAAAGATAGCAAAATAAACTTATATTTCTGCCATTCTGCGCTGAATTGAGCAAAAAACAACGATAACATCACAGGTGGATAAAAGCACGATTTGCAAATGACCGAAGAATGGCTTGCAATCTTCGCACATTTGCATTCCATTTTTGCGAAGAATGGAACGCATTCTTCGCACGTTTGAAAAGCATTCTTTTAAAGGCTGATTTTCAATTACTTACAAATTGCACCATATTTAATAAACAGCACTGCTTTCAAAGCGAAGGTTCGGCAGTTCAATCTTCACACTTCCTACTCAAAATAGAAAGTCAGTGCTATCATTTTAGACCTTGCTTCCTTGGCAGAATTTGTGTACATCAGCATACTCTTATCGCGTAATTTATCAGCGTGCTTGCCATCAAGGCTATTGGTCAGGCTGTACATAAACTTCAGTTCAGGACGCAGTTTGAAATAAGACAAGTAGAAATCGCAGCCAATACCCACTTCCAGATATGCGTCGTTTCCCTTCAGTTTCAGAAAATCATTGTCCTTTCTCGACAGATTCAGCATCGGATTGATTCCCACCATTACGTATGGGCGGTGGTTGTTGAACCTTGGAGCAGCGGCAATCAGGTCGAACGCACACGCAAAGTATGCCGTCTTTAAATCCTGTACTTTTTCAGTCGGACGGCCATTCACGTCCAAATCCGTATGATTCTTGAATGTGAGGTGCCGAGTTCCGAAATACATTGATGGCGCAACTCGGAATTGGAGATGCGTGTTGAGCCTCAATTCGCCCAACACACCTACGGTAAAGCCGGCATCCCAACGGTCCTGATCTGCTGATACCACCTTTTCCACTATTCCGTTTCCATCCTCAAGGTCAATCATCTGAGGTCCGGCATTCAGCAATTCCAAATCCTGCAGATGCGTTCCCACCATCACTCCGAAATGAAACTTGCGCAAATCGGTGTAGGGACGGTTCTGAACGGTTCGCTCCTGTGCATTGCCTGCAAGCACGCAGGCTAAAAATATCGCTATGTATAGAAGTCTTTTCATATCTGTAATAATAACGACATTTCCATTCTCTTTATTGTGCAGCTAATTCCAATCCTAACTAATAGGTATCCATATTTTTATTTTGTCTAAATATTGAAAAAACTATCATTACTATTAGGTATTAATCAAAAATATTTCTACCTTTGCATCAAACAAAAGTAGGTATAACCAAATAGGAACCTATACAAAAACATTATTTACAATATAAAAGATTATTATTATGGCATACGTAATTGGAAATGACTGTATCGCTTGCGGTACTTGTATTGATGAATGTCCAGTAGCTGCAATCTCTGAAGGCGATATCTACAAAATCGACCCAGATGCTTGCACAGAATGTGGCACTTGTGCTGAAGTTTGTCCTAACGAGGCTATCAGCCTTCCATAAGGAAAACATATTGTTACTGATTAAATTTTAAAGTGGGTTCTTCGGAATCCATTTTTTTGTTTTGCAATATTTGTACGCTCGGTTATTCTTGTCCGATTATAGTTTTTTAATTTCTTGTTTATCTCATCCTGAACTTAAGTTGCGAGGAAAATCCATTTTAATTATTATCTTTGCAGAGCAAAATAAACAGTTGTTGAAAGAGCTATTCAGTGAGCGGACTGATTTCCCAATGCAGAAACAGCATAGGATGCCTTACCTCTTTAAATATATAAGAACTACTTTAGAGTGAGAATATTCCTTGCCCATTAGCACTTTCACACCGCCATCAACTGATTTTAAATAAAATGACATTATGAGCCAAAACAAACATTACGTTGGACTTTCAGACGAAGAAGTGTTGCAGAGCCGTGAGAAACACGGTGCAAATGTGCTGACGCCTCCACAGAAAGACTCGAAATGGAAACTATTCTTTGAGAAACTCACAGGACCGTTCGGACATCTGATCAAAGGATGGAACGATGGCGACGAGCTTATCTTCATTCTTGAGATTGCAGTCATCCTGTCTGTATTCATATCCCTCGCAGAATATTTCCATTGGTTTGGCCTGCACGGTGCCGACGCAACGGTATTCTTCGAGCCTATCGGCATTCTCGTGGCTATCTTCCTCGCTACCGGAATCGCATTCTATTTTGAGTTGAAGGCTGATAAGGAGTTTTCCATCCTCAATCAAGTGAACGATGAAGAACCGGTTCAGGTAATCAGAAACGGCCATCCGGTAAAGATTCTGAAGAAAGATGTAGTGGTGGGCGACATCATTATCATCGGAACAGGCGAAGAAATCCCTGCCGATGCAGAACTTTTGGAAGCCATTACGCTGAAAATGGACGAATCCACGCTGACTGGAGAGCCTGTCTGCGAGAAAACCACCGACGAATCGCTTTTCGATAAAGAAGCTACTTTTCCGAGCAACCACATTATGCGTGGCACGAAGGTAATGGAAGGACACGGCATTTGCAGGGTCTATGCCGTGGGAGACGCCACTGAAAACGGAAAGGTAATGGGGGCTGCGCAGATAGACGACAGCGTTAAGACACCTCTGAACGAACAGCTTGACGGTCTTGGCAAACTCATTACAAAGGCAAGTTACAGTATCGCTGCGCTCATCGTAGTGGGAAGGATTATAATGTATCTGACTACCAGTGAGTTTGAAATCGGAAACTTCATTGCCTATCTGCTTCAGACCTTTATGATTGCCGTTACACTCATCGTGGTGGCTGTGCCGGAAGGACTGCCGATGGCCGTATCACTCTCGCTCGCCTACTCTATGCGCAAGATGCTCAAGACAAACAATCTCGTGAGAAAGATGCACGCTTGCGAGACAATGGGGGCTACAAGCGTAATCTGTACCGATAAAACAGGTACGCTTACGCAAAACAGAATGCAGGTTTACAAGACGAATTTCTATGGTTTGAAGGACGGAAAACTCGGCAACGACGAACTCTGCCTGATGATTACCGAAGGAATAGCCGTGAACTCTACTGCGCAGCTTGACTTTTCGGACAGCGAAAAGGCGAACGTATTGGGCAACCCTACCGAAGGTGCGCTATTATTGTGGCTGCACGACAATAATCTCAACTATCTTGAACTGAAGGACAAGACCGAGCGACTCGAAGAAATACCATTCTCCACCGAACGTAAATATATGGCAACGCTCGTAAAGAGTGCGAATGGCAAAAAAATACTCTATCTGAAAGGCGCGCCTGAAATCGTATTCTCGCTTTGCAAGACTGCAAGCGGCAATGTTACGAAGGAGACTATCGATGCGCAATTAATTGAATATCAGAATCAGGCAATGCGCACGCTCGGATTTGCCGCACAGGTAATCGAAAACGATGAAGATGTGATTCACAACGGAGAGCTGAAAGCCGACAAACTGAACTTCCTCGGTATCGTAGCCATCAGCGATCCCGTGCGCGAAGATGTTCCTTCTGCCGTGGAGAAATGCTTCACTGCCGGCATAAAAGTAAAAATCGTTACGGGCGATACGCCGGGAACGGCAAAAGAAATAGGCAGACAGATTGGTTTATGGAATGACGGAACCGATACAGATAGAAACATTATAACCGGTCCTGAATTTGCGGCATTGAGCAATGAAGAACTGGCTGACCGTGTACTGGATCTGAAAATCATTTCCCGAGCGCGCCCGATGGACAAGAAACGTCTTGTGGAAGCACTCCAAGCACAGAATCAAGTGGTGGCTGTTACAGGCGACGGAACGAACGATGCACCTGCTTTGAAGGCTGCACAGGTGGGACTCTCGATGGGCGACGGAACATCCGTAGCAAAGGAAGCATCAGACATTACCATCATAGACAATTCGTTCTCGTCAATCGGCAGAGCCGTAATGTGGGGACGCTCGCTCTATCAGAACATTCAGCGTTTCATTCTCTTCCAAATGACGGTAAATGTAGCAGCTTGTCTCATCGTGTTGGCAGGTGCGTTTATGGGCACTGATTCGCCACTCACGGTTACACAGATGCTCTGGGTAAACCTCATTATGGACACTTTCGCGGCGATGGCACTTGCAGCGTTGCCTCCTGATGCCAGAGTTATGCAGCATAAGCCACGAAACCGTATGGCATTCATCATCAACCGACCAATGAAGTTTGCCATTATCGGCGTGGGAGGTCTCTTCTTCCTCGCACTCATCAGCTTGGTTTACATCTTCCAACACAGCGACATCACGAGTCTCAGACAGTTGTGCGACCTCAAACTCAACTCCGCCGACCATCATCTCTCGGCTTACGAACTCTCATTGTTCTTCACTATCTTCGTGATGCTGCAATTCTGGAATATGTTCAACGCACGAGCATTCGCAACTGGCAAGACAGCGTTCCACTTCAAAGGCTGCCAGAGTTTCATCGGCATTGCACTCATTATCCTAATCGGACAAATCATCATCGTAACCGTCGGAGGCCCGCTCTTCAGCGTTACGCCATTGAAGATAGAAGACTGGATTTTGATTATTCTCGGAACATCTGTTGTACTATGGATTCGCGAGCTATTCAATCTCTTTACAAAGTAACAACAAACCACTTCAAACAAGAAACGCCACGGAATGCAGATGTTCCGTGGCATTTCTTTATCTTTATTATAATAAACAGGTGTCAAATACTAAACGTACATTGTTTAAACGCCTGCTTGAGAAAACTAAAGAACAACAACTTTATTTCTTCTTATTCGCTTTCTTGGCATATTCAAACAGTGCGCGCGGCAGGTGGCAATAGCCATTGGGATTCTTATCAAGATAGTCCTGATGATACTCTTCTGCACGGTAGAAGTTCTTCAATGGAAGCAATTCCACTTCAAGCAATTGTGAATATTTGCTTTCTTCCTTATCGAACACCTTTCTGATGGCAGCCTTTTCTGAAGCATCCGTATAATATACGCCGGTACGGTACTGCGTTCCCTTGTCGTTCCCTTGTCGGTTTAGGCTCAACGGGTCAATAGACTTGAAGTAAAGCTCCAGCAAAAACTCCAGACTTACAACCGATGGGTCGTAGACAATATGAACGGCTTCGGCAAAACCGGTTCTGTCCGTGCATACTTCTTCATAGGTTGGATTCTCAGTTTTGCCATTTGCATAGCCAACTTCTGTTGAAACAACGCCTTCCACCTGTTTGATGTAGTGCTCCGTTCCCCAGAAACATCCACCTGCCACATAGATTTCCTTCGTTTTTGACAGCAAACCTATGTATTCTCCATATCCTTCTTTTTCCATATCTTCTTTCGGTATAAATTTCAGTGAAGCACTATTGATACAGTAGCGCATTCCTCCTTTGTCCTTCGGGCCATCATTGAAAACGTGGCCGAGATGCGCATTTCCTTTCTTGCTCCTCACTTCCACACGTTGCATTCCGTGAGAATTATCTTCAACTTCAACAAGAAGTTCTTCGTTTATCGGTTTCGAGAACGCAGGCCAGCCGCAGCCGGAGTTATATTTATCCGCAGAAACGAACAAAGGTTCGCCCGTAGTGATATCAACATAGATACCTTCCCTGAACTCTTCATCGTATTCATTGGTAAAAGGGCGTTCCGTTGCGCCGTTCTGCGTAACGGCATACTGCTCCGAAGAAAGTTCAGACTTCAGCAGCGAGTCGTTGTTTGCACGCCGTTCCAGTTGTTCACGCATTGTAGTCATCTTATCCATATTGTTGTTTGTGCAGGAAAAAAGCATAAATCCCAACAGGCAAAGTGCCGGGACGAAAGTCTTAAACCTCTTCATAGGCTTAGGGAACGAGCACTCGTTCGTTGAGAGGTTGATATTCCTTTTCTCCCGGTTCACCGGCAGGCGCACCGAACGGCATTTCAGCAATGAGCTTCCAATCTGAAGGAATATCGAATTCCTTCGCTACCCTTTCATCTATCAGTGGGTTATAGTGCTGCACGCTTGCCCCAAAACCTGCATCTTCCAACAACGTCCATATAGCAAACTGGTGCATAGCATTTGTGTGCTCCGACCATACGGGGAAATTGGGAGCGTAAGATGGGAACTGCTCCTGCAAAGTCTTTACAGGACGCTGGTCTTCATAGAACAGAATAGTACCATATCCACTCTGGAAAGCTCCTTCGATTTTTTCCTTTGTAGCCTGAAAAGCCTCAGCAGGCACGATACCCTGAAGAATTTCCTTCGTGATATCCCATACACGCTGATGCTTTTCGTGCAACAATACCACAACACGCGTAGACTGACTGTTGAATGCAGACGGAACGTGCTTAACTGCTTCGTTCACTATATTGATGATTTCTTTGTCGGAAATAGGAGATTCGTTCTTTAGTGCATAATATGAACGGCGATGAGCCATTGCTTCCAAAAATGTTTTAGCCATAATCCTAATCTTTTTACTTTGTCAATACTATTTTTATACTTTGCACTGCAAACTTACTGAAATAATTCCAATATTGCAAGCAAAATGCTTATAAACACTATGAAAATAACATAAATATGGTATAATTTATTTTAGTTATCCACCATTTTAATTAAATTATTCTTCCTTCTGTAAACATCTGATAATCAGGTATCAAAATCTTTGTTTGCAAACGTGCGAAGAATACATTCCAATCTTCGCAAAAATGCAACGCAAACGTGCGAAGATTGCAGCGCATTCTTCGCACGTTTGAAAAATGTATTTTCAACTACCAGATTATGATGTAGCCTGACAAAGCAAATATGTGCTGCCTGATGCAAACACATTCCTCAATATAAATATTTCGCAAAAGGTCAGAAAACCTACATTAAACAAAAACTCCTCGGTACTAAAAGTACCGAGGAGCATTTTTATGTAATTCTAATAATTACTTCTTGTTGATTTGATTACTTAACGTAAACAACTGCAAGACGGTTAGAAGTTGTGCCCTGAACACCCTTACCAGTAGCTTCATCAACGATTACGCCACGGCTTGAGAGGTAGTCTGCAACAACCTTAGCACGGTTTTCAGACAGTCTCTGGTTGAGTTCTGCACTACCTTCTGGAGATGCTGTACCAACAACCTGTACGTGGCTGCCTGCCTTAACATTGTCAAGAGCTACCTTAGCTTCGTTAGTAAGAGCATACTTGCCCTGAGCGAATGTTACGAATACCAAGTCAGAAACTGTGAATTCCTTAACAGCAGGAACTTCCTTAACGATTTCCTTAGTGATAACTTCCGGCTTACGGTTGCGAAGCTCATTGATCTGTGCGTTGAGTGCATCGATTTCAGCCTGATCACGTGGAGTAACAATTGTGAAGTTGTGTGTGCCGTTAGAGTTCTTGAACTTGTAAACGACACCTGCATTCAACTGAACGAAGCTACGGTTGATGTTATATTCTGCACCATCGTAACCTGCACCGTTGATTGCGTAGTTGATAGAAGGCTCAACGTAAATCTGCCATGCCTTAGACTCACCGAGGTTGAAAGCGAAGTCAATACCAGCCTTAGAAGTCAAAGCATTGATATTCTTCATTCCCTTGTTGTTGAAAGAATGGAACCAACCCAAACCATAAACAGGAATTACCTCAAATGAACGAGGCTCGCCTTTGTAGCCACCGAACCAGTTGCTCAAGTTTACAGTAGCCAAAAGACCAGTGTTCAAACCACGAACAACAGTTCCAGTAGATTCGCCTGGCTTATTTGAGAAGTATGCATTGCTCTCAACTGCCAAACCGAATACAGGAGTAAACCAACGACCGATACGAAGCCCAGCGTTAGGATTGAGGTCGCTCAACCACTTGTGTCCAGTTGTCTTTGTAGCAACACCACCGTTGATTCCAACATAGATGTTATCAAAAGTCTTGCTCTCTGCAACAGTCTGTGCAGAAGCAGATACTGCCATTGTAGCAGCAGCCAACATTAAAACTAACTTTTTCATTGTCTCTCTGAATTAATTAATATTTTAAAAAGTAATTTTCAATCGATTTCGGGTGCAAAGTAATAAAAAAATACTCATACTACCAAATTATTTCAACAAAAACTATCATAAAACCAAAGAAAACAGGTGATTATGAACAAGAAACAAGTAAAAAATATAAATACATACAAATAATAACCCATTATAATTTTAGCTGATGTAAATAAAAAAGGAACCCTATGGCATCGCTGCTGAAGGTTCCTTAAACAAATTAGAGAGTTATAAAATATATTGTAAAAAAATCAATTACTGTTCGGTAATTATCTTCTTACCCTCCTCCACAGCTTCCATATTCAATGGAATCATGTGGTGGTGTCGCTCTGGCAAGGTCTTGAACAATGCTTTGTTCAAACCATCAAGACTTACCACTGGGCAAACTTTCAACAAACCACCAAGGACAATCATATTAAAGACTTTTGAGTTCTTCATCTCAGCAGCCTTGTCCATTGCATCAATGCGATAGACTGTAATGTCCTTGCGTGTGGGAGGTGCTATCACACCAAATCCATCGTAAATCAAGATGCCACCCGGTTTTACCTTTGGCTCAAACTTCTCGAGGGAAGGCTGATTGAGCACGATGGCTACATCGTATTTACTTAGAATAGGTGACGAAACTCGTTCATCGCTTACAATTACTGTTACGTTGGCTGTACCACCTCGCTGCTCTGGTCCATAGGCCGGCATCCAAGTAACTTCCTTATCTTCCATCAGTCCCGAATAAGCAAGGATCTTGCCCATAGAAAGAACGCCTTGTCCTCCGAAACCACTAATAATTATCTCTGTTTTCATACTCTTCAACTATTAATGATTAACTAAAGATTTGTAGTATCCTTGAGGTCGCCCTTCAAGTATTCAGGGAACATATTCTCACGCATCCATTCATTTGCCTTTGGCGGAGTCAGTTTCCAACCACTATTGCAGGTAGCAACAATCTCAACGAGAGAACTTCCCTTACCCTGCATACTGGATTCAAAAGCTTTTCTGATGGCTTTCTTTGCCTTGTTGATGGACGCAACAGTATCAACACTCTGACGAGTCACGTAACAAGTACCCTGCAAGTGGCTTGCCAGTTCGGTAATGTTCAATGGATAACCGTGAATTTCAGGATCACGACCATAAGGACAGGTTGCTGTTTTCTGACCAATCAATGTAGTCGGTGCCATCTGTCCTCCCGTCATACCGTAAATCGCATTGTTGATGAAGATGATAGTAATGTTTTCGCCACGGTTCAAAGCGTGAATAGTCTCGGCAGTACCGATGCAAGCCAAGTCGCCATCACCCTGATAGGTGAATACCAGACGGTCTTGCCAAAGACGCTTGATTCCGGTTGCAACAGCAGGAGCACGTCCGTGCGGTGCTTCTTCCCAGTCAATATCCAGATAACGGTATGCAAATACGGAACAACCAACAGGACATACGCCTACGGTCTTTTCCTCCATACCCATCTCAGCAATTATCTCTGCTACGAGTTTATGTACAACTCCGTGTGAACAACCGGGACAATAGTGCATTGTCGTGTCGTTCATCAATTTCGGTTTCTGGTATACCAGATTCTCTGGTGAAATTATATCATTTGCCATAAGGCTTTCCTCCATATTATTTAATCAACTTTTCCTTGAGTGCTTCCACGATTTCTTCCGGATCAGGAACAATACCACCTAATCTTCCGAAATGCTCAACAGGCAGCGCACCATTAATAGCCAGACGAACATCCTGCACCATCTGACCGGCATTAATCTCACTTACCAAGATTCCCTTCTTGCCCTTTGCAAGATCAAGAATCTCCTTGCTTGGGAATGGCCACAGCGTAATAGGACGGAATAAACCAACCTTTATACCCTGTTCGCGTGCCAACTCGATGGCCTTCTCTCCAATACGGGCAGCACTACCGAAGCTAACGATGATGTAGTCAGCATCTTCGCACTCACGAGTTTCATAACGCACTTCATTTTCACGAATCTGCTTGTACTTCTCCTGCAAGTGAATGTTTCGCACTTCCATTACTTCCGACTGCAATTCCAAAGAAGTAATAATGTTAGGATTGCGACCACCCCTCTTACCCATAGCAGCCCAAGGACATTCCTTCATTATTTCCTCTTCCGTGCGACGCGGCTTCATAGGTGGAAGAACGATTTTCTCCATCATCTGACCGATAACGCCATCGGAAAGAATCATTGCCGGATTCCGATACTTGAACGCCAACTCGAAAGCCAAATCAACAAAGTCTGCCATTTCCTGAACAGAGTTCGGTGCAAGAACGATGACATTATAGTCGCCATTACCACCACCACGTGTAGCTTGGAAATAGTCGCTCTGGCTCGGTTGGATAGTTCCCAAACCGGGACCGCCACGCATAACGTTAATAAACACTCCGGGAAGTTCCGCACCAGCCATATAGGTAATGCCTTCCTGCATCAAAGCGACACCGGGAGAAGAAGAAGACGTAAGCACGCGCTTACCTGCTCCAGCTCCTCCATAGATCATATTAATAGAGGCTATCTCGCTTTCAGCCTGCAAAACAACCATTCCAGTGGTTTCCCAAGGCTTCAAAACAGCCAATGTTTCAATAATTTCACTCTGTGGAGTGATAGGATAGCCAAAATAACCATCTGTTCCACAGCGGATAGCAGCGTGCGCAATAGCTTCGTTGCCTTTCATCAATGTTATTTCTTGTTCAGCCATACTTCATTCCTCCACTTTTTTACGATAAACAGTAATACATCCGTCTGGACATACAATTGCACACGATACGCAACCAATACAACGATCGGCATTAGCTGGTTCAACAAATGGGTACCCGTGCGTGTTCACTTTCTTCTGTGCCAAGGAAATAACTTCCTTCGGACATGCGACGACACACAACTGGCATCCCTTGCATCGTTCGGTATTAACGACGATAGCTCCTCTAATCTTGCTCATAGTTTTTGTTTTTAAGGATTATATGCGTCTTTGTTATAAAAACTGAAGATAGCTTCCAGCATCTTCTTAGCTTCGACAGCAGGAGAATCCGGATCCAAGTCAATAGCTTCAAGATAGCAATTCATTGCATTCTTAAAATCACCTTTCTTCCTGTAGTCATTTCCCAGTTTCAAATATTCTTCTGCTGTCATTATCTTTCGTATTAATTTTTGTGATTGGCAATATCATTCTCCCTACCGGTAGTATTCTTTCTTACCGGCAGCAAGTGTGTTTTTCATCAGAGAACAGATGGTCATCGGACCAACGCCACCCGGTACGGGAGTTATGTAAGAGCACTTAGGTGCAACTTCATCAAACTTCACGTCTCCACTCAGACGGAAACCACTCTTTCGCGTTGCATCCGGCACGCGAGTCGTACCTACGTCTATGACAACGGCTCCTTCCTTCACCATATCGGCAGTAACAAACTCTGGTGTTCCGATTGCTGCAATAATAATGTCTGCCTCCTTACACTCCTCTTTCAAGGTCTTTGAACGCGAGTGGCATACGGTTACCGTTGAATCGCCATACTGCTTTTGCATCATCAACTGCGCCATCGGCTTTCCTACGATATTGCTTCGACCCAAAATCACACACTTCTTTCCTGAAGTCTGGATATTGTAGTGCTGCAACAATGTCAGAATACCCAATGGGGTTGCTGAAATGAAACAAGGAAGACCGATAGCCATTCTACCCACATTGATAGGATGGAAACCATCCACATCCTTGCGATAGTCGATTGCCATAATTATCTTCTGTTCATCAATATGCTTAGGCAGCGGCAACTGAACGATGAAACCATCCACGTCTTCATCCTTATTAAGTTTGTCTACACAAGCGAGAAGTTCCTCCTCGGTAACATCATCTTCAAAACGAATGAGCGTAGACTTGAAACCACACTGTTCGCAAGACAGCACTTTGTTCTTCACATAGGTCTCACTGCCACCATCGTGGCCTACCAATACTGCTGCCAAGTGTGGCTGCTTGCCACCGGCTTCCATTATTCTTTTCACCTCTGCTGCAATCTCCTGCTTAATCGCAGTTGCAGTAGCTTTTCCATCAATAAGCTGATATTCCATTCTGATTATTAGTTATTATAGGTTTATATTATATTTTTTTTAATTCTAAAGTTTAGGCATCTTTGGCATATTCGGCAGATCAGGCATATTAGACATATCGCCCAATTCCTTCATATTAGGCATATTCTTCATTCGTCCCATCATACCTGCCATCTTGGAGCCAGTTACCATCTTCATCATCTTGCGAGTCTGGTCGAACTGCTTGACAAGACGGTTTACCTCTTGAATATTCGTACCCGAACCCTTTGCAATACGCTGCTTGCGGACATTGTTCAGGATTTCAGGATTTGTGCGCTCCTTCGGAGTCATACTCAGGATAATCGCCTCAATACCCTTGAAAGCATTGTCGTCGATATCCACGTCGCGAATAGCCTTGCCCACGCCGGGAATCATAGAAGCGAGATCTTTCAGATTACCCATCTTCTTAATCTGCTGAATCTGATTGTAGAAGTCGTTGAAGTCGAACTTGTTCTTCTGAATCTTCTTCTGAAGTTTCTTTGCTTCCTCCTCGTCGAACTGCTGCTGAGCACGCTCCACCAGCGAAACCACGTCGCCCATACCCAAGATACGGTCTGCCATACGGGCAGGATGAAACACGTCGAGTGCCTCCATCTTCTCGCCGGTACCGATGAACTTGATAGGTTTCGTAACGACCGTGCGTATTGAAAGCGCGGCACCACCACGGGTATCGCCGTCCAACTTTGTCAATACGACACCATCGAAATCCAAACGGTCATTGAACTCTTTTGCAGTATTCACTGCATCCTGACCTGTCATTGAGTCTACAACGAACAGAATTTCATCAGGATTCACGTGATTCTTCAGGCTTTCGATTTCGTCCATCATCTCTGCATCCACGGCCAAACGACCAGCGGTATCGATGATTACGACATCATTTCCTTTCGCCTTTGCTTCTCTGATAGCGTTTTCAGCAATCTGATTCACGCTCTTGCTTTCAGGCTCGCTGTAAACAGAAACGCCTACCTGTTCGCCTACAACGTGCAACTGCTGGATAGCAGCAGGACGATAAACGTCGCAAGCCACGAGCAACGGATTCTTGTGTTCCTTTGTCTTCAGCAAGTTGGCAAGTTTTCCAGAGAATGTAGTCTTACCCGAACCCTGCAAACCACTCATTAATATGATTGCCGGCTTGCTTTCGAGCTTCAGGCCCACTGCCTCTCCACCCATCAGCTCTGCCAATTCATCGTGAACAATCTTTACCATCAACTGACCGGGCTTCACAGCCGTGAGCACGTTCATACCCAAAGCTTTCTGCTTTACGGTATCGGTAAATGATTTTGCAACTTTATAGTTTACATCGGCATCCAACAATGCTCTACGCACGTCTTTCAGCGTTTCGGCTACATTTATTTCTGTTATCTTGCCTTCGCCCTTCAGAATCTTAAAGGAACGGTCAAGACGATCGCTTAAATTTTCAAACATTATCTTATAGTGTCTTTTAATCGAAATATATGCAAAGATAATAAATATGGTATATAAAAGCAAATGAAAAAGAAAGTATTTAAAAAAAATTATATCTTTTCTTCTTTACCTTATTATATATAAGTGGCTAAAAAAGCAAAAAATCTTTGTTTTCTCCGGAAATATTATTTAAATTCGCACTCTGTATAAACGAAAAAACTCGCAGTAAATCAGAGAGATTCACTATCGGTTCAATCATAAACAACAAAGAGAGAGGAAAGCAAATGGAATATTACATCAGAACAAATAACGAGAAACGAGGCCCATACAGCATAAAAGAACTGATGGAGAGAGGGCTGAACGAGCATTCGGTTGTAATGCCCGCGAATGGGCTTGAATGGGTTGAAGCAAGCAAGATAGAGGATTTGCGACAGGCAATTGCCAATCTATCGTCAGGCAAGCAAGGTGTCTGGGAAGCACAAGCAACGGGAAACGCAGCCGAGGAAATCCCCATCGTGCAGGCAAACCCTGTTTCCGAAAATGAAGAAAAGCCAACTTCGGCTGCCCAGAAGAAACGTGGAGGCTGCCTTTTCTATTCATTCCTCACGCTGCTTGTCTGCGTCGGGGTGCTTATCTTCACTTGTCCGAAACCACAAGACCACAAAAATGAGTTATCCGACGTAATCACCGCCACCATCAACGAGTCTGTAAGCGAAGCAGGCGAAAAGTCAGGCAGCGACTTGCTCTCCTCAGCACTGAATGCTCTCAGCAATTCATTCACAAAACAGATAGTGAACTTCGCCGCCGACAACCTTATCACCGTGGATAATTACTTTGTCTGCTCCGTAGGGAAAGTGAATCTCGACGGCAGAGACCGTATCGTCTCCGTGGGCTTATTGGGGCACATCTTTACCACAGACAAGGAAAACCTAAAAAAGGCTGCTACAAAATATTACGAGAAAGCCGAAATAAGACTGGAAGAAGAGATTAAAAGAAAGACCAACGAACTGATTAACGACAAAATTCTCAATCCATTGACGGATTTAGCAGAAGACTTTGTGGGCTCCACCATCGAAAACTTGTTCAAGTGATAATTTGGAATTAAAAATCAGAAGAGGATTTTCCCAATATCCCATTGACGGTATTACTGAATAGTGTAAATACTATTCTTGCTTGATGAATTGTATCACAAGCAGAATCCTTATGTTTATGGAATATTTAAAAGATATTTCCACCCTCCAGTAGTAAATTTTACATAGTCCTTTATTATTAAATCTATTTCCTCTTGACTCATATCTTGATGGAGCACAATTTCCTTCACAACATCGTACCATAAGGTGCAAAGAATATGAAGGAAATGCGGCGATATATCAATATCTACATAGGGGTATTTTTCCTTCATTATCTGCAAGTACCTAATACCGTCCTGAAGCATATCGTCTTGACGTGTCTGAAAGAATTTCTCAAGCGAAGTACCGGCAGTCTCAAAAAGCAGCAATCTCATTTCATCCCGATAAGGTGTGATGACGGATGCCATCTGATCGTACATCATTTCTAAAAAACTATCATATTTAAAGACATCGATTGTAAAATAAGAAATGCTTCTGTTCTTTTCTCTATATTCTTCAAACGCTTTAATCAATGGGGAAAGAACTGCTTTTAACAGGTCGCTCTTATTTTCAAAATAATTGTAGATATTGCCTACTGCCACTCCGGATTTCAGTGAGATAGTTTTCATTGATGTGTTTTTTACTCCATTCCTCAAAAACTCCTCACGTGCTACGGCAAGTATAAGTGTCCGAATATCTTTTTTCCGTGTTTGCATTGTCTGAATAAGATTATACAATAAATTCAGATGCGAGGAATGCTAAATTCATTCCCATTCCAACAACTGGTTGAGACTGACATTCCTCGTATCTTAATTGTGATCAAACGTTCAAAACCAAACGTATACTTTTATACCATCCTTTGTTTATTTGGCATAGCTGTAAAAGAAACCCGGATTGCCCTGCACATTGATGACAGGCCCTTTAACTTCTTTATTCTCCGGATTATATGTATAGAAACCTGTTGCCTTTTTGTTTGCACTTCCAAACACAATGAGATTCTTGTATTTGGCAATAGCTATGCCTTGTGGATTGGATATTTCCATATTCGCAATCTTAGTTATAGTTTTCTCTTTGAGGTCAATCACGCCCGGGAAATGGGTAAGACTCAAATATGGGTTTGCCATCCCTTGAGCATCAAGTCCGTATGAATTTCCGTAAATATAAAGTTTTCCGTTACCGGCATAATACATCGAAGCTATGAATTCGGCATATTTGGTAGACAGTCCTTTTACTTCCGTCTGATTTAAACGAATGACATAGTCAGGATCAATTTCATCTCTGCCATTCTTTATGCGTACAATACCACCCGGAAAATCAGGTATGAACCCAAATGCTCCTATACAATTTATGTAGATGTCTTTATTCTCATCCATAAATATTGAATTAGCATCTATCGGACGTGTTGCAAAGCTAAGTCCGTGCGTCTTGTTTACAATATGTTTTTTCAACTCATCGGTTTGAACATCTATCATAGCAAGCTCTATGCTGTTTTGCGTAGGCATCCATTGTGCATTCATTTGATTGAGCCCTACATAAAGTTTTCCATCCCGTATTATCATTGCGGCCGGTGATACTTTTGCATCCTTCTGCTGCAAACTGTTCAGGTCTATATCCTTGATTTTGGTCATCGTTGTCGGGTTAAACACTCTGACGAGTCCTAATCCCTGCAAACTTACATAGGCTTTTTCGTGATTCAGTTCCACAACGTTGCAGGCATTTGCACCTGCCGGTATGGGCAATGCTCCTTTTTTAATCCATTTTCCGTCATTGCTCAAATTATAGCGGGCAATCTCTGCTTTTGAATTTCCCATATAGTCTGGAAAAGAGTAGATGTTTCCATTGGGCAATGCTATTGGAGTTGCTCCAAATCCTGTTGGCAAAGTATTTTCATTATCGTAAGTACCCGGAACAAAATCGGATAACGCCTGCAGATATATACTGCCATTGTTTCCCTCAGGGTTTGTTATGCCTGTTGCAAAAATTACCCCCTTGAAAGCTCCGCCTTCAGGTATCGGAGTTGGCGTAGGGTCGTCATTGTTACTGCAAGAAACTGTCAGTGCCATCAGTGCAATGGCTGAAAATAATGCTTTAATTTTCATACTATTATTTTTTTAATGATAAATATATATTGTTTGTTATTATATTCTGATTGTCTCGGGATTTATTTTAGCACATATCTTATTTTAAATGCCAAAGAACGGCCGGGAAGCGGACGGTTAAGTTCCGAAACAACATTACGGTTAGACAGGTTTTTAACCTTCAAGGCGAGAGTCCAACGGTTGTTTTCCAAACTATGTTCTATCCCTGCATCCATAGTGAACGATGTGGGTATTTTGCGCTCTTGATATTTGCTCATTTCAAAATCATAGAAATATTGATGAATGTAGGACGCATCGAAGAGCAGACGTGTGTTTTGCCCACGACCTCCAAAAAGATTTTCTTTATGAAACTCCACACCAAAATTTCCTAACAGATAAGGCACATTAGGTATGCGTTTTCCTTTTGTGGGATTAACAACCTCTGTTCCCGGAATGTATTTCCGAGAGTCGCGCAGGTCTTGGTATGTACCATTTGCATACACATATAACAAAGGTGTAATATCGCCTTTTGCTTCCAGTTCTATTCCCATCGTGCGTACACTTCCGAAGTTTCGGTATCGCGCCATAGTAGGAATCACATCGGGTGTAAACCGTATCATATCCTTGAGAGTGTTGTAGAATCCATTGACTTCCAACTCTATCAGCCCTCCATCGTTTCCTTGCTGCCGGAACATAGCACCAATGTTGCAACCCGTGGTGCGCTCGGGCTTCAAGGCCGGCGATGCGAGTATGGAGTAACCGTTGCCAATAAGCTCCTCACTCGTGGGAATGCGTACTTCCGAATTGAAAGCCGCCTTAACCATAATTTCCGGAGTCAGCTTATAGCGCAGGGCATTGCTGAATCCGTAAAAACTCTTCGATACTTTTACAGGTTCAGGTTCGTTTACCGAAAAAATATCAATGCTCCTTGAGTGCGAAGAGAATATGAAGTTCTTGAATGTCAATGCGTTCTGAAGACGGTCGTCAAACAGGTTTAGATCGTAGGAAAGTCCTGTAGTAACGTTATTCATATTGCTTGGAAAGTTTGCACGAAATCCGAGAGCCTTGTCCATAAGCAGATCTTTCGGTTTTAAGGCCGTATTGTTGGCATATATATTGAAGTTTATGCTATGATGCCTGTCAATCGTATAGCCTAAGTTGAATTTTCCTATGAAATCATTCGACCTGTTATGCCCGTCCGACGGAAACTTGTTTTGTTCTCCTCCATAAGGCGATACAGGCGGAAGCTCATTCCCGTCCCAGTCATATTGATGCATCGCCGTGTCGTGCATTCCATATTTTCCCAATACATAGCCTAAATCCAAATCGAAATCCAAACCATCCAAAAAGAAATTATCGCGTTTAAAATTCAGAGCTGCGACAAAACTTTCCGACTTGTTATACGCTTCCCTGATATCCATATCAATACCTTGAATCTCCTGATGGGTACGCATTGCTATAAGCTCTAACTTTATTTCGTCGAACCACCATTTGGTAGCTTTTACAGAACCACCGGCAATGAATTTCTTGAATCTATCGTGGTTGCGTTCCACTTCGCGGTTATCAATATTCACAAGCCGCATCTTGTAGTTGTTGCCCGCATAAGTATAGAATCCTCCCACGCTGAATTGAAGCCCCGATTTCACATCCGTCCGTTTCAGTATAGAGGAAAACTGATGGGTGTTGAACGAGCCTATCTCGTATGAAGCATCAAAATACAATGGAGGATATTCTTTTGTAACTACATTGACTGCGCCACCTAAAGCCGAGCCACCGAACTTATAAGGCACAATACCCTTGTAGACCTCTATGCGTTCTATTAAGTTGGTCGGTATATCGTTGAGAGCCACAAAGTTGCCAATCTGTCCCAATGGAGTCTCGTCTACAAACATTCCCATCCGTTTTCCTTCCAAACCTCTGACCGAGATACGCGAAGAGCTGCCCATACCTCCCGTATTGCGGATAGTTACACCTACCGTGCGGGCCAAAACATCGTTGATATTCGATGCTGTTCCCTGCAGCTGTCTCTGCCCGATAACTGATATTGGCATAGCCGACTCTTTCAGCCGTCTTATGTCGCTACGCATAGTTACAGTTACTTCATCGAGCTGCTTGCCAGTACTTTTCAGGCTTACATCACATCTTGTGCTGTCCTTTACCACAATTTCTCGTCGCTCGTCTTTGTATCCTATGTATTTAAACAACAGACGTGCTTTCCGGCTGTTCGGAATTTGCAGCGTATAGTTTCCATTCCGGTCAGTAGAAGTTCCAAAAACTCCATTGTCGATTATTACGGATGCCCCTATGAGGGCTTCTCCTGTGGCAGCATCGGTTATTGTTCCGTATAGTACTGCTTTTTGAGCATTGACCGAATATGCAAATACGCTTAAAAACAAGCTTAGCGCACAACGAAATGCCACGCTTTTGAAAAACGAACGAAATTCAAAATTATTCAAAACAAAAATCCACCATCTTTTTTTATCAAGATGGCGGATTTCCTTATGAATGAATGCAGATGTCTGTCTGCGTTTTCTAATAAAAATATTCATATCAGTTTTACATAATTCTTAATTATTAATATGCAAAAGTAATAAAATCCGTGAAACTCAACAATACCTAAAAATAGGTAAATATGAAATATTGAATAAACCCGGGAATTTCTCACAGACTGTATTCTGATAGCAGGTGTTGAATTTGTCAGTATCATCTGCACTTGCCTTTTCATCAAATGCTGATTGCATAATTCGCATTGAGCCAAAACTGAAACCAAAGCAGCAAATACAGACTTTGCATTTCTGCGATATGCCATTTTTCAAAAACGAATATCATTGTATTGGTCTGCCACCAACAACAGGTAAACAAAAAATATTCGCTGAATTAATTCTGCCTGCATATTTCTTATTTCCTTATGCTCTTCGTTTATTTCTTTAATAAAGCGCAAAATAGTTTCAACAAAACTGCTTTCATTACAGACAGCCAAAGAGAGGATTTGCAAATGACCGAAGAATGTTCTCCATTCTTCGGTCACTTGCCGTGCATTCTTGCGAAGAATGGAACACATTTTTCGCACGTTTGCAAACAGCATCACTACTACCTGATTTTCAACCACTTACAAAACACATACCATTTGACACTTTGCAGAATTTAGAATGTAAATCTAATGATAGGAAAGGATACATTCAACATATTATTAATACCATAGATGTAAATATTGGGATTATGTGACAAATTATCCAATACTGTATGATTAGATGCAAAAACTCTACAAGGACCTAATAACTTCAGCTCCAATCAATTGTTTTAATCGTGTCCCAATTGCTGAATCGGAATATATTGCTTTCCAATGATTTTCAAATATCGGATTAGTCTGATCACTAGAACCAACCTCATCAACTTGATATATAACAAGTCGTTCTTTATCACAAAGCCCCATTAATTTACTTCTTAATAGCCTTGCATACGAAAGACCTTGACGGAATGCACGATTTAATTCTATTGCCGATGACATATCGAGTTTGGCTTCTATGACAAAAGGAGCGTTTTCAAAATGCTCTTTTCCTTGTGGGAAGAACACAAAATCAGGTATAGCTTTCTCTTGACGCCCAGCTTTCAAACTAAGTTGTCGAGTCCAGTCCTTATCTTCATATCCTAATTCTCTCAAAATTGGAATCAGAATCTTTTCTTCTACATCTTTCTCTAATTCAATAATACCAAAATCCACATCGGCACCATCAAAGAGTTTTGGTAATATGGATACATTTCCTCCTCGTTCTTCTATCATTTCCAACAGTCGAGAATAATCATCAGCACTCAATTCCACTCCATTAATTCCTTGCAAGTTCCCTCTTACTATTGGAACTTGTGAAAAATACTTATCTGCTTTAAGGTCTTTAAATCCTATTTCGGGAATCCTAATTCCATCACATACCGCTGTACGACATTGATAACTATCAAAAGGATTGAATATACCACCAGAATTTGCACGCCAAATGGAATGAATGTAACTCCTTGGAGAAGTACAATAAATTATAATAATATCACCTCGTTTCGTTCTTTCATTGCAAGCCCATATATGACCTTGATTATCTTCGTCCTTTCCTAAATTATCAAGATACGTAAAATCAGCTTTTCCAGAAGCTCCGGTAAGCCAAACATTCGTCGGTTTGGGCATTTCTATTTTTACAGTTTCTCCTATCGCCATACCTCCAAAGTCATACAAACACGCACAAAACTCAGCATCGGTCAATTCGTATTTCTTTTGAAACTCATTCATACAACCACATAAATCATAATAGAACATCAAATATTCTTTATAATCTTTTGTCCTAGGAATTTCAGGCAAATCTATACCTAATACATCACAACGTTTCTGCATTAAGTCAAAACGTTGTGGGAGTAAGATAGGCTTAAAATAGTCATAATGAAAATACAAAAAGAGGGATAAAGGACAAACCATAGAGTTTTTATTTCTAAATTTATCTTTAGGCAATAAAATTTCTTTTTCATACCATACTGTATCGCCATTAATATCAACATCGAAATTTATTAAATCGAAATCTTCTACAAATTTCAAAAAAGACTTGCGAGTAAAATTTTCTTTAGGTAATGGGTATCGTTCTAATAAATTTATCAATATACAACCATAGATATTGGTTGTCAATACTGAATCAAAATCATCATTCCATTTCTTAGCAGATTCACAGATATTAATAACAGATTCATATGTATCTTCTACATCAGGATTAAACAATTCTATAACATCTTTTCCTTTTGCCTCTTTATATAAGTTCCAGAAATTCTTATTCATAAACAAATACGAGTTTATATTATTCTTAGTTTAAGAAACAATTTGAAAAATTATTGTTTCCATTAGATTTTACAAACTACTGAAAGACAACAAAATTCAAAATATATTTCCAAAAACAAAGTTAAATAAATATTTTATATCCACGATGATTTCTACTAACTTTTAGCAAATAATTTCTTAATACTAGACCAAGTACGACAAATATCTCTTTCTCCCTTTCTTTCAGTTGGCAATGCCCGCATAGTTTCCACCTCCGTTGATAAATCCTATGATTATACTGAAATCATTAATACTTCCGAATACAATTCTTTGCTGACACTTTATCTAACGAAACATTCTATTCTACAAAAAACAAAAAGAGAAAGAGATTGTACCGATTGGGAGAAAATGTACAACACAAGACTATGTAGCATTCTTTTATTATCGGTAAAATCTCTTTCTCTTAAATGGCTTAACCTACGTATTCCTCGCCCTTGAGGAAGATACGCCGAATAATCGGGGTGGTGTAAGCGTATGGAATGAAATCTACGGACGGGATGGGGGCAGTGATAAAGAAGTTCGCCACCTTTCCCTTCGTGATAGAACCGTAGTCCTCGCTCAGTCCCATTGCATAGGCTGAATTGATTGTTGCCGCATTGATAGCCTCTGCCGGCATCAGGCGCATCTTGATGCAAGCCAGCGAAACGGCAAACTTCATATCGCCCGACGGCGTTGAACCCGGATTGTAGTCGGACGCAATCGCCATTGGCAGCCCTGCATCTATCATCTTTCTGCCCGGGGCAAACGGCATATTGAGGAAGAACGACGTGCCGGGCAGTGCAGTAGGCATTGTTTCGGTATCCTTGAGCAGCTCTATGTCTCGGTCGTCCATCGCCTCAAGATGGTCTACGGAGAGTGCGTTGCACTCCACGCCTACTTCAACGCCACCCGATACGGCAAGTTCCTCGCCGTGTATCTTGCCCCGCAGTCCGTATTTCGCACCGGCTTGCAGCAATCGGCGCGTTTCGTCGGGCGTGAAGAAACCTTCATCACAGAACACGTCTATGAAGTCGGCAAGGTTTTCTTTCGCTACTGCCGGAAGCATATCGTTGATGATGTGGTCTACATATTCTGCCTGTCGGCCTGCGTATTCGCGACCTACGGCGTGTGCGCCGAGGAAATTCGCCACCACTTTCACGGGAGCAGTTTCCTTGATACGGCGGATAACACGCAGCATCTTCAGTTCGTCTTCGAGGTTCAGCCCGTAGCCGCTCTTTATTTCCATCGCTCCCGTACCCTTACGGATCACTTCGTCTACACGCTTCATCGCCTGATTGTAGAGTTCGTCTTCCGAAAGTTCGTGCAGTCGGTCGGCAGAATTGAGAATGCCGCCACCTCGTTTGGCTATTTCCGCATAGCTGAGTCCGCGAATCTTATCCACAAACTCGTGCTCGCGGCTGCCTGCGTAGACCACGTGTGTATGGGAATCGCAGAACGAAGGCAGCACCGTGCCCCCTTCAGCATCCACAATCAGCGTGTTTCTGTCTACCTGAGGCGTATCCACACGCCCACCATACGATACTATGCGCCCGTTTTCCACATAGAGAAAGGCGTTCTCGATGGTGTTGAGTTCCGACATTTCCTTGCCTTTCAGACAGCGTTTTCCTTCGTGTCCGACACCGGCAAGGACGCCTATGTTTGTTACTAATAGTTTCATAGCAGCAGTATTCTTCTTACTTTCTCAAGAAATCTACCGACTCTGCAATGTGAGGAGCCATAAACTGGTCGTTCTCCACGAATGGAACCACCTTACGGTAAGCCTCGAAGATTGCCTCGATAGCCGGAGAAGACTTCAGTGGGCGACGGAATTCGAGTGCCTGCGCTGCATTGAAGAGTTCGATAGCAAGCACACGTTCTGTGTTCAATACCACCTGATAGAGCTTCGTAGCTGCGTTCGCACCCATACTTACGTGGTCTTCCTGACCTTGTGAAGAAGGAATACTGTCGGCAGAAGCAGGCGTACAGTACATCTTGCTTTGGCTTACAATAGAGGCAGCCGTATACTGTGGAATCATAAAGCCGCTGTTCACGCCTGGTTTAGCCACGAGGAAACTTGGAAGATCGCGTGTGCCGGAAACGAGCTTGTAGATACGGCGTTCTGAAATGTTGCTGAGTTCGCAAAGAGCAATCGCAAGGAAGTCCATCGGCTGTGCGATAGGTTCGCCGTGGAAGTTGCCGGCAGAGATAATCAAATCTTCGTCAGGGCAGACAGTTGGATTATCAGTAGCTGCATTTACTTCGATGTCAATAACTGATTTCACGTAACGGATGGTGTCTTTCGATGCACCGTGAACCTGCGGCATACAACGGAATGAGTAAGGATCCTGCACGTTTACCTTCGGCTGCTTGATGAGTTCGCTGCCTTCGAGCAATTCACGAATGCGTGCAGCAGTCTCAATCTGTCCCTGATGTGGGCGCACAGCGTGTACGGCGTGTGTGAATGGTTCGATACGGCCGTCGTAAGCCTCGAGCGACATTGCGCCAATCTTGTCTGCCCAGTCGCTCAGACGCTCTGCCTGAAGCATACACCAAACGGCAAATGCGTTCATATTCTGCGTGCCGTTGAGCAGCGCAAGGCCTTCTTTTGACACAAGCTGAATCGGCTGCCAGTTCATCTTCTTCAGCATTTCCTCGCCGGAGATAACCTCGCCGTTCATTTCCACGCTGCCGATACCCAACAGAGGCAGGCAAAGGTGCGCCAGAGGCACGAGGTCGCCCGATGCACCGAGAGAGCCTTGCATATAGACAACAGGATAAATATCGTTGTTGAAGAAGTCAATCAGACGCTCAACAGTTACCAACTGGCAAGCCGAGAAACCGTAACTCAAGGATTGAATCTTGAGCAAAAGCATTATCTTGACGATTTCATTAGGCACTCTTTCGCCCACACCACAGGCGTGAGACATCATAAGATTCTTCTGAAGGTCGGAGAGCTGTTGCTTGTCGATGGAGATTTTGCACAGTGAACCGAAACCGGTTGTTACGCCATAGATGGGCTTGTCTGATGTTTCAATCTTCTTATCCAAGTATTCGCGGCAGCGAACGATGCGCTGACGTGCATCGTCTGAGAGTTCGAGCTTGATGTTGTTCTTGATGATTTCGCCGATTCTTTCGATAGAAAGGTGTTCTGCACTTATTTGATGTGTCATTGTTGTTCAATTATTTTGGTTATAATAAGGAGAAGGAGGCAGAGGTTTGCATTGTTTTAACGGCATTTGTCGCTATACTTAAACGGCGATGGTCGTTAAACTTAAACAGTAATGGTCGTTATACTTAAACGATATTTGCCGTTATACTTAAACGACGACAGCCATTATATAATGAAGACCGAAGTCTTCTCTCGGGAACGATTACGCGAACGCCTGCCCCCTCCTATTCTCTTGTTTTTAATGTTAGAATGCGTTGTTGATAATGTCGTCTTCAACGAGGTTCGGAAGCGTTACGGTCAGGCCCGGAGTGCGTTCCATTTCGCGCTTGATGGCGTCCATAGAACCTTCGTTGCGTGCCCAGCTACGGCGTGAGATACCATTATTGACGTCCCAGAGGAGCATCTGACGGATATGGCGTTCAGCATCTTCGCCTCCATCGATAACCATACCGAAGCCGCCGTTCATCACTTCGCCCCAGCCTATGCCACCACCATTGTGGATTGATACCCAAGTTGCACCGCGGAATGAGTCGCCGATAACGTTCTGAACGGCCATATCGGCACAGAACTGCGAACCGTCGTAGATATTACTTGTTTCGCGGAATGGCGAGTCGGTACCGGAAACGTCGTGATGGTCGCGCCCGAGAACAATAGGACGGCTGATTTCGACACGCTTGATAGCCTCGTTGAACGCCAAGGCAATCTTTGTTCGCCCTTCAGAATCAGCATAGAGGATTCGTGCCTGAGAGCCAACTACGAGCTTGTTCTTGCCCGCTTCCTTGATCCAATGGATGTTGTCGTCCAACTGTCCGATGATATCCGGAGTGGCAGTCTTGCGCATTTCCTCGAGCACCTCCGTTGCAATACGGTCGGTTGCTTCCAAATCCTTCGGGTCGCCAGACGAACATACCCAACGGAAAGGACCGAAACCATAGTCGAAGAACATCGGACCCATAATGTCCTGAACGTATGAAGGATAACGGAACTTGCCGTTTTCGCCCATAATATCAGCACCGGCACGGCTTGACTCCAAGAGGAAGGCGTTGCCATAGTCGAAGAAATACATACCGTTGGCAGTAAGTTTGTTGATTGCAGCAACCTGACGGCGCAAGGATTCCTGTACCTTTTCCTTGAACAGTTCGGGTTCTTCTGCCATCATACGCTTGCTTTCCTCCAAGGAAACGCCCACAGGATAGTAACCGCCTGCCCAAGGATTGTGGAGCGAAGTCTGGTCGGAACCGAGGTCTACACGGATATTTTCTTCTGCCAAACGCTCCCAAAGGTCTACCACGTTGCCCACGTATGCCATTGAAACGACACGCTTTTCCTCAACTGCCTTGCGAACAGCCGGAATCAATTCGTCGAGACTTTCGTGGAGTTCGTCCACCCATCCCTGTTCGTGACGCTTACGGGCAGCGAGCGGATTGATTTCGGCCGTAACGCTAACGACGCCTGCTATATTGCCCGCCTTCGGCTGAGCACCCGACATACCACCAAGACCTGCCGTCACAAAGAGCTTCATATTGTCGCCACCCACCTTGCGGGCAGCATTCAATACGGTAATCGTTGTTCCGTGAACGATACCCTGCGGGCCGATATACATATACGAACCGGCAGTCATCTGACCGTACTGGCTCACGCCCAATGCGTTGAAACGTTCCCAATCGTCAGGTTTTGAATAGTTCGGAATAACCATACCGTTGGTAACTACCACACGAGGTGCATTCTTGTGTGATGGGAAAAGTCCGAGAGGATGGCCGGAATACATCACGAGTGTCTGCTCATCGGTCATCTCGCTCAGGTATTTCATTACCAAACGATACTGCGCCCAGTTCTGGAACACGGCACCATTGCCACCGTATGTAATCAATTCGTGAGGATGCTGCGCCACAGCCTTGTCCAGATTGTTCTGAATCATCAGCATAATGGCTGCCGCCTGTTCAGACTTGTGTGGATATTCGTCGATAGGACGGGCATACATTTCGTATGTAGGACGGAAACGATACATATATATACGTCCGTAAGTGCGCAGTTCTTCTGCAAATTCCGGAGCCAGCGTAGCGTGGAACTTCTTCGGGAAATAGCGCAGAGCGTTGCGGAGTGCGAGTTTCTTCTCCTCTTCTGTCAGAATTTCCTTGCGCTTCGGTGCGTGGTTAATGTTAGGATCATACGCCTGTGGTTCAGGCAATGTATCGGGAATACCGACACGGATATCTTCTATGAATTGTTCTTTAGTCATAGTTGTAATGGTTTGCTTAAAGTTATTTAATAGGAATCAGGGTAAGTTGATGAGGGGTTAAAGGTAAACACCTTATTATTATATGTAGGATTTTATACTAACAGACACCTGCCTTCAATCCCTCTTCAACTTTTATGACTCCGAATATTATAATTTTGCTTCGACTATCTTCATAATTTCAGCCTCAGCCTCGTTTGCCTGCTTGATAAGAAGGTTGGCATCGGCAACAAGCATATTGGCAACCTGACGATCCTTGAGGCCTGACGCATTGATCTTCACGTTCAAACCTGCACCCAATACGGCTGCACGGGCAGCAAGCACGCCCACTCCGGCATCTGAAACGCTGTTTGGATTGCCCTCTTCAGCCATAGCCTTGCAGAGTTCAAACACCTTTGCAGATGCCTGCATCGTGTGCAGAGGCACCTGAGTTGCAAAGAGCGTTGCATCCTGAATGGCCTTTGAGCGGGCAGCCTTTTCCTCTTCAGTACCCTTTGGCAGACCGAATGCCTCCATAATACGGTTGAATGCCTCGGTATCTTCGTCTACAAGCACCATCAGTTCTTTCTGAATAGCCTGACCTTTTTCTGCCCAATCACTAAATTCTTCCCAACGGGCGTCCCAACCGGCCTTGTGGCTTGAAAGGTTTGCCACCATTGTACCGAGCGCAGCACCGAGCGCACCCATATAGGCAGAGATAGTTCCACCACCCGGAGCAGGCGACTCGCGCGATGTTTCTTCTGCAAATCCCTTGACAGTAAGGTCAATGAGGAGTTCCTTCTTGTTCTCGTCTTCCAACAAGTATTCGATAACCTTCTCGCGGGCGTTGAACCCCTTCAAATCGTCCAAGCCCATTGACTTGATGGCAATCTTGATAATATCAGCTTCAGGAATACCTGTTGAACGGTTCTGCTTCTTCAGGAAGTATTTACCTGCCTCTATCAATGTGCGCTTTGGAATCAATCCAACAATTTCAGTACCTGTTACACGAACGCCACGGTTCTGCGCACAACGGCAAACCTCGTCGAAAGCAACGTGAAGCGGGGTTACATTGATATCCGTGATGTTCATTGACACCTGAGCAATCTCATATTCGTCAATATACCATCCGATAGCCTTTGTAGCCTTCAATGTGCCCGGTATCATAATGGTTTCGCCATTGGCGTCCTTCATAATCTTTCCAACCGGCGATCCACCTTCGCGCTGTGGACGGCCCTTCTCGCGAACATCGAATGCAATTGCATTGGCACGGCGTGTGGAAGTGGTGTTGAGATTGAAATTGGTTGCAATGAGGAAGTCGCGCGCACCAACTGCCGTACAGCCTGTACGAGCCACTCCTTCGTCCCAAGCACGTGCGCCGAAATCGGGAGCTTCTTTCTCTACTGTCATTCTTTCAGGCAATCCTTCGTATTCGCCCTTGCGGCAAATAGCAAGGTTCTTGCGCTCCAGTGTTCTCGCAGCAGCCTCATAGCAATAGCAGGGAACGCTGAGTTCGGTTGCAATCCGTTCAGCAAGTTTGCGTGCCAGTTCTGCACATTCCTCAAGAGTAATACCCGCAACAGGAATCAAAGGGCAAACGTCCGTTGCTCCCATTCGTGGATGTGCTCCGTGATGCTGGCGCATATCAATGAGCTGCGCAGCCTTCTTCACACATTGGAATGCAGCCTCAACAACCACTTCCGGCTCTCCAACAAAGGTAATAACCGTACGGTTGGTGGCTTCTCCCGGGTCTACATCGAGAAGTTTCACACCTTTTACGCGCTCAATCTCATCAGTAACTTGCTTGATAATTTCCTTGTTGCGTCCTTCACTGATATTAGGAACACACTCAACGATTTGTTTTTCTCGTACCATATTATTTTAGAATATTAAATTTAGGCGATAGTTAATTGGTTGTAAAATTAGGAATAATGAATTAGAATACAAAGAAATATTCATTAAATCATTAAAAAAAATGCTTTTATAGTGATTTTTTGGCATCAATTATCCTAAATTTCTGCTGAAAGAAAAAGAAAATGTGCCAATCTGCAAGCCGTGAACAAATAAAAAAGCAGAGGGATATGCAGAAAAATGAACATAAAAAAGCAGGCTTATGATAACTTTTTCGTATCTTTGTGATTAATAAACCAGAAAGAGAGAATACAATGAAACACTACGCACTGACTGTCATTGCCTGCCTGATTGCCTTTACGGCGAAGGCACAAGAAATAAAGACTTTCCAATTAACGAACAATACCGGAATGCAAGCCGTGGTAAGCAACTACGGTGCTCGCCTGATGTCGCTCACTGCCCATAACTGGAACGGAAGGCTGGAACCTGTGATAAAAGGCTATGAAAACATAGAAAGCTACAAAAGAAACCCTATGCTCGGCGCAACGCTCATAAGCATAGACGGCAACGTGGAACGCACGCTGGCAGAAAAGACGTGGGAGGTGCTGAGTGCAGACAACCAGTCTGTTACCTTCAGATACATTACTGCCGACAGCGAAGCGGGGTTTGAAGGCAAAATGAACTTCACCGTAACCTACACGCTATCCGATCAGAACGCACTCGACATTGACTATCGTATGACTTCCACCATCCCTACGTTGTACAAACTTACCAACGGCATCGTCTTCAACCTCTCCGGCGACCCGAACCGTTCCATTCTCCAACAGCATCTTTGGGTGGATTCGCACAAATCGAACGTATTTGACAAGGAGATGCACCTCACGGGCGAACAGGAGAACGTGCGCCACACTCCGCTGAACTTCACACGGACACGCGAGATAGGCGAAAGAATCAACGACCTGAAGACCGGCTACAACCACGCCTTCCAACTTCGCCACCCTGCAAACGTGCAGAAGCCTGCCGCAATCCTTTTCGATGCGCAGAGCGGCAGGGCAATGACGGTATATACCTACGAGCCTACGCTTAAAATAAACTCCTACGGCAAGAAGAGCACAGGCATTTCCTTCCAGCCCCTTCACACCGGCTACGATGAAAACAAGGAGAAAATCAATGCCACCATCACTCCCGGACAGGTATTCCACGCTGCCACCGTATTTGTGTTCACTACCGATCCTCCATTGATAATGAAAAAAGGAGAATAAAGAAAACCACGATTCGTCTGTCTTCTACCTTATCATATATAATGGTCAAGGTTATTCCGAACGCATCGCACATAAGGCTGCAAGTGAATGAGCCAATCCGAAGACGAGAAAACGAGTTTGCAAGGAAACAAATCAACAAACAAAACGAATGAGGTAAGGATATTCTCTCTCCGTTCCACTTTTCATTTGCATTGCATTTATAAATCCCTGAAAATCAATAGATAAAAACTTCATTTCCAAACGTGCGAAGATTGCATTCCATTCTTCGCACGTTTGCCTTGCATTCTTCGCAAAAATGAAGTGCAATCTTCGCAAAAATGAAAATCGCGCTAATTTGGTTTAACTCCAACCATATCAATTCAAGCCCTAAACAACACAAATTCACACAAATATTATCTCTATTTATGAGTATATTTCCTCACTATCACATCACTCCCACTATCTATAACATAGGAGAAAATACGATTCCGAATAAGTGTACTTGCTTAAAATTCATCCTTATATTTAGGGGAAAGCATCCCAACAAAGTGTATTATTTTCTTAAATATGTTTATTCTATATTTTAAAATGGGGGGAGATCGTGTTAATTTGTTTATATTTGCACATAATAATACTAAAAAAATAATTTAAAACACCAAGATTATGACTATACGTAACAAAATTATCCTAAGCACTTTGCTAGGCTTTGTACTTCCTTTGGGCAGTGCGTGGGGACCGTTGCTGATAACTCCGGACGAAAAGAATAGGAAATTCAGAAAGAGAGTAGCCCTGTATGGCCTTTGTGCCACCGTCTTTTCGCTTCTCGCCTTTTCGTACTTTTGGTATCAACAAATAGAGAGACTGGAAAACGATTTGCCACTGGATACAACGAATATGTGGATTTATTCTATGTTGTATGTAGTGCTGATGGTGGGATTCTACGCTTATTGCTTCTTCAATAGGGAGAAATAAAGATTAAAATCGGAGTTCGGAGTGAACCGAAGTTATAAAGACAGGAGAACGAGAAAACGAATCGACAGGCAGATTGCCTCAGTATATGCAGGGAAATATGGAAATGCAATGCTGAAACGGTAGGATGATGAAGAAATCTACTTGCCCTTTCGTTTCCTCGTTCTCTTGTCTTTTCGCCTATTTGTTGCCTTGTCTTCTCGTAAACTCGTTCCCTTGTTCTCCTGCATCCTCGTTCCCTTGCCTCTTGTTCTCTCGCAAACTTATTCTAAACTCCGGTTAATAAGTTTTAAATTCTTTGGCAGTTAAGAAGCGAAAGACTAAATTTGCAATATTATGAAGAAGATTTTTATCATAGCAATGGCAATGATTCTTGGCATACAGGCGTATGCACAGGATGTCTATAACGTTGGCAACAATGAGCAAAGCACCATTGAACCAATAGAATCTTCTCGTTTGCAAGGTCCGAGACAAGCCACTGAAGCCGAGAAGGAGTATGCAAGAATGCTGGCCGAGGAACGTGCCCAGCAACGGCAGATTGACAGCAACCTCCCTCTTGTGGACGAAAACGGACAGGCCCTGACCGGCAATGACCTTTACTATCCATATTGGGATTACGGTTGGGGATTGAATACTTGGCGACTGCACAAGGGACTGAACGTGAACGTGGGTGCGTCGGTATTTGCAAACTTCGGCGACGGTTACGGGCACGGTGCAGGTTTCACGCAGGATATTTCCCTGATGTACGTTACCAATCTTTCCCAAAAAGCCACATTAGCCGTAGGAGGCTATTTCAACAATATGATTTTCGGCGGCAGCAACTATACCACGGCAGGCATCAATGCAATGTTCGGCTATCGTTTCAACGAGCATTGGAGTGCCTATGCGTTCGTTCAGAAAGCATTTACTTCCGACAACTTCAGCCCGTTTATGATGGGCTACAACTCTTTCGGCTATGGATTCGGAAGATACGGAATGGGGTACAGTCCGATGTATGCAGGTTGGGCATACAGCCCTTATATGGGTTATGGTCCTGCTGCCAACAGATTTATGGACAGAATCGGAGGTGGAGTAACCTACGAATGGGGCGAAAACAATCAGAATTCTATCTCCATCAATGTTGAATTTGACCATATTCCTCAACAACGGGGAAACTTCTACAATAACCGAAGATACGATTATCCGGTCAGATAAAAAGCGTGTTTAAGGGGACTTTTTGTCAGGGAACAAGAGGGCTTTTGTCAGTAGACAAGGGAACGAAGGGGCGAGTTTACAAGTAAATTACTTTTTATATTCAGTAATTCCTTGTAAACTCGTCCCCTTGTTTCCTCGTTCCCTTATTTCCTTGTCCACTTCAATCGCAGACTGTTCAGCACCACGCTGACGCTGGAGAAAGCCATAAGGGCACTTGCCCACGACGGCGTTATCTGCCAATGGATGCCGAAAGCATAGAGCAAACCTGCTGCAAGAGGAATGCAGACAAGGTTGTAGATGAAAGCCCAGAAGAGGTTTTGCCATATCATACGGACGGTACGCCTGCTCAGTTCAATGGCATCGGGGAGCGTCTGAAGGTCGTCTCCCATCAGCGTTACCTGCGCCACGTCCATCGCTACGTCCGTTCCCTTGCCGATAGCAATGCTCACGTCTGCCAATGCGAGTGCCTGCGTATCGTTGATACCGTCGCCAACCATTGCCACGCGCTTGCCTTCGCTCCGTAGTTTCTTCACGAGATTTTCCTTATCCTGTGGCAAAACCTTGCTCTGCCAATGCTTTATTCCGGCTTTTTCAGCCCAGTATCGTGCAGCCTCTTCCTTATCGCCGCTCATCATATACACCTCTACGCCATTGCGCTGCAATTCTTCCATAACCTTGCGTGCGTTGGGTTTCAGGGTTTCACGCATTTCCAATTCCAAGTCGTCGGCTTTCGTGAAATCCACGTTCGTGTTCGGAATGGTCAGGGTTCCGGTTTTGTCCGTAACCAATGCGTCCACCCTGCGCAGTCCTTCCAATGCCGAAGCGTCCTTGATGAGAATCTGCTTTTCAGCAGCCTTGCCTATTCCCACCATCAAAGCAGTAGGCGTCGCCAGTCCCATTGCACAGGGACAGGCGATTACGAGTACAGCCACGGAGGACATAATGGCTTGTGGGAGCATTTCGCTTCCTCCAATAATCCACCACGCAAGAAATGTTGTCAATGCAATCCCTGCCACAATCGGAACGAACACCATTGCAGCCTTGTCCACGATACGCTGCACGGGAGCTTTCGATCCCTGTGCTTCCTGAACCATACGGATAATGTGGGCGAGTGCCGTATTCTCGCCTATCTGGCGTGCCTTCATCCGGAACTTTCCCTGATTCGGAATCGTACCGGCGAGCACCTTGTTGCCTTTCTTCTTCTCCATCGGCGTAGGTTCGCCCGTAATCATACTCTCGTCTACGTATGCCGCATCGGCCTTCATAAAACTTTCGGCAGACAAGACCTCTCCGTCCACAGGCACTTTCTCGCCGGGACGCACTTCCAGAATGTCGCCCACTTCGATGGTGGAAATCGGAACTTCCTCCACTCTTTCGCCGTCCACGATGTGTGCTGTCTTCGGCGACATTCCCATCATCTGACGGATAGAAGAAGCCGTACCGTCCTTAGCTTTCTCCTCGAGCAGTCTTCCCGTGAGCACGAAAGTGATAATCATTACCGAGGCATCGAAATAGGTGTGCCATTCTATGCCGCGACTCGTCCAAACGGCATCGCCCCAAAACGTATTGAATGCGCTGAAAAGAAAGGCTATGAGCGTAGACAGCGACACGAGCGTGTCCATATTTGCCATACCGTGTCGGAGTTGTTTCCACGCACTGACATAGAACTGTCTGCCACAATATATCATATTCGCCAACGCAATGAGCATCGTCACCTGATTGGCAACGCTTTTTGCGCCCAGCTCTATCCATCTCATAGACACAGCCATACACAGAATGGAAAATATCCACGAGAGAATCGTGCTCCGTTTCAGCAGCGCATATTCCTTTTTCTCAATTTCCTCAACGGATTGTTCATCGTCGATAATCATATCATAGCCGATGCCGTTGATCTCGGCCTTCATCTGTTCGGGTGAAATCCGAGACGGATCAAAGTCGATAAGTGCCGAACGTCCCGGCAAAGACACCGAAGCACTCGCCACGCCCGACAATGTATTCAACTTCTTTTCTACGTTGGCAGAACACGCCGAACACGCCATACCAACTATTGGAAACGTTTTCTTCATAATAAATTTAAGCCTCCCCAAGCCCCTCCAAAGGAGGGGATGTTGAAGCTACTGACAATTAAGACATTCCTTCCTTTGGAGGGGCTTGGGAGGCTCTATGGTTCTTTATCTCTTAAATCTGCAATTCATACCGCCCACTATTCTCCACAGCTTCCTTAATCTGTTCGGGGGCAATCACGCTCTCATCATACTCCACCGTAACATTTGCATCTTGCAGATGTGCTTCCACGCTACAAACACCGTCCAAACCTTTTAGTGCGCTCTCAACCTTTGCCTTACAATGTTCGCATTTCATTCCACTTACTGCGTATGTTCTTTTTTCCATAATTCTTTATTTTTAAAAGTTTATAATGCAAAGATAGCTACTAATATCCAAATGTAAGTCAGGAAACGCTTAAAAGACAATGTATTTCTCATTTTTTTAGAAAAAGGAAAGCATATTCTGTTACTTTTGATTATCTTTGTAAGTGTTTCAAACCGACAGTATATTCTTTATCAAATACGAACTTAATAAACTATCAGAGCTTATGAGATTCATAACATTACTCTTGTTGATGGTTGCAGCAACCACAATGAACGCACAAACCGCAAATACAGAACCGATAGGAGAACCCGAAGACAAGACACCAACAGTCTTTTACTTCGACGACGAAATCTATGTGAACACACTTGGATTCGCGAAACGCAGCTTAATCGAAGAAAAAATATACTTTATGGACAACGACGAAGTCCTTGTAAGAGAGTTCTTGGACTACGGAGGCTATATGAAAGGCAAAATAGACAAGGGTTCAGGAACCATCACAATAGAAAACAGGCAGCCCGTACAGCATATACAGTTCGGACAGAATGCAGAGAAAACTACGATTTACTTTGCCTGCATAGACCCTGAAACCAAGAAACCACTGACCGGAAACTTCGTCCTCGAATATAAAGACAAGGGCAATGGCGAAATAATCATAGACGGCAGCAAACTTACCTACGCGCTATACTACGGAGACGCAGAAGCCCCTACCATATACAGGTACGCACACGGCATAAGAATGACCGATCAGACTTTCCTCGACAACCTGACAACATCGGCCGTCTACGAATACACGGACAACTTTTACGGCGAGGGCTACCAACAAACCGAGGCGAAATGTATTCAGTATGGAAACAAGATATATCTCAAGCCATTGGAAACGCTCTTCAGTGCAACTTGGCAACAGGCTTATGTATCGAAAGAAGGCGAACAGTTCACGCTGCACATTCCCACCGACCAGTTCCTCGGGCATTACAGCGCAACGGAAAGTTTCGTTTTCAAAGCGGGAAAGTTGAATAAGGACGCAGTGGAGGCTACGAGGGATATGACCGAACTGGTGCTCCCGATGACCTACGACAAAGCCAACCACACCTACAAATGCGTGGCTGCCGACGACGAAATACTCGGTGCCGCCGACTACTTTACCGACAATCGCGGTATGCAGAAGGAATGGGGAACAATGTATGAAGCCATATCAATAACCATTCACGAAACTACCGTTACAAACGGCATCGAAAATCTGACCGTCAAGGACAGTCAGAGAACGGAGAATCATCTGTACTACGACTTGCAGGGCCGTGCCTATGCAAATCCTGTCAAGGGTGTCTGTATATATAAAGGTAGAAAAATAGTTGTGAAATAACTGTTCAGCAAGTTCCTAAGACCCATAATGACAGACTACTTCAGCAAGGAATAATTAAAACAAAAGCTACACAATATGAACTTTTTTCAGAAACTCTTCGGAGGAAAGGAAGAAAACAAGGAGGAAACAAAGGCGGCAAGCGAGGCGAAAGACTTTGAAGTATTGAAATACGACGGCGTGCGCGCTATGAAAAGCGGAGAGAACGACTACGCACTCAGATGTTTCAAGCACGCACTCGAATTGCAGGAGGACTATGAGATACGCGACTATCTTTCCATCGTCTACGCACGGACGGGACAACTCTCCGAAGCCTACGAGCAACTGTTGAAGCTGAGCGAGGTACAGCCCGACAACCAACAGATTTTCATCCGTATGGCAAACATTGCCTATATGATGGAGGACTACGGAATTATGAGCAACGCCTGCGAAAAGGCATTGCTCATCGACAAGGAAAACCCCGAAGTGAGCTATCTCTATGCACAGGCGACGAAAGGACAGGGCGACGATGTGAACACCGTGGCAATGGCCACGAAAGCCATTTCGCTCAACGATTCCTACGGCGATGCCTACCTGCTGCGTGGAGAAACCCTCCTCCGTATGCAGCAGCTCGAAGAGGCTGACGCCGATGCACAATGGCTCCTTGAGCATACTGAAGACAACGAGGACGTGCTGCTGCTCAAGGCACGCATTGAGAGAGCCAGAAACAACGCTCCCCTCGCTTTGGAATATTTCTCAAAGGTTATCGATGCCAGCCCATTCAGCATAGCGGCATTCAGGGAAAGAGGGTTGCTCTACGAGGAGACAGGAGAGACCGACAAGGCAAAAGAAGACTTGGAGAAGGCAGACGAATTGCAAAGAGACGCTGAAGTCCTTACCGGCAACCGCTAAAGCACGTAAATCTTTCCAATTCTGTAAACACCTGAAAATCAACAGACAAGAAACTCCTTTCCATTTTTGCGAAGATTGCATTCCATTCTTCGTAAAAATGCACTGCAATCTTGCGAAGATTGCGAGCCATTCTTCGGTTACTTGTAAAACGCATTATTGTCAGTCCAGACAAGGTATCGGAAAATCATCCGACATCAGCAGACACGGCTGCCAAATTTCAATCAGTTATTGGCGCGGAAAAAGGCATTATTAAGATAGAAAAAGAAGAAAAACGAAGATATATGACTATGGAATTAGAACTGCAACCATTGGAAATGCCGAGCGACAGGAAGCGTCCTGTCGTGATATCCGGGCCTTGTTCGGCAGAGACCGAGGAACAATTAATAAGCACGGCAGCAGCTCTGGCCGAGAAAGGATGCCATATATTCCGTGCCGGCATTTGGAAACCACGCACGAAACCGGGTGGATTCGAGGGAAACGGCGAGAAAGCTCTGCCGTGGATGAAGCGTGTCAAGGACGAAACCGGTATGCTGATTTCCACGGAAGTGGCAACTCCCGAACACGTGGAACTGGCTCTGAAATACGGAATGGACGTGCTTTGGGTGGGAGCGCGCACTACGGCAAATCCGTTTGCAATGCAGGCGTTGGCAGACTCGCTGAAAGGCATCGACATTCCTGTGCTCGTAAAGAATCCCGTGAACCCCGATTTGGAACTGTGGATTGGCGCATTGCAGCGTCTGAATCAGGCAGGTCTGAAGCGATTGGGAGCCATCCACCGCGGTTTCTCCAGTTATGAAAAGAAGATTTACCGGAATCTTCCTATGTGGCAGATTCCCATCGAGCTGCACCGCCGCATCCCCGATTTGCCCATCATCTGCGACCCGAGCCACATCGGTGGGCGCAGAGACCTCATTGCACCCTTGTGCCAACAGGCAATGGACCTCGGTTTCGACGGATTGATTGTGGAAAGCCACTGCAATCCCGATGAGGCGTGGAGCGATGCAAAGCAACAGGTAACACCGGATATTCTTGACGATATTCTTTCCTCACTCGTGGTGCGCAACGGACATTGCAAAACGGAAGGGCTGCGCCAGTTGCGCTCGCAGATCGACGACCTCGACAACAGCCTGATGGAACTGCTTGCAAAGCGTTTCCACATTTGCAGGGAAATCGGCAGATACAAGAAAGAGCACAATATGACCGTGCTCCAGTCTGAACGCTACAACGAAATCCTCGAAAAGCGTGGCGCACAGGCAGCCCTCTGTGGTATGGATGCGGAATTTGCAGCCCACGTTTTCGAGTTCATTCACGAAGAGAGCGTGCGCCAGCAGTTGGCTATCCTGAACCATCGGAAAGAGAAACAGGAATGAAACAGCCTGCTGACAGTTATCACGATCAGTCCTTAGCCATAGAATGAAGCAACTCCTCATCATCGCCCTTTGGTTTCCTCTCTTGCTGTTCGGGCAAACGCAATTCACGATTGTTGAATACAACGTGGAGAATCTTTTCGACACGCAACACGATTCGCTGAAGAACGATCAGGAATTTCTTCCCGATTCGCCACGGAAATGGACGAGGAAAAGATACTGGGAGAAACTGAACAAGATAGCGCAAGCCATCATTTCGTGTGGAGAAGATTCGGAGAACTGGAGCCTGCCCGACATTGTTGGCTTGTGCGAGGTGGAGAACGACACCGTTCTGCGCGACCTGACCAGACGTTCCCTGCTCCGTAAAGCCCATTACGAATACATAACGACAGCTTCTGAAGACGTGCGAGGCGTTGATGTCGCCCTACTCTATTCTCCTCTCTCATTCTGTCCCGTCAGCATCGACACAATTCGCATCCGCCCCATCAGAGGAATGAGACCCACGAGAGACATCCTCCACGTAGCCGGAGAACTGGCCGACGGCGACACGCTCCACGCATTCCTCCTCCACGCACCCAGCCGTTTCGGTGGCGAACCGGCCACACGGCCTTTCAGAATGCACGTGGCTCAAAGGCTATGCACGGCGATAGATTCCATCAGAATCATTTCGCCGAACGCACAGATCATAGCAATGGGAGATTTCAACGACTATTACGGCGATGCCTCGCTGCAACTCATCTATGAGCACGATATGGTAAACGTTTCGGCAAAGGCTGAAGGGCGCAACGATGCAAGGGGAACTTACCGTTTCAGAGGCGAATGGGCAAGCCTCGATCACGTGCTCGTGAGCAGAAACATTGCACAGAACGTTATGGATTGCTCCATCAATGATGCCGAGTTTCTGCTGGAAGATGACACAAAATACGGTGGAAAGAAACCCAAGAGATTCTACAACGGAACGAGATACAACAAAGGTGTGAGCGACCATCTTCCTATTGTTTTAAAGATTAGAAAGGGCAAAACAGCCGAGCCTATCGGGCAATCAAGGTAGATACCAAAGAAAGCTCTCACAGATTTTACGGAAAACGATAGTACTTTTCCACAAAAACGATAGTACTTTTTGTTCAAAACGATAGTACTTTTTACCCAAAACGATAGCACTTTTTTGGAAGATTGATAGATCTTTTCGCAATCAACTGATATTCAACACGTTGCAAAAACACAAAACAAGAGTGAAAAATCGGCAGAAAAAGAGTATAAAAAGGAGTATGAAAGAAGGTGGAATTTCCACTTGTTTTCATAATTCCACAGTTGAAAATCGCCAAGCTGAAAGATTACTATACCTCCTTGTCAATTCAGTTTGACACCAATAAATAACGGCGAACATACACTTGTACGCTCGCCGTTATTCTATTTCATCATTTCATATTCTCAAGAAGTATCTGGACAATGCGCTCTGCCGAACGTCCGTCCCATCGGTCAGGGATGCTCGATGCTTTCCATCTGTCGTTTATCATATCCGAAACAGCCTCACGAAGCCTTTCTGCATCTTCGCCAACGAGCACGTTCGTTCCCTGCTTCACGCTCTCTATATGCTCCGTATAGCTGTTGATAGTGGCACAAGGCACATTGTTGAATGTGGCTTCTTCGGCTACATTGCCCGAATCGGTGATGATTCCCTTCGCATTTGCAAGCATATAGCCAAACTCAAGATAGCCCAACGGCTTGGCAATATGGAGTCTGCGCAAATCCAAATCCTCACGTTCGCCCAGAGAAAGAACCGTGTCTACGGCGGAATCTCGCAACGGTGCCACAACGGGTATATCGCCGGAAGCATCCAACATAGCCTTCAGCATCTGCACAAGATTTTCCTTGTCGGTCATCAAGGCCTTACGGTTGAGCGTGAAGACAAGATAGTTTTTCTCCTTCAACTGCAAATCCTTCAGAGATTCTATTGCACCGAGAGACATTCCTTCCATTCTTTCGCGATTGAAACGGATATTGTCTATCAGGATGTTGCCCACCATATAGACCTTTGAAAGCTCGGCACCTTCCCTGTTTGCAATGCTGTTGTTGCTGAGTCCGGCCGTGAAAAGAATGTCCGAAAGTCCGTCGATAACCAGTCGGTTGATTTCCTTCGGCATCGTGATGTCGAACGAACGTGTGCCTGCGGCCAGACGAACCAGCATCAGGGCTTGCTTCTTGGTAACGATAGCAGCGGCCATTGTTGATGCCAAATCGTCCACAACGATTACAACGTCTGTTTCGTGCTGCTGCAAATACACTTCAAACTTCGACATTACCTGCCCCGTAAGCTCGTTCAAATTCTCACATTCCACACCCAGACACACGTCGGGACGGTTTATCTGCAAGTCAGCAAACAGGCTGTCTTCCAACGTCGGGTCTTCTGCGCTGCCGGCATAGACTAATGAATAAGAGATCTTTCTTATGTTTTTGCCGTCTTCCTGCATCTTCTGCAACTGACGGATAATGGGTGCAACCTTGATAAAGTTCGGACGGGCACCGCAAAAAATACAAATCTTCAGTTCTTTTCTCGTTTCTATCATTTGGCGATTGATTCTTTATTATTGAGTTAGAGACAGAAAAAATAAAGTTGGAGGAAACCGCATCCTTCAGATAAATGTTATCAGCCAATGCACAAAGGCTCATCGGCGTTTGTACTTTGAAACCGACAATGAAGCAAACACGACTTCCTCCAACTCTCTTTAATCCCTCATTTATTATTCTCCTTTGAACATTTCCTTGATTCCACCAACCGAGCCCATCACGCCAGTAGCCTCGTATGGCAGGAATACGGTCTTCTGATTGCCGTTCTTTGCCAGTTCCTCCATCATCTGAATGTACTTCTGTGCTATGAGATAATTGGCGGGATTTGTGCTCTTTCCCACAGCTTCCGTAATCTTGTCGATGGCAATAGCCTCGGCCTCGGCAACACGAATCTTCGCCTGTGCCTCGCCTTCGGCAATGAGAATGGCCTGCTCACGGTCGGCCTGAGCACGGTTGATGCGCGATGTCTTCTCGCCTTCAGACTGAAGGATGGCTGCCTGCTTCTCGCCTTCGCTGGTAAGAATGGTGGCACGCTTGTTTCGCTCTGCCTGCATCTGCTTTTCCATAGCCTGAAGCACGCTCTCAGGAGGAGTGATATCCTGCAATTCCACACGGTTCACCTTGATTCCCCACTTGTTGGTGGCATCGTCGAGCACCGAACGCAGCTTGGTATTGATGGTATCTCGCGAGGTCAGCGTCTGGTCGAGTTCCATTTCGCCGATGATGTTACGGAGCGTGGTCTGCGTCAGCTTCTCGATGGCATTCGGAAGATTGTTGATTTCATACACAGCCTTGAACGGGTCTACGATCTGAAAATAGAGCAAGGCATTGATCTGCATCTGAATGTTATCCTTTGTAATCACATTCTGACGGTCGAAATCATACACCTGCTCGCGCAAGTCTATTACTGTCGTATAGGTGTATCTCCCGCTGCGCAATGCAACAATTTCCTTTGCACGGTCGATGAAAGGGATGATGATGTTGATACCCGGCTGAAGGGTTGCGTAATACTTACCCAACCGTTCTATAATGCGTGTTTCGCTTTGAGGGATAATCACAATCGCCATCTTGGCAAACAGAATTACCAACAGCACGATGGCTATCAATACATAAGTTCCTATTTCCATAAATATTAAGTTTTAATGATTTTATTCTTGTATTTCCAAACTAAGCTATTTCCACCGTTACGATGATGGAATCCATCTTCAGCACCCTTACGGCCATACCTTCTTCAATAGCCTCACGTGTATTTGCCACAGCCTTCCAATAGTCGCCGTCGATCTTCACACGGCCATAGCCGCCGGCCTCTATCCTTTCCGTAACTTTTCCCACACGCCCGATGATGGCCTCGGCATTGCTTACCCGGCTCTCGCCGCCCTTATGGAAGTATTTCAATGCCACAGGACGAACGAAGGAAATGCTCAACAACGTTGCAATGGAGAACACGATAATCTGAACAGCAAGGCTATCCGTGAAAGCGGAAACAATGCCTGCCGCAACACCTCCAATGGCAAAACACATAATGAAGAAATCGCCATTGGTCAATTCCAAAACGAGACAAAGGATGCTTACAAGCATCCAAGCCAACCACAGGTTCTGTGAGAAGTATTCAATCATAGTCATAATGGCTTAAATTAACACTTGAATTTCGAATGTAAAATTAATAAAAGAATTTGGTTCTGCCAACTTTTTAAAAGAAAATCGCCACCGGCATTCAGAATTTTCATAATGATGAAAAGCCTGAATGCCAGTGGCAATCCCCTGTTATTGCGCAGACGCTTAAATCCTAACGTCTTTTAGAACCCTTTTTCTTTGCAGGCTTTGCGGGCTTCTTCGCCGTGAATGTTCTTGCAGGTCGTGGGCTTGCAGCACCACTCGCCTGATAATATTTCAAAGCCTCAGGCATCCATCCCTGAATGTTCTTGATGCGTGTTGCATCGGACGGGTGGCTGCTGAGATAACTTGACAGAGAAGTCTGCGCACCTGAACCCTTTGAGGCAGCCATACGCTGCCAGAAACCGACAGCTTCCTGTGGATCATAGCCTGCCATTGCCGCAAAGATGAGTCCCATATAGTCTGCCTCGCTCTCATTTGAACGACTGTAACTTGCATTACGGAACGTAAACACACCATTTGCCACCGTGGTTGCAATGTCGCCGACACCACTTCCCATCGTAGAATTCAATACCGTGCCCAGAATTGCAGTACCGATGCCCTGATTCTGCTTCTTGGTCATTTGCTCTGCGCTGTGCTTAGCCACGGCGTGCGCTATCTCGTGGCCGAGCACGATAGCCAGACTTGCTTCGTTCTGTGTATATGGGAACAAGCCTTCATACACTACAATCTTTCCGCCGGGCATACAGAATGCGTTGGCCTGATTGTCCTGAACAAGGTTGAACTCCCATTGGAAGTTCTGAAGTTCGTTGGCATATCCGTTGTTTCTCAGATAGCTTTCCACAGCGTTTGCCAACTTACGGCCAACACGTTCCACCATCTGCGTATTCTTTGCATTGGTAGACCTCTTGGCAGAAGCCATAAACTTCTTGTATTCCTGCGTACTGAGGCTCAGCAGCTCTCCGTCGCTCACGCTAATGCGATGCTTCCGACCACTCAAAGGCACCGTAGAACTTGAACCACAGGAAGCCAATGTAGCGATTGCAATCGCCATTAAAAGTAACTTAATCTTATTCATCTTAAAATGTTTTTATAACTTTCCGTGTGCGAAAATACAACATTTTTTACACATAAAGAGTGAACTGACTGTTTTTTCACAAACAATAAACTATCTGGACTCTATTCTTCGTATCTTTGCAATATCAACATAGAACAAATAAAGATGAGAAAGATTGCTTTTACCTTGGCTTTACTGTGCTTCTGCCTTATCGCCCGAGCCGGACGAGTGGTAACGGATAGCATTTACAGCAAGACGATGAACTGCCACGTGCGCTTCAACGTGTATCTCCCCGACGGTTTCGACCAGTCTGCCGACAAGTATCCCGTGGTATATCTTCTGCACGGTCTCACAGGCACCCACACGGATTGGGAAAACTTAGGCAATGTACGCCTCATAGCCGACGAACTCATCAGTTCCGGCGAAGCACAGCCAATGGTAATCATTATGCCGAATGCCGGACATCCCGACCGAAACAACCATTGGAACGGTTATTTCGATATGCCGGGACGAAAATACGAAACATTCTTCTTTTCCGAACTGCTGCCTGCTGCCGAAAGAAAATACAAGGCAATGGGCAACAAAGCGCAGCGTGCCATTATGGGACTCTCGATGGGTGGCGGAGCCAGCATTGTCTATGCGCAGAAACATCCCGACAAATTCTCTTCCTCCTATGCTATGAGCCCTTGGCTCGAACCAACAGACGCACTCAAGGGCAACCCAGACAGGAAGAACAAGTTCTATTATCTCACGGAATCCATAGCCGACAACTCTGCCATTCGATTCATTGCCGATGCCGATGAAAACACAAGACAGCAGTTGCGCACCGTGAAATGGTTTTTCGATTGCGACGACGATTTCCTTTTCGACTCAAGCATCAACATCTTCAGGCTCTACAAGGCTGCCAACATCCGTAGCGAACTCCGCATTCGCAACGGTGCTCATAATTGGGAATACTGGCGCACCTCTCTTCGTCTTGCCCTTCCGTTTGCTTCACGCAGCTTTACTGAGTAATCGGCGTTCCACACAAGCCCCGAACCTTAAGGAACAGGGTAATCAGCAAACAAGTTTACAGGCAGACTACCTCGTATGTGCAGAAAAATTATCCTACAATTCGTGTGCTTTCGCCCAATCCAAATCACAGAAGATACACACAATAGTGCGCATATTGCAAGAAATTTATAACACACTGAAAATCAAGATATTAAAAACAATATTCCATTCTTCGCAAGATTGCACTTCATTTTTGCGAAGAATGCAATGCAAACGTGCGAAGAACGCATTGCATTCTTCGCACGTTTGAAAAACAGTCATATTTCATACATTTTCCCCATAAGATTACTCGAATTCGAGATAAAATGGCAAGACTTTCTCTCACAGATTTCACAGAAGCACAGATTTACGCCTATCCCTGAACACAGAGAAGGCAAAGCCTTCAAGGATGGCACAGATGTCTGATGAGAAACGATTGGATATTTGGTCTGCAATACTCATTCGCACAAGGAAATCTGTGCCATCCTTGAAGGCTTTGCCTTCTCTGTGGCGAAAATAAACGTCTGTGCATCTGTGGAATCTGTGAGAGATAAAAGCACAAGATGGCTGAATAATTATTAGTGCAATCGCATATTTCCAAGTTCAGATTTATCCCGAACTCAGGTATAAGATTATAGTTCCGAGAAATCTATGAAAAACACAACGGCAAGACAGCAAAATAATTATCAAAGCCAACCTTACGGTTCTGCATTCAGACCTATCCGTAAATCAGGCACACAAATATTATGGTATGCCGTGTGCGAACGATGCTATAATTTACAGCTCGCATCCACTTTCCATTGGGCTGAAACGTTGTTCAAAAAGGAGTTGAGGGGTATATAAACGATTTGAGAGCGATACAAGTATCGCCCTCAACCAACACAAAAACTAAACTAGACTTAACTAAACGATTTCGGATGAATTTCGCAATCAATCTCGAATCGTGGTGCAAAGGTATAACTAAAAACGGATAATTCAACATTTTAGCCGTAAAATTTATGCACCAAGATTGAAATTATGTTAATTTGCTTGTATTATTGATCAACAACTGATCGAGAATGACCATTGCAGCCATTGCCTCGACAATAGGAACGGCACGTGCCAATACACAAGGGTCGTGCCGTCCACGCACATCTATCGTAGCCGGATTGCCCTCAACGTCCACCGTTTCCTGTTCCATCAGCAAGGTGGCAACAGGTTTGAAGGCTACACGGAAGTAAATATCCTCGCCATTGCTTAGCCCTCCCTGAATGCCTCCACTATGGTTCGTACTTGTATTGACAGCCAAACGTGATGCGTCTCTTGCATCGGCATTCGACACGAAACGGTCGTTCTGCTCGCTTCCCCGCCAAGAAACACCTGCAAAGCCCTCGCCGTATTCAAAACCTTTCACGGCGTTGATGCTCAGCATTGCACCTCCGAGCAGCGAATGCAGCTTGCCGAACTCCGGTTCGCCCAATCCCGGAGGGCAACCTTTTATCACACAGGTTATAACGCCACCTATCGTATCGCCTTCCTCCTTCATCTGACTGATGAGCGACTCCATTTCCTTTGCCTTTTCAGGATCAGGACAACGCGTGGGACTGTCTTCCACCTTGCTCAAATCGTACTTCCTGTAATCTCTCTCCAAGCAGATATTACCCACCTGTGAGGTATAGGCGTGAACAGAAATGCCATATTTCCTCAAGACGAGCTTTGCCAATGCTCCGGCTACAACTCGGGCCAAGGTAATGCGTGCAGACGTGCGTCCTCCTCCACGGTGGTCTCTCACACCATATTTCTTATAATAGGTGTAATCGGCGTGCGAAGGGCGGAAAAGATTCCTTATATTATCGTAATCCTTTGAGTGCTGATTGCGATTCCTTACAATGAATCCAATCGGTGCGCCTGTGGACTTCCCTTCAAAGATACCGCTCAGGAGTTCCACTTCATCGGGTTCTTTCCTGTCGGTAGTTATCTTGCTCTGTCCCGGTTTCCTCCTGTTCAGTTCGCTCTGAATGAAATCCAAATCGATATCCACACTCGACGGCATTCCGTCTACAACGCCACCAACTGCCACTCCGTGGCTTTCACCAAAGGTGGTAAGGGTAAAAAGGGTTCCAAAAGTATTGCGCATATTCTACGAGTTTTTAAAAGAACAAAGAAGAAACAGAGAAGCGACTATCACACCATAGATAATCATAATCCATTTTTCAGAGTATGAAATTCTGAATTGTGATTACCCACAGCCATATTGGGAGTATAAGGTAGGGTGTTCAAAACTCAAAGAACATCCATACCCACCCCTTCTATTCCGTCATTCCCGATTAATGGCAGCCACAGCCACCCTCGTGGCCTTCACCTCCACAGCCGCACTCACCGTCTCCGTGGCCTCCACATTCGCCATCACCGTGACCGCCGCAACCACAGCTTCCGTCGCCGTGTCCGCCACAGCCGCAACCACAATGATGACTGTTCATCTTGTCGAAGAACTCTTTCACTTCGTCTTCCGTGGCTTCGCGAGATTCATTAACGTGTCCGGTAAACTTCAAATCCTTGCCTGCCAATGGATGATTGAGGTCTACCTTTACCGAGTCGTCCGTAATCTCCAATACGCGGGCAATGAAACGCTGTCCGTGCTCGTTCTGCAAAGGAAGAACTGCATCTACAAATACATTCTCTGCATCGAATGCTCCATCGCGGGAGAATATCTCCTTGTTCAGCAGAAGCACCTGTTCTGCGTTGTGAGGCCCGTAGGCCTCCTCCTGAGAAAGCGTGAAAGCGAAATCATCACCTGTATTCAAATTAACGACTGCATTTTCAAATGCCGGCAAAGCCATTTCACAGCCCGTGTAAAATTCCATCGGACGCGCATCCTCCGTCTTTTCTACAAACTGTTCTTCACCGTTTTCTACACTATATAATTCATAACTTACAGATATGAATTTGTGGGTTTTACTATCCATAATCTCCTTTTTAAAATTTACGATTCATTGCAAAGGTAACATTTTATTATGAGAAATCGACCGGGAAGATGAAAAAAACAGTATTGCAACGAGTTATAAACACTTCGCCGGCAGCAAATCTTGAGTTTTCTTCGTTAATCTCGTTTTTTTTATATTTCTTTGCAATATGATAATTAAGAATATATCTATGGTATCTCATATTGCCCTTAAACATCAGACAACAATGAAACGAATCAGACTATTACTCCTTTGCATCGGAATTGCAACCACGATGACGGCGCAGCGAGCTGCCTTTCACAAAATGTCGTCTCTCGTCAGACAAGCCACCATCGACGCCAGTCTGCAGAAGCGAAAAGCCCTTTCACAAAATCAAGAGTTGCAGAAGAAACGCCCTGCGATAACTGCCTTCGTGAAAATCAACGGCGATGCCGAAAGAATTTTCAGCGATCATCGCTGCCGGAATTTGGCAAAGATAGGCAATATTCATATTGTTTCCATTCCGTTGAATCAGTTGGCAAGTCTTTCAAACCATCCTGATGTGGAAAGAATTGAGGCAGGGAAACGTGCCGATGCGCAGATGAATATTGTTTCGGAAAAGCTGAACGCCCTGCCGGTATATGCCGGGACAGGCCTTCCCGAGGTTTATACAGGCAAGGGAGTTGTGGTGGGCGTTCAGGATATTGGCTTCGACCTTACCCATCCGAACTTCTACTCCTCGGATATGAGCGAATACCGTGTCAAGGCGATGTGGGATCAGTTGTCGAAAGACACGATCGGCACTTCGCTTCCCGTAGGCAGAGATTACATAGGAAAGGATGCGCTGCTCGCAATCGGACACCCATTAGACGGTCTGACACAGACACACGGAACGCATACGGCAGGGATTGCAGCCGGAAGTGGGGCTGAAGGAAACGGAACGGTGTCGCCATATAAGGGCATAGCCTATGAGGCCGACATCGTAATGGTGTCAAATGCTACGGGAAACAACATAACACTCATCGACACGGCCGACTATTACAAATACACCTATGCCACGGATGCACTCGGATTCAAGTATATGTTCGACTATGCCGACAGTCAGGGCAAGCCTTGCGTTATCAATTTCAGCGAGGGAGGGCATCAGGATTTTATGGGCTACGACCAACTGTACTATGAGATTCTCGATTCGCTCACTGGTCCCGGACACATTTTGGTGGCTTCAGCAGGCAATGATGCAGACCACGTGAACTATATCCACAAGCCGTCGGGGCAGAAACGGGCTGGCGGACTTATCATCGGGAATATGGATTACGGATATTACACGGTAAAGACCGACCGACCTTTCACATTCATAACCAAGATTTACAACGACAATGCAACTCCTTTCGTGAAGGAAATCACTGCCGGTGAAGTGCTGGCAAGCACCGATTCATTGTATTCAGATACCATCTTGATTGACGGAACGCCCTACCGTTGGCACGTTGCAGCCTACCCTTCCAATTATAATAAGGTGGAAATGGTGTATGACATTCGTGTTTCGGCAGAGAAAATCGGACACACCACGCCGGTTTCGCTCGAAGTCGTGGGAGAGAATGCCAATATAGAACTGTACAGAATAGCCGGATACATCATACCGAACAGCCTCGACCCGGAACTTCCGTCGGGCAACAACAGCCACAGCGTCCATTCTCCATCGAGTGCCCCAAGCGTTATCTGCGTGGGGTCTACGGGCTATCGCACGGAATTTGTGAATTATCTCGGCGAAACAAAGGCATATAAAAATGGGGAAAATGGAAGCAGGTCTTCCTTTTCCGGTGTCGGTCCGACCCTCGACGGAAGAACCAAGCCCGATGTTATGGCTCCGGGACAGAATGTCATATCGTCTTACAGCAGCTTCTTCATCGGCAATCCCGACAATGCCGGCTATCCATTGAGCAGCGACGTTCGCCACTTTGAATACAACGGACGTACCTATGCTTGGAACTGCAACTCCGGAACCTCAATGGCTACACCGGTTGTGGCAGGTGCTATCGCACTTTGGTTACAGGCTTATCCGAAACTGACACCCGAAGACTGCATCGACATCTTCAGCAAAACCTGCACACACTACGACGCTTCCCTCTCCTATCCCAACAATCTGTACGGCTACGGACAGATAGATATTCTCGAAGGACTGAAGGAAGCTCTGAAGAAGGCAGCAGCCGGAATCGAGAACATTCCGTCAAAAGAACAGCTTCAAGACGACAGAATATACTCATTGGATGGCATATATATAGGTAAGGATGCGGCACGACTACCTAAAGGTATCTACATACGCAATCACAAGAAGTTTGTAAACAAGTAAGAATTACAGTTACAAATCGTGAAAGGGTGCTATTTCTTGTTACAAAAGCAAGGGATTGCACCCTTTTTTCCTCACAAACCACTACCCAAAAGTAGGTATTTTACCATAACCACCATTTTTAGGTATTGCAAGTGAAAAAGAAACTTCCTATCTTTGCAACCGAAATAAACAAAGAAAAAACTAAATCAGTAACAAAGATATGAAAAAAACAGTTGTAGTTTTCGGTTCATCAACCGGTACTTGCGAAACTATTGCAAACACGATAGGCGAAAAGCTCGGTGCTGAAGTAATCAACGTAACAGATTTCTCTGCCGACACAGTTGCAGAAAACGATAACCTCATTCTCGGTACTTCCACTTGGGGTGCAGGCGAATTGCAGGACGATTGGTACGATGGTATCAACGTATTGAAGGGTGCCGACCTTGCAGGCAAGACCGTAGCTCTCTTCGGTTGTGGCGACAGCGAGTCTTACGGCGACACTTTCTGCGGTGCAATGAAGGAAATCTTCGATGCTTGCGAAGGCGCAAACGTTCTCCCGGGTGTTTCTACCGACGGCTACACATTCGACGATAGCGATGCAGTTGTCGATGGTCAGTTCGTTGGTCTCGCATTGGACGACGTGAACGAAGACGATCAGACAGAAGGTCGTATCGACGCTTGGTTGGAAAGCATCAAGGGTTCGCTCTAAACCAAACGCAAAGAGTTAGGCACTTTTCAGGTCAGTTGTTTAAAACAGATGCAAGGGATGCAGTCAATGCCGTCGGATATGAAGGTCCTGATGAACCATATCTATGAGTTCAAGAAGGGCGTGCGACAGATGATTCTCTATACTTTCAACCAAAAGTATGAGGACTATGTAATTGCGCGCTTGCAGCATCAGAACATCCCCTACGTCATACAGCCCGTAGGAAATGGTTGCCTAAACCTTTTCTTCGGTCGCAAGGAGTGCCTCGACGCTATACAGCTAATGGTTACCAAGCCGTTGAATCAACTCTCACCCGAGGAAGACTTCATACTTGGTGCAATGTTGGGCTATGATATCCGCGTACAGTGCGAACGCTATTGCGAAAGAAAGTGCCGCACCTGCAATCAGGCTCAATAAATAAGAAAAAGAAATTATATGTTGAATGGCAGTGGCCATTGCAATTTATTAAATGAAAATCTTGTTCGCGAAATAAAATTATTTCATAATGTTTTTGTATAGGATTAAGGGTTGTCGTGAGACAACCCTTTTCTTTTTGTTCATTGCCAATTACATTACGTGTTTATCCCAAATCGGTCATTAGGCTGTTTCCCCCTGTTATTTTAACGTGAGTTCGATGAATTATAAGTTCTTGTAAATTTGGTAATTAGCGAAATTTGTTGTAACTTTATAGTGCTAAAATACAAAGAATTACAAACAAAAATCGCTATGCTTACCGAGGGCAAAGTTACAGAAATATTTTGTATGGCAGATGACTTCTGCAAGTTTTTTGACGCACTGATGGCAAAATATACGCTAAAACCGTCTGACAAGAGGAAGTATCACCGTGATTCCACGATGTCCAAGGCTGAAACCATGCTGATTATGATACTCTTTCACGATTCAGGCTATCGTTGCCTGAAGCATTTCTATCTTGAGAAGGTGTGCAAGCATTTACGTCATCTGTTTCCCGAGGTAGTCTCGTACAACCGTTTCGTAGAATTGGAAAGGGAAGTCGCCATCCCCTTGGCTTTGTTTATCAAAAAGGTCCTGCTGGGCAAATGCACAGGCATCAGTTTTGTTGACAGTACACCTCTTCGCGTCTGCCGAAACCAGAGAATACACATTCATAAGGTTTTCAGGGGCATTGCCCAAAGAGGGAAATGCTCCATGGGGTGGTTCTTCGGATTCAAGTTGCATTTAATCTGCAACGAGAGAGGAGAACTTCTCAACTTCATGATTACCCCAGGTGGTCTTGATGACCGTAAGCCTTTGGAATACAAAGCCTTTGTAGAGTTTATACATGGCAAGTTGGTCGGTGACAAGGGATATATCAGCAAGGGGCTCTTCCAAAGACTTTTCGTTGATGGCATACAACTTATTACCAAGTTGAAAAGCAACATGAAAGGAGCATTGATGAGCGTCTCGGACAAACTGCTGCTCAGAAAGAGGGCTATCATAGAAACGGTGAACGATGAACTCAAGAACATTGCACAGGTGGAGCACTCCAGGCATCGGTCCTTTGACAATTTCATCGTCAATTTATTGGGGGGCATTGCGGCCTATTGCCTGTTTCCAAAGAAGCCGTGCATCAATGTACAAAGGACATTGGACACACAGCTTGCTTTGTTCTGAATTCGTCGAACTCACGTTATATTAACTTCTTTGAGAAACTCTGAATTATCAACATAAGTGTATAGTGAAGATTCCAAATCGAAGTGCAAAAAAGAGTAGCCCTCGCCGAGAGATGCAGACGTTCTCGAAGCGTAGCGAGAGGTTGTCTGCATCTCTCGCCGAGGAAAAAGCAACAACCGGCAATACAAATTTAAAAAGGGAGACCGAAGTCTCCCCAGGATTAACTAACTTTGTATTGTTTATGTACCATCAATTAATCTCGGAGCAAAGGTCGCAAATTTTCGCCTTACTTCAAAAGAAAACCGCAAGAAAAGAAATTGCCGCCATCGTCGGCATCAGTCAGGCAACACTCTCACGTGAAATCAAACGCAACAGCACGCCCTCGGGAAAGTATATCTGGATGAAGGCGCACGACATGGCCATGCAGCGCAGGAGGCGAACGGTGAGCAACTCCAGGCTCTCCGACGAATTGGTCTGGAGAATCAAGGAATATATCGTTAATGACCAATGGTCTCCAAGGCAAATATCAGGGTATCTGCGTGTGAATGAGGGGATAAGGGTGTCCCACCAGTCCATCTACAACATCATCCACAATGACCCGACAGGGAAACTTGCCGGGCACACAAGACATCAGATGAAATACAGGCATCACCCCAAGGGTGGGCATCTTCCTGTCAAGGACAGGGTGAGCATCCATGAGAGAAGCAAGGAAGTGGACGGGAAGAGATTTGGAGACTTTGAGATGGACCTGATCGTCGACCCTGCCCAAAGGGCCATACTCACACTGGTGGAGAAATCCACCAATATGTTGCTTATGCAGAAACTGCCATTTGGGAAGCAGTCGAAGCCTCTGGCAAAAGCAGTCAGGAGACTGCTGCTGCCATACAAGGACAGACTGAAGACCATTACCACTGACAACGGACCTGAGTTTGCCGCACATAAGGATATCACGAAATGGTTGGGCGTGCCTGTGTACTTTGCTGTTCCATATTGTTCATGGCAAAAGGGAGTCATTGAGAATACAAACAAGTTAATCAGGCAATATATACCTAAAAAGGATTCCTTTGAGAACTATACGGACAAGAGGATTATGGCCATACAGAAGAAATTGAATGAAAGACCAAGGGAAAAACTAAACTTTTCCACACCAAAGTGCGAGTTCTTCAAACATGTGTTGTAATTTTGCACTTGCTGGTTGACTCTACAATAGTTCCATTCCCTCGATTAAGAGGGCAAACAAACCGATGGTTATTATTACAACGAGAGTCTTTCTTTTCATTGAATCCCTTGTAATATTAACGCATTTATAATTTCTCATACAATCATCTATACATAACTCAGTTTATAATAATTCAATATATTCCCATTATTTTCTCTCTCAAAATCGGAGGATTTTACTCACTGGAGAGATTTCTTGGACTGATAACGCAAATGTACTTGATTTATTGCGAAAAGATACCGAGCAATTGCGAGATTGCTCAGTATCTTTTGGGCGACTATTCGATTGGACCTTTCTGTGTAGTTGTTAAACGATATGGAAACGCTTCTTGCAAATGCTTTATCTCCGTTTTTTTCGGAACTGTCTTAAAAAGTGTGTAAGCCCTTTTTATAACCTTTGTATTTGAAGCAAAAAAGAAAAATAAAATGGAACTTACACAAGTACAAATTTCGGAAATTATTTCGAATTACTCTAGCAAGCAGCGAGGGTTTGTCTTCCTTCAGCCATTAATTATAGATTCTCTGATATTTAATAAGCATAAACTGTTCATAGAGGAGCATTTAGGTGAGCAACGAACGGCGTCTGTCCCAGACGTTGGACAGCCATAGCTTTGCGTTTTTCCTACACATTCCATGCAGTCGGAGTGGCAGTTTCTATCCAGTCCTTCTTGACCTGATATGCAGTGAGGATGGGAAACGTGCCAGACTGTTCAACATGCTCTATACCAAGGGGTTGATGATAGAGCAGACAGTTAAAATACTAGAGGTAATCTATGACCACACTTACAGCAAACGGCAAATCTCTAATCTTACACAGAGCTGTCGTGAAGATGTGGAAAGCCGGCTTTGCAGAGAACTCCCATAACATTATCTTGTGGTTTATATTGATACCCCCTTTCATTCCTACACGCAGGGACATTCCAAAGCAGATGCTTACCGTACAAATATTCGGATGTTATTTGTAAACATACAATATATATATTCTCCTATGTCTTCGTAATAGTTACCATCAATATTACAATATCAGTATTGACCTGCATATTTTTAGAAACAGCAGAACCATAACCACTAAAGCGTGTCGATAGCTTCGGTTTATAAAAGGTTTATGTAAAGACTGCATAACGAAATGATACAACTGATTTGTTGATTATCAGGTAGTTAGATGGGATAAATACAAAAACCAATCGTATAAAATTGCTTTGCATTGGTTTACATTTGCTTTACATTTAGAGGGTGTTTAAACGGTGTTTCAGCATGAAAAGTTTACATCGTGTAAAGGAATGCTATTGACGGCTTAACTTCTGCTTTACATCTGCACCGCCTATTAGGCTATACGAAACACGCAGAACGCTTTAAATACAGGGCTTGTGAGAGTTTGCAAGTCGTGGTGGCGCGAGGGGCTTAGAACGCAAAGAAATAAGGCTTGTGTATTTTGGGGTGTTGCGTTGGGTGTACCTAAAAGAAGTGGTTACAATATGGTGCGCAACGCTGTAACTCATTGATTAAACGGAATTTAAACGGTTGTAATACTACTCTTAAATGATATTACAGCCGTTTTTGCATAGTTTTAGGCGGTTTTACGCTTGTAAGTAGCTGATTAAACAGGACTTAAACGCTTTTACACAGCCGCTTGGCGTGTTTTTCCATTTTATCCCTGTTTTTACTGCCTAAATGTTAAAAATGAGGATTGTTTATGCAGTTGTTCACTAGTGTCCACTAAAAATGGACGAGTTTAAAAATTAAATAAATTAGGTTCACCTGAACCACTTCGGTCTTTGTCATTTTTGAATATAGTTTTGTCGAAGAGATCTCTGAGATTTGTTGTGTCTGTAAGTGACATGCTGAGGATTTGCAGCACCTCATAAGTGCTTCTATCCAATCGCATATCATATTGCACAATGGCAACGAGGCAGTAGGCACAGATGGCGGAGTAAATCTGTATTCTGACAGCATTCTCAGTTGTTCCCCAAAATTTCTTGATTTTGAGGTGCTGCTTGAGCCACTTGAAGAAAAGCTCTATCTGCCAACGATTCTTGTAGAGGTCGGAAACCTGCAGTGCGGTCAGTTCCATTGCGTTAGTCAGGAACATGAGCTCACGGCCTTGCTCCTCATCGAAGAATCGTACAAGCCTAAGATGTTCTGGATAGCCTTTCTGACTGCCATAGATGGTCAGCTCTATCTCAGCATCTGTCATTATTCCCCCGGGCAGCCTGCGTCTCCACTTGATGCACTTGTACTGCAAATTGGTCTTGGCCCTGACAACGAAGAACGACTCTGCACGATGTATGCGATAGAGCTCATTGAAGTTGTTGTAGCCACGGTCAAAGATGTGGTAAGCACCAGTCTCAATGGGGATTTCCCCCATCGCCTTGGAGTCATGCACTGATGCTGTGGTGATATGAAAGAAGGCGGGAATCTGAGTCTCCAGGTCATATAGGGTATGTATCTTGATACCGCCCTTATGCTTGCGGAACTTGGCACACCAAAACACATTCAGGCATAGCGAGATGGTCGTGGAATCGAAAGCATAGACATTACCGTCAAGTTTGAAGATATTCGCAGCCCGTTTGCGCCTGGCCTTACTCACAAGGTAGTAGGCATACTGCTCGAAGATGCGACAGGCACGATTTGTATTGGCTTTAGCCAGATTACTTCTGGTCACGTGCTTGCCAAGTCCGAGATGATAGCACTTCTGGTAATGTGCCTCTATGGCGACAATCAAGTCTCGCATGCTCTCACGATTGCTCAACTGGCCAAACATGAGTGTAAGGATCTGGTTCCAACATGTGAAGTGCTTCACATAGCGGTTACCGCCATACTTATCAACGATGTGACGAAACTTGTCTGAATCCATAAAAGCGACCAATTGGGAGAAAACGTATTGGAGCTTGTTCATATGCAGTCATCTGTTTGGACTGCAAAGATACAAAATCAAATCGTCGCACCTTGAAAATCTCTGTAACTAACTATATTTCAAATATTTCAAAGAACGCTTAGCGATTTTTAGTGGACGGCAATGAAAACGGATAAACGAAGCAGGTATCAAGCCTGACGATTACAACTTTGTAGAACTGTATGCAAAGTATTTGGAAATGAAAGATAAGGGCGAAAAAGTTACCTATACCGTAACCCTGCTAAGCCAAAAATACCACATATCAGAGCGTAAAGTATATCACATAATCAAACGCTTTGGAAGACACTGCAGCTGACGTGCAGTGCAAAACAAAAAATAAATGCCCCCAATAAATCAGTCTGTCATACCTTTGCAAAACAAAAAACATAATATGGGAAAATATACTTACAAACCACAGTATGGCATCATTGTCGTATGCGCAGATGAAAAGGAACAAAAAGCGGTGTTTGAGCATCTGGCCGCTGACGGGTACAAACCAAAAGTAGTAAACGTATGAGAATAGAAGTAAACCACCATTGCAGTAACTATAACAGCTATCGGGCAGAACGGGTAAAAAGCCTTTTTAATGCTGAAAGCGGTTGCGACTGGGCAACAAAAGCCGAGCTGCCCATAGAAGAAAAAGAGTGGAAAATAGGACTTGTCGTAGGACCTTCGGGAAGTGGAAAAACAAGCATCGGCAACAAGATTTTTGGCAGTAAGGCAATGTATGACCTATACGCCGGGTGGGAAGAAGACAAGCCGATAGTCGACTGCATTGCGCCCGATGGCGATTTCAATACCGTAACGGGGATGCTGTCAGCCGTGGGGTTAGGAGATGTACCCTCGTGGCTGAGGCCATTCTCCGTACTGAGTAACGGAGAAAAATTCAGGGCGGGATTGGCACGCTTAGCCTGCGAACAGCCCCAATATGCCGTTGTGGACGAATTTACATCAGTTATCGACCGACAAATAGCAAAAGTAGGAGCGGCAGCATTTGCCAAGACATGGCGAAGAGGCACCGGGAAAATAGTTCTGCTGTCCTGCCACTATGATATCATTGAATGGCTACAGCCAGATTGGGTCTACGATACGGCGGAGGCACGCTTTTACGAGCGTGACTGCCTTCGGCAACGCCCAACGCTCAACCTTCAAATTTATAAAGTCAGCGGAGCTGTATTCCCAAGAATCTTTAAAAAACATTACTATTTAGACTTGCCTATGCCCGTAACGGCAGAATGCTTCGTAGGATTCATCGGCACGGAGCCGGTCTGCCACCTATCCGTAGCACCTCTCTTTACCGCTAATGCATACCGGGCAACACGACTCGTGGTAATGCCGGAATGGCAGGGCATCGGCGTAGGCACAAAGTTTCTTCAAGCCGTATGCGAGTACCACCTGCAGGGAAATGGACGGTGCAACAAGAAATACCCAGTATTCTTCCATACTTCTCACCCACAGCTATGCAGTGCGCTGCGACATTCAAAAAAATGGATACAAACAGGTCGAACACTCTACGGAGCAAACAAGGCAAGAAGCGTAGCTTCCTTTAAGCGTTCCGCAATAAAAGCGGGAAAGAAACAATATGCAGCAGGCTACGGCGGACACTTTAGAGCTGTCCAAGCCTTTAAATATACAGGCGATGAAAATCAGGATATTAGGCAATAAAGACACCTTGGCTTATAACAAGGCACTGTGCCTTCTGCAAGCCAAAGGACATACTATCACTGAAGAGACAAGCCAGGAATGCGATCTCGCTATCGCCCCCTTACTCACAGAAAAAGTATCAGTGGAAGCCCTCAGCATTCCCAAATTCGGCACACTCGTCTTCCATCCGTCCCCTCTGCCATACGGAAGAGGGGCGGCCTCCATAAAGTGGGCATATAAGCGTCATGAACCAATTACCGCGGCTACATGGTTTTGGGCGGACAACGGACTTGACACAGGCGATATCTGCGAACAGGAAATTGTGAGGATAGACTACCAACTCTGCCCTCGGGAGTTCTATGAGCAGCACATCATTCCTACTATGCTACGCACCTTAGAACGCTGTTTAAATGCTCTTTCAATAGGTTTTAAACACACAATACCACAAGTAGAGTTGTACTCCAGTTTTGATAAACGGTAGGGGCATAACCGCTTAGTATTACCAAAAAGTCCAAAAGAGCAATACTTTTGGACTTTTTATCTATTGATATTATAGAAAATTTATACTATGCGTGCGTTTTTTATACCCTTTCGTTTTTTCAACTTGATTGTTAATTTTACTCGCTTTGTTTTTCTTCCTCAATCTAAATCGTTTTTCGGATTATATATGACACAAAAAATATTTACATTATATTTTTAGAGAACAAAGATATACTGTCGTGCAAACAACTGATTTATAAACATTTACAAATATAATTGTTTTACATTGCATTCTTCGCATAAATGAAATACATTCTTCGCACATTTGCTTACCATTTGTACGAAGATTACCTTATAAGTATGCAACAAAGGATTTTCTATTATATTTTAGAATGAAAAAATCTTACAATTCCGAAGATATAATTCAAAGACGATAGAAAACAAAAAAGAGTGGATGAGATTTTTTTTATTCTATGATTGCATTTTCCTTAAATTATCATACCAATTACACACTGTTTCTATTGCAGGTATTGATATCTTTTTTTCATTGGCCATCTGCTTTATGAAAAAAGCACCAAAAGTAAAATCTTCTATAAAATATCTACTGTTTAAGTCTGGAATCCAACCTCCTTGTACCTCTATCATCGGAGATTTGATTCCCTGAAATGCTTTTATTGATCTGATTTTTTCGGTCAATGACTTCGCATCTGTGCTTTCGTAATATTCAAGCACTGAGGGAATACTTCCTTCTGATACGGGCAATGATTTCAATAAAGTTTGAAATTCATTGTCCATATTGATGTAGATTTCAGAAACCTCATCTGTCCATTCTTCATAAAACAAACTTTGCGAAGGATAGACTATACCCTCTTTCCAATTTTTCCACATCGTATATAGGCGTGCCGGATGCAACAAAGGATTACTATTTGACAGACTTACTTCCAGATAATTATTCAGAAGGTCTATTGGTGTATCTAATAGATTTTCAAGATGATTCTTTAATGAATCCTTATCTTCATAATTTTCAATGCAGAGATTAAGTTTCCTTTTAAACCCTAACAGGTTTGCTTTGTGTCCATACTCGTCAATTCTTGAAATAAACGGAACTCTCTGAAAACCGAAAACAGGCTGATCTGGCATAATGGTATGCGCTTGAAAGAAGAAACCGGTATTGGAAACAACAGTTCCAACAACTGTATTTCTCTTGAGAAAAGGTTTTATTTTCTCAAGTTCCTGCTGAATGTATTGACCCGGTAAGGAGATGATAACCAAATCAGCATTTCGTAGCACATCTTCAGGCTTATTACTAATGCCTGCCAAGGTTCCTATAAGTTCTTTGCCATCAGGTAATATCAAGTGGATACTTCTGCCCCACTTATCTGGATGGTTGCTTAATATGCTCACATCGTAACCTTTCTTTGCTGCAATATATGCACTGAGTACGTGTCCAAGATTTCCTCCTCCGCAAATACAGATATTCATTCTAAACAACGGATTTATAATCTGTGCAAAATTTCCACCAATTTACTGTCATCTTTTCTGTCCCTGATGGCAAATCTTACTAACTGCTTATTATTGCCCATATTTCTTTTCAAGCTGCAATTACTGATAATCACATCATTCTCTATCAACTTTTGTGTAAGCTCAGCAGATGTATATTTCTTCGTAACCTCACAAAGGAAATAATTTGCCTGAGAAGGAATTACTTTGAGGAATGGTATTTGCTTTAATTCTTCAAAGAATATATTGCGTTCTTTTATGAATTTCTCGCAGGCATACTTGTAGTCGTTTTCATACTTACCGAATATTTGCAGATAAAACTCTCCAAACGAATTGATGTTCCATATTGACACCTCTTTCTTCAGTTTCGCGATGAGTTCTTCGTCTGATGATACAAAAACGCCTAATCTAAGTCCCGGCACTCCGTAAGATTTGCTGATAGACTTCATAACCATCAAGCCAGGAAATCTCTCCAATATTTCATTATGAAGCAAGCTGTTATCTTCAAAGTCGTCTGTAAAATCCACAAAACTTTCATCAACAAGAAGTTTGATGCCCTTATGCTCAGCCCATTCAGCCAACCTCAGAACATCTTTCTTGGGAATGAAATTGCCCGAAGGATTATCAGGATTAATTAATAACAGGATGGAAATATCTTTATCTGCGAAGAATGACATCAAATCATCGGCAGTATAACCAAAATCTTCCTTCGTGGAAATGAATGGAACTATCTGCTCCGGCTTTAACCTGTTTGGATATTCATCAAATGTAGGGAACATCACGCCGACTTTCTTGTCGGTATGTTCTTCCATTACTATTTTTATCAGCTCTGCCGCACCATTCCCAACAACCGTGTATTCCTGTCTGATACCAAAATATTTAGCAGCCAGCAATGAGTTTACGTACATACCTGACGGATATTCACTCAAGAGCGTATCGAAGTTGGCACGCATTTCATCTTTCATTCTCTTTGTAGGGAAATACGGATTTACCAGATAGCAATAATCCAATAATTGTGGAAAACGCCAAAAACCACCGTATCTCTTATGATATTCGTGATATTTTGTTTCTCCGTCTGAAAAGATTGTAGAAGCTATGTCCAAGTCTTGAACATCGTCTATCTCATACCATTTCTGTCCATTCAGCGGGAGTGCTTTGAGATTTGCCCGGTGCAGATGAGTGATAACTCGCAGTACCTGCTCGTAATATCCGTTATTGCCCATAACCTTACTATAAGCATCTAAGAAAGGTACATATACATTTGTGAGAAACTCCTTGCTGAATTTGTATATATTCACAGTCTTGTAGTATTCTTCGACTTCCTCATATCTGAATGCACTCTTCGGAATAAAATTAACGATTTCCTTTTCTTCATTAATTCTTACCATTGTACCGTCCATCCAAGTCTGGTACTTGTCTACCAATGCCAAGTTCGGATTTTCATTTTCTATCAGCATTCTCAGCAGTTCATCGTCGAAAATAAGATCAGACTCAAGCAACAAAGTATCATCCTTGCACAATTCTTCCTTTGCCAGTGCCAGAGAATATATATTGTTTGTTTTGTCGTATATAGGATTCTCTATGAACTCTATCTTTATTTGGCTATCATAACGATTGCCAATATACTTCATCAGGTTTTCCCGTTCATAGCCAACAACAAGAATCAGGCGTTCCAACTGTAATTTCGAGAGTTGATTGATGACCCTGTCTATAAGACGAGTACCATTTACCTCGAGCATACATTTCGTATTGCCCTTTGTCAATTCTCCTAAGCGTTTGCCCATTCCTGCTGCTAATATTATTGCCTGCATATCCTTTAATCTTAAATGACAGATAAATTATATAATGAAATTGCGTAATCAATAAGTCGCCTTTACTGTATTTTTATGTAAATCGGAAGAGTTTTAGTCCTTGAATGTGAAAAATCAAGTTTCAACCACCTCGTGTATACAAAATATTGGACAAAGATACGATAAAAAATGCACATTTGAAAATCGTATATTTGAAAATAAACAAATCCTACTTATTATAATAAAGAATTATCAATTTTTAAGCCGTTCAAATACATCTTTAATACTTTTTTTCCTGAAATATATGTTCAAAAATAACAAATTCCATCATTTTATTTTGATGTTAGAATATTTATTTCGTATATTTCGCCACCATTTGTCAAATTAAAATTAATTTTATGAAAAGAAAAAAGCTACAACTTTCGCTGGCATTGCTCATTTTTTCAATGGGAATCACACACAGCACATCGGCACAATCGCATCAAAATGTATAACTCATTGCAAAAGAAAATGTTAAAGCTGTTACAGTTCTTGAAGAAGACTTCTCTAAATGGTCGGCAGGAACAGAAGAAATTCCCGACAACAATGCAGTAAGTGGAAAACACCTGAAGTATAAAATACCTGAAAATCTCACAAAGATGAAAGGTTGGACTGGCGATGATGCCTATCAAGCAGGTGGAACCTGTTGTTTAAAGTTGTCATCAACCGGTTATAGAGCAGGATTCATCAGCACGCCCGAAATGGAACTATATGGCGACGTGGTGCTTACATTCCGTGCCAAGCGTCTTTCAGAGGCACACAAGAATGGCAGACTTTGGGTGGCTTTATGCGACAACAGCAGTGGTCCGGTAGATGAAATTACCGTAAATCTTACTACTGAATGGCAAGATTTCAAGATGGTTTCAAATAAGGGAACCTTTGCTGCCAACAATGTATTCCAGTTTCAAGCCGAGGAATGCAATATGCTGATTGATGATATCAAGATTGTCAGAACTCGAAACAGGATTCCGGCACCTGTTGCACTGGCTCCAATCAACAAGTCCAGTTCTTCATTCATAGCAAAATGGAATCCTACGAAGGAAGCAAAAAGCTACTTGCTGAATGTATTTTACAAGGGAATGCCCGAGAATGTCATTCCTGAAACCAAAGTGGTTGAGGGATTTGACGCTATCAATCTAAAGGAAGATAAAACTACTATCAACACAGCCAATCCAAATTATCCCGAAGGTTGGACTATCGACGTGTCTTCAAAGGGCGATAAAGAAGTCTATACTTTGGCAAAAGACCTCAATTCTGGCAGTTTATCCATTTGCTTCGACGAGGTTGGCGACTGCATCATCACTCCTAAAACTCCTGCCCCCATTACCAATCTTTCATTTTGGGTAAAGCCCAGCAGTATGGAGAAAGAGCCAAACTACAAGTATTCTATGGTGGGCGTATCAATATTCTCAAACGGAGAATGGACTCCGGTTGCAAATATTCCCAACAACTGGATGAAGAAAGACGGTGGTTTCTACACACTCGATATGGCTGCACTTGGCGAGAACACCACGCAAGTGAAGATAGAACTCACACAAAAGAATCTTCTTTCTTTTGCCATCGACGATGTAACCTACACTTACAAGTCATTGCCAATAGAAAAACTTCTGGTTGCCGACAAGGAAGTAACGGACACCTTCTGCCTTGTCTCAGACATAAATCCTGAAATCGAATATTTCTACTATGTGAGAGCTAAAGACGGCGAAGTAATTTCCGACCGTTCCAACAATATGTGGGTAGACGGAATCGTCGGCATTACGCCTACCGTAAACGAAGCTACAAAGGTTACTTCTACAAGCTATACCGCAAACTGGAACAGAATCCATAACGCAGAAACATATCAACTCAACAACTATAAAGTTGTGAAAGCAACGAAAGATATGGAGAACGTAGTGGTGCTTCACGAAGATTTCAACAACATTAAAGTCGGTACTGTAAATTCTCCTGTCACAATATACGACCGAACAACTTCCCTGGCGAAGAAAGGATATACAAAAACAGACTGGATGCAACAACTGTCCGCACTCGCAGATGGAATGGCCGGCGCACAGAAAGTGCCTGAATATCTGGAAAGAATGGGTTTGGTAGTTTCTCCACGCCTTTCTCTCGACTGCGACGATGGTGCTTTTGAGGTTGATCTGAAAGCATATAATTCCTATCCCGGCGACTCTCTGTATGTACTCGTTATGAAAGACATCAATGACAGAATAGCATTGGAAGGCAAGAAGATAGCCTTGAATAAAGAAGCCGGTATGACAAGCGCAACCGTAAAGTTTGAAGGAAATGTGGCAGACTGGAACACACGCCGCAATATCAGAATCGCGTTTATGAGCGTTTACGGTCAGCAATTCTATATCGACGAGGTAACGATACGCCAGAACCTGAAGGCAGGCGAGAGTCTGTATTGCCCTTACCAGACAATATTCACAGAAGACAATTCCTATGCCGTGAAGGGCTTGGAAGAAGGCTACGACTATGCCTATGATGTAATCGCAACGGCAAAGAAGAATACTACTGAATATGTATCTGAATATTCGGCAATGATGCCAGTAAAAAATACGCTTACTGGTATAAACACCGTTGAGAACACCAATACACGAATCGTGGCAGAAAACGGCAGAATCGACGTTTATACTTCAGGCAATGCCAACATCAGCATTTACGACGTGCAAGGTCGCCTGATTACTAAAACCTATGCAAGTCAGGAAGGTCGCTTCTCGTTCCCCGTACAGTCAGCTATCTACATCGTAAAAGTAAATGATGATTTGAGCAAGGTATTCGTAAAATAAACACGTAGCTTGCAATTCTAATTCCTTGTCGATACATTAGAATCTGCAACACGACACATTAAAAAGTGAGACTCGTCTTAAAAGTTTGATACAGAACTTTTAAAATGCGTCTCACTTTTCGTCTTTATATATCATTCCTATCATTAAATGCTATATGATGGATTAGATAATAGCTATCGTTATTTTATTCTTCATATACTTTCTTAGGACTTCAACGAGTCTGGCAAAACGAAACTTCTCAGTTACAAAACGTCCATTATCTGCGGGAGGGAATCAACCGTGAAGTTTATGGTGCCAAACAGCGCATCGGCATTTCCCCATCGGTTGAAGAGCATCGTGTCGATGCCGGCATTCATCGCTCCGAGGATGTCGGTATCGTAATTATCGCCAATCATCAGGGTGGATTCCACCTTCGCACCGGTTTGATTCAGGGCATAATCGAAGAATTGGGAAGAAGGCTTGTTCGCACCGGCGTCTTCGCTGAGCACGATGGTGTCGAAATAATCAATCAGCCGTGAGGCTTTCAGCCTTTTGTATTGCACTTCGCCGAAACCATTGCTGCAAATGTGCAAACGGTATCCCCTACCCTTCAGATAATCCATCAGTTCGTGCGCTCCCTCGATTACGCCCGGTTTTTCCGAACAAAGCTCAAGAAACTTATCGCTCATCGCCACGCAATACTCCTTGTCGGGCCAACCCTCGGGACGGCGAACAGCCGACGAAAGTGGACGGCGGAAACGCTCAACGATAAGATAATCGCGCGTAATCTCTCCACGGGAATACTGCGCCCATAAAGCCACGTTTACGTCCCAATAAGTTTTATAGAATCGTTCTGCATCATCAAAATAATCATCGAGACGAAAACAGTCGTACAATTCTCTCAATGCTATCTGCGCATTTCCGTGTGTATCGTATAGTGTATCGTCAAAATCGATGAAAAGGTCGGTATATTGTTTCATTCGTTCGGAATTTTTGGAGGCAAAGATAGTAAATAATGCAGCATTCTGCTACGATTAAAAATAAAATTCAGAAGCAGCTATGCTCTCGGGAAAGGCTTATTTGCAAAAAATCAAGGCATTGACAGCTTGTCCGTGTCTATTCCCTCAAGCCTCAACAAGGCTATCTTACGGTCAATTCCACCGGCATATCCTGTCAGACTTCCGTTGCTTCCCACTACTCTATGGCAGGGAATGATGATAGAAATGGGATTATGCCCCACAGCACTACCAACAGCTTGTGCCGACATCGCACCTTTCTTGCGCTCTGCAGCAATCTCGCGGCTGATAGCAGCATAAGTTGTTAATTTGCCACGTGGAATACGCATAAGCGACTGCCACACCCGCTGACGAAATGGTGTGTCAATGAGGTGCAATGCAGGCAAAAAGTCGGGTTGAACACCTTTGAAATAGAGGTCGAGCCACCGTTTTGTTTCACCGAACACAGCCAATTCGGCATCAATGGCATTTTCCCTATCCAATGTAGAAGCGAAATATTTCTGTCCATCGAACCACAAACCTGTCAGTCCTTCCCCATCGCTGCTGAGCAACATTCCACCAAGTGGCGAATCATAGTGCTGTATATATTCTTTCTGTTGCACGGTTTTATCATAAATTTTATAGATACAAAAATAAGAATATTACTTCATTCGGTCAAGAAAATAATGAAAAACTGAGAGAACAATCCTATGTTTCTGAACAAATTATTTGTAAATCCGTCAATATATATATTCATCATCTTATCCCAAACACAGAGAATTGCAGGCTTTCGGCAAGTAAGATTAAAGTTCGCTGAACGTCTAAAACATTCAACATTCTGTAATATTTAATTACCAAAAAACGCACAAAATTTTTCTTCGTTTCAGAAAAAATCAGGCTCTGTTTTTATGCTTCAGATGCTATTTTCGCAGTATTTAGTTGCAAATATACGAAGGTTATTATGCGTTCTTGCGATAAACGCAAACTGATTATCGCAAGAATGCAATGCGAAAGTACGAAAGAAAGGAGGAAAAATAAGATCGTTAAGTCGTATTTATTCGTCTATTTAAGAAGTTTTTCTGTCTTTACAGATGCACAAATGCGAATCATATTCCGTACAGAGCTGACAATGATTTCCTTATCTTTGCACACTCAAAAACCGCGTATTTGAAAAATAAAAATATCTTGCTGAAAATATCGGCATTATGAAGCAATGTTTGTAAACTATTTTCCCCAAAAATGTATCACGCTTTTCATAAGCATACCTACTAAAGTAGAACTGCTCGGAAAATGTTTAAAGCCACCGTGTTTCATACCTATCTTTGAGTATTGCGAGTTCCACATCTTCTATCTAACTTTGCAACGTTTTTAATAGATTGTACAGAATAAACATAATACACTTAATATATGAAAATCGTGAGACTTCTAAGTCTTATCGCCCTACTCTTCGTGGGGTTTGCCCCGACAGCCAATGCACAGATTGAGGCAAAAGCGGGCAACAAAACCATCTCGATCAGCGTAACGGACAAGAACACAAAGGAAGCAGTGATGATGGCTACTGCCACGCTGAATCCACTTGGTTCGATTACGGTAACGGATATAGACGGTAAAGCAAGGTTTGAAAAAGTTCCGAACGGAAATTTCGTTCTGAGGGTAACTTATGTAGGCTACGAGGAATACACGACGAACTTGAAGATAGAAACTGACCTGAACGTGAACGTTGCGCTGGTTCCAACCTCTCTTGCCTTGAGAGAAGTAACGGTAACTGCAAGGCAGAATGCGTCGGGGGCATCAACAAGCTCGATCATTGGCCGTCAGGCTATCGACCATCTTCAGGCGAGTTCCCTGTCTGATATTATGCAGTTGATTCCCGGTCAAATGATAAGAAATACGGATTTGACCTCACAATCCAATCTCCAGCTCCGCACTTTGGTCAATAACAATACAAGCGCATTCGGTTCGAGTGTGGTGGTAGACGGTGTGCCGATGTCCAACAATGGTGCAATGACACAGGGACAGTTCAGCAGTACGGCCTTCGTGGGCACAGACTTGCGACAGATTGCAGCCAACAATATAGAAAGCGTTGAGGTGATTCGAGGCATTCCGTCGGCAGAATATGGAGACTTGACCAGTGGATTGGTGGTTGTCAATTCCAAGATGGGCGTTACTCCTTGGCAATTAAGAGGAAAGGTTAATCCCGAAATGACGAATATTTCGCTCGGAAAAGGATTCTTGCTGAACCGTGCAGGCATTCTGAACTTCAATTTCGATTATGCCAAGGCGTGGGGCGATCCACGCCAAAAGACCCGAAGCTATGGCCGGTCCACTTTCAATCTGGGTTACAGCTACGATATCAGCAAGAAATGGCACACGCAAACCAAACTCCGTATGCTCTATGCAAAGGATTGGTCGGGCAAAGATCCTGATGCCATTCAGGACGGAACGTACAGCAAGAACCGGAACATCAATTTCGGTCTGACGCACAATGGTCGCATTTCTGTGGACAAACTGTTTATGCGCACCTTGAATTATACTTTCGGTTTGACTTACGGCGAAACGGACAACATCAATTCTGGATTCGTAACCAACAGTACGGGGCTGCTGCCTATCATAACAGCGATGGAAACCGGCTACAACATCGTGCCGTGGCTAACCCAGTCTTATCTTGCAACAGGACGTACGGAAAGCCGTCCCGGAAGTGTATATGCAAAGCTCAACAATTCGTTCTACTGCAAATTGGGCGACACGCATCAGGCATTCAAACTCGGTATGGACTATCACTATGACTGGAACAGCGGCAAGGGATATTACAATGACGACGACACTCGCCCCTATCGCCCCAACAGCAGCGGTCGTCCACGTGCATTCTCCGATGTGCCGGGCATTCATCAGTTGTCGGCCTACGTAGAAGACAACTTCTCTTGGAATATCAATAAGGTAAATCGGCTGCGTGCCAACCTCGGTTTCCGTTTCACTTCCTTACAACCGTTCGGCGAATTGAGTACCTATGCCCTCAGTCCGCGCTTCAATGCTTCGTTCAGCATCACGAAATGGCTGGATATTCGTGCAGGTATCGGACTGAATTCAAAGACTCCCGGCTTGAATTATCTCTATCCCGATAAGAATTATGACGACCGTGTTGCTGCCAACTATATGCCACAGACCGACCAAATTGCACAACTACTGGCTTACCACACACAGGTTTACAATGTTGAAGCATCGAAGCATCTGAAGAATGCAACCACAACCAAAGTGGAAGTTGGACTGGATTTCAAGTTGCCTAACGGAAAGAAACTCAGTCTTCTGGCGTATCGCGACCGCACGCCAAATGGTTTTGGAAACCTGAGCGATTATATCACTTACACTTCAAACGTCTATACGCCTTCAAAGGGATTGATTATCACGTCTGGCGCAGCAACAACTATCGACTACAACAATCCTGAACGTCAGGACATTGTCTTTATGACAACAGGCAAAGTGGGCAATACAAACACCACTATCAACAAAGGTGTAGAGTTCGATTTCGACTTCGGGGAAATCAAGGCTATCCATACTTCGTTCAGTTTCAACGGTGCTTACTCGGAAACAAAGACCTATTCAACCGACATTAAATCAGAATCCGTGAAGTCTGCATTGCTGCCTGCGAGCTATTCGAGCTATGGACTGACTCCCTTCAAGGTAATTTATCCTTCAGGACTTGACTACGAATCGTATCGAAGATTCATCAATACGCTCCGAATCGTAACACATATTCCTCGCTTAAAGATGGTAGCGACATTTACTGCACAAGCCATTTGGCACGATTGGCACAAATCCTACACAGGCAATAACATTCCTATCGGATGGATCGACACCGATTTGCAACGCCACCACATTACTGCCAATATGCTGGGAGGCTATCTTGGTATGGATGCAAAGTATTACGAAACGGCTCCAATCGGTACAAATTACGTTGCCATTCAAGACCTTGCCAGCACAACGACGGATAAAGAACCGACGAAAAACCCCGTAACGTGGAACCTTTCGGGCAGACTTACAAAGGAATTAGGCCGTCTTGGAGGACTTTCGCTCTATGTGAACAATATGCTTTACTATGAGCCGTTCCTCACTGGTAACAAAACGAGTACATTAACTCAAAGAAATACCAACAACTTTAACTTCGGAGTGGAGTTGTATTTTAATCTTTAAAAGTTCCATCTTATGAAACATATAACATATATTTTCGCATTGCTCGCAACACTCGTGCTTGCAGCCTGCGTAGATTTCGACGATGCAACCGGCAATGTTGCAACAAACATTCAATTGTCTGCCCCATCTGAATATCCGGCATTGGATCTTTCGGGACGTACAGTAACGATCACTTCCAACGGCACAAGCATTTCCACAACTACCGATGCGAATGGTGTGGCACATTTCAGCAGTCTGATTCCTGACGTTTACGACATTTCGGTTTCTTGGCATCTGACATCAGCCGAATACAGCGCATTGACTGGCAGCAAAGAAGCAAATTCCGGTGCAACGGTATCAGGTTCTTTAAACGGCTATATGATAGGAAATTCTGAACCAATCGTACTCAACACCTTGATATCCTTGAAGCGAGATATCGTCATCGGTAAGATTTATGCTGCCGGTGCAAAGGACAACAACAACCGAAACTATCGTGCAGGAAGATACATTGAACTGTATAATCAGTCTGACGACACCATCAATGTGGCAGGATTATACATTGGTTTGCTTGAAACGGACAATCCACAGGCATTCACACTCAAGAATTTGCACGATGAATACGCAGATTCGGTAGTTGTATTGAAGCAAGCCTTTCGCATTCCAAACGACCAACCATTCCTCGTTGCGCCGGGTGGCACCGTCCTGATGGCACTCAGTGCTATCGACCATAGTGTGAATGCTCCGCTGGAACACAGTTTGCTCGATGCAGACTTTGAAACCAAGGATAAAAGTGGAACGTTTCAGAACAATCCCGATACGAAGGAGTTAATCAATGCTTTCAACATTTATTCGGGAGCTTCTACATTCAACATTCTTCAGAGTGGACAAGGAGTCGTTATTTTCCGTACAACCGAGGACGTTACAACGTGGAAGCGCACCTATAAATATGGTAAGAAGAGTGGAACGATGTTCACTTTGATGCCCAAACGCTATATTATTGATGGTGTGGAATACCTCAGAAACAAGTCTACTGGGCAGGATATGGGCGAGAAACGACTCTATTCCGACATCGATGCAGGCTCAGCTCTTCAGAATACAATCAACGGATGGTCGGGCGAAGTTGTGTATCGCAAGACTTCCGGCACAGGTACGGCCGGTCAGAAGATTCTGATGGATACCAACAACAGCAGCAACGATTTCCAAGTATCGACCACCATTGCTCCAAGACAATATGATTAGGAAAACCATCCTTGCCTTTTCACTCTTCCTCGAAAGCAAAAAGAGAATGGCAGGCAGGGACAGTTAGATATTGAATTTAGAAAAATAAACTTACAATAATTCCTTTATCCAAACTGACGAGTCATCTTTCCCCGTACCAAAGAAAGATAAAGGAAAAAGACTTGATTTCGGAATGAAAACAAAATATATTTTAACAGCACTCCCCCTGATTGCATTACCGGCTTGCGCACAGGTCGATTCGCTTCGTGGCGACACGGAATATCGTTACAGCGATCTGATGCAGACGTGGCGAAACACGGAAAACTCGGCTGCACTGACCATTGAACCAACCGACAATCGTGGTGTGGCTTCCATCGGATACTATCACAAAGGTGGCGACTATCATCGTGTTCAAGAGGGCGAAGAGACCAATTCTATGAAATTCTTTACCGAGCGATATCAGCAAATGGGAAAGTATCTTTATGGCTACGGCAAGTTCCGTTTCGATATAGGGCGTACCCAAGAACGTGTTTGGGGCGACCAGTATCGCCTGTATAATGCAAATCCTTTCATTTCAGGCTCTTCCATCCCCGGGAAATACGACCATCAAGACTTTGAACTCACAGCAAAAGTAGGCACAAAGAGCTTCAACGGATGGCGTTTCGGAGTAGCATTGGATTATAATCTCGGCGACCTTTCGCGCCTTCGCGACCCTCGTTCACGCTCTCGCCTCTTGGAATACAAACTCACACCCTCCGTTTCTTATTCCTTCGATAACGACGACACCCACACCATAGGACTTTCCGGGCACTACAATCGCCGAAAGGAAAAGATGGGTAGCCTGACAACCGTTCAGAACGATGCCAACCTGATGTATTATCTGATGTCGGGAATGGAAGTTGCCGACGGAACAATCAGTGGCTATTCAAGTTTCAATCGTGAGTGGGTAAACCACAATTTCGGTGCAGAAGTCCAGTATGGCTATAAGAACGACGCTTTCACGAGTACGAGTGCTGTGAGCATTGAGCACGGCACGGAGTATATTTACGGCAACTACAAATACGAACCGGGACGCTATTACACCTATTTATATAATATAGCGTCGCAGAATCGCATAAAAACCGACAGGCTGATACATCAGATTGACGTAAAGGTCGATTTCCAACAGGCCTATGCCAACGAATACCGTCAGCAATTGGTGATTACGAACGATGCCACAACCGGGCTTACTTCTTATCGCTACGACACCCAGTTTGAGTTCAAGAAACGCTATCAGGTGGAGACTATGGACTTGAATTTCCGTTATCGTGCCAACCTCATTCGCCTGAACGAAGCCAACAATGCCAGACAAGTAAAGGCATATCTTGGCTTGGCAGGCAATCTCAGTTCGCAGCGCAACACGCATTTGCTCAACAAGAGCAAATCGAAATACGGCCGTTTCAATCTTCAGACAGAAGATGGTGTCTCGCTGTTCAACAATCGTCTGACACTCGACCTCGTACTCGGCTACAGTTTTGCCACAAAGTCAGAACTGAACCTTGCCGACCCGACAACAGACTATGCGAAGAGCGTACTCATCCCTGACTTCAGGTATTACGATGCCAACGTATTCCATACGCAGCTTCAGGTTATGTATCAGTTCCCGCTAAGTATCAGGAAAGTCCGTGGAATGTGGTACATAAAGGCAAATGGAGGTTTCCAGTCTGCCAACAATGAAGAACGGCAGAAGGGATATAACTTCGGCATTTCAATTGGAGTGTTCAACTAAAACAGTAAATACAAGGAGATTCAATTCGGTTTTCAGAAAAAGAATCATAAACTAAATATTCCACGCTTCGCCGATATTAAAAAGCCGTATCATCCACTTTAAAGATTTAAGTGATGATACGGCTTTTTCCTGTTATCTATTAGTAAAAAGTAAGCAGATAAAACATTACTGCCTTTCAATTTTCAGGGAAAGGAAAATAAGCAGTAAAATACCTAATTTACAAGTAACCGAAGAATGCTCTCTAATCTTCGCAAGAATGCACTGTAATTGTGCGAAGATTGGAACGCATTCTTCGCACAATTGAAAACAATATCATTATCAACTGATTTTCAATGAGTTATGATTTATCTATAATTAAACAAGTGTCGCAGTTCATTTGAAATCTAAATTTGCCAGATACCAGATAAAAGTTCTTTGCAAGATATCAAATTTTATTCGATAAACCCCTGACGTTTCAGCGCATTCAGCAAAGTAGCGGACATAGTTTCGTTGTCGCTCTTTCTGTAACGGATGTCCGTGAAAATCTGCGCAAGGGTTTCCTTGTTGTTTATTTCCACGAAATGCTTGTTTTCCTCAAGGTTTTCCTTCTCATTATAAAAAAGGTCGATGCGCTCGGGCGTATAATCTTCGTAGACTTCTTCGTGTAGAATGCTCTCAATAGGCAAACGATCAGTAAGTGCCGGTAATTCATCGGGCCATCCGATTGTGATGGTGGCAACCGGCATAACGAGTTCAGGGAGTTCCAAAGCATCGATAATGGCATCCGGGCAATAGATGGTTGTGCCGAGGAAACACGTGCCGAGACCTGTTTCTTCGGCAATGTTGCAGAAAGTCTGACAGTAGAGCAACGCATCGGTTGCAGCATTCATAAACGAGAGGAAGTTATCGTAGCCCGGTTCGGCCTTTCGTTGCTTCGCCCAAAGGCTCGTTCTTCTGAAATCCGCACAGAAAGTGAGCACCACCGGAGCACCTTCCACCATAGGCTGATTGAAGTGAGCCGGTGCAAGTTTCTTTTTCCTGTCGGCATCTCTCGTTACCACCACCGAGTAAAGTTGCAGGTTGCCCATCGTAGGTGTCCTTTCCGCTTCACTCAACAACTCCTTTAAGAGTGTGTTGGAAAGTTCTCTCTGTGAGAACTTTCTTATTGTTCTTCTTCTTTTTAAGCTTTCCATTTTTGAAATTTTTACGATACAAAGTTACTGAAAAGTTTTCACTTTTGGAAAACAATTAGTAACTTCGCAAGCAGAAATTTTACTAAACAACAAATGGAAACCAATAAAATATATTCTCACGAAGAGGCATTTCAGGCCTCTTTGGAATACTTCAAGGGCGACGAACTGGCTGCCCGTGTGTGGATAAACAAGTATGCTATGAAAGATAGCTTCGGCAACATCTACGAGAAGTCGCCCGAAGATATGCACTGGCGCATTGCCAACGAGATAGCCCGCATCGAAAAGAAGTATAAGAATCCTGTAAGTGCGCAGGAAATCTTCGACCTTATCGACCAGTTCCGCTATATCATTCCTGCCGGAAGTCCGATGACCGGAATCGGTAACAGCTATCAGGTGGCATCGTTGTCAAACTGCTTTGTGATTGGACTCGATGGCGATGCCGATTCTTACGGTGCAATCCTCCGAATCGACGAAGAACAGGTGCAACTGATGAAACGCCGTGGCGGCGTCGGGCACGATTTGAGCCACATTCGTCCGAAGGGTTCGCCCGTGAACAACTCTGCGCTGACCTCAACCGGCCTTGTTCCTTTTATGGAACGCTATTCAAACAGTACGCGCGAGGTGGCTCAGGATGGCCGTCGTGGTGCGCTGATGTTGTCTGTAAGCATCAAGCATCCTGATTCCGAAGCATTCATCGACGCAAAGATGGAGGAAGGTAAGGTTACCGGTGCCAATGTGTCCGTGAAATTGACCGATGAGTTTATGGAAGCGGCCGTTAATGATAAGGAATTTGAGCAGAAATATCCAATCGACAGCGATAATCCATCTTACAGCAAGAATGTTTCTGCAAAGAAACTTTGGGAAAAGATTGTTCACAATGCTTGGAAGAGTGCCGAGCCGGGAGTGTTGTTCTGGGATACGATCGTGCGTGAAAGTCTTCCCGACAGATATGCCGACTTGGGATTCAAGACCGTATCTACCAACCCTTGCGGCGAGATTCCATTGTGTCCATACGACAGTTGCCGCCTGTTGTCAATCAACTTGTTCTCATACGTAGTGAATCCGTTCACAAAGGATGCTTATTTCGATTTCGAGAAGTTCAAGAAACACGTTCAGTTAGCTCAGCGTCTGATGGATGACATCGTTGATCTTGAAATGGAAAAGATCGACTTGATTATGGCAAAGGTAAAGACCGACCCACAAAACGAGGAAGTAAAGAATGCAGAATATCATCTTTGGGAGAAAATCAAGGACAAGAGCGGCAAGGGACGTCGTACAGGTGTGGGCATTACTGCCGAGGGCGATATGCTTGCAGCGATGGGATTGCGCTACGGAACACAGGAAGCTACGGATTTCTCTGTTGAAGTACACAAGACTTTGGCATTGAATGCCTACCGTTCATCCGTTACGATGGCACAGGAACGTGGTGCTTTTGAGGTGTTCGACGCAGCTCGCGAGGCCGACAATCCATTCCTCCTCCGTATGAAAGAAGAAGACGAGCAACTGTATAACGATATGGCAAAATACGGTCGTCGCAACATTGCCTGTCTTACAATCGCTCCTACGGGCACAACTTCGCTGATGACACAGACCACATCAGGTATAGAACCAGTCTTTATGCCTGTTTACAAACGTCGTCGCAAGGTGAATCCGAACGATACCAACGCACACGTAGACTATGTTGATGAAGTTGGCGATTCATTTGAAGAGTATATCGTCTACCATCAGAAGTTCCTTGACTGGATGAACATCAATGGCATCGATTCAACAAAGAAGTACACACAGGAAGAAATTGATGACCTTGTGAAGAAATCTCCTTATTACAAAGCAACGGCAAACGATGTTGATTGGCTGATGAAGGTGCGTATGCAGGGAGCTATTCAGAAATGGGTGGACCATTCTATATCTGTTACCGTAAATCTGCCGAATAGCGTGGACGAAGCATTGGTAAACAAACTTTACGTTGAGGCTTGGAGGAGTGGTTGCAAGGGCTGCACCATCTATCGAGACGGCTCTCGTTCCGGCGTGATGATTTCCGTTTCAAAGAAAGACAAGAAAAAGAAAGAAGAACTGGCATCGGAAGAAAAGACTAAGGATTTGAGTTCAGCAGAAGAACATCACGAGCATATCTGCCAGCCTCCTCACGTTGTTGAGGTACGTCCGGCCGTTTTGGATTGCGATGTCGTGCGTTTCCAGAACAACAAGGATAAGTGGGTGGCATTCGTTGGTTTGTTAGATGGCTATCCCTATGAGATTTTTACCGGTCTGCAAGACGACGAAGAAGGAATTGCCTTGCCGAAGAGTGTTACCAAGGGTAAGATTATCAAGTCTACAAATGAAGACGGAAGCCGCCGTTACGACTTCCAGTTCGAGAACAAACGTGGCTACAAAACAACCGTAGAGGGGCTTTCAGAGAAATTCAATCCCGAATATTGGAACTACGCAAAGCTCATTTCGGGTGTGCTCCGTTACAGAATGCCAATCGACAATGTGATAAACCTCGTGAGTTCATTGCAGTTGAAGAACGAAAGCATCAATACTTGGAAGAACGGTGTAGAGCGCGCGCTGAAGAAATATGTTACAGACGGAACGAAAGCGTCGGGCCAGCAGTGCCCTGCTTGTGGTCAGGAAACCCTCGTCTATCAGGAAGGCTGCCTGATTTGCACCAGTTGCGGTGCTTCAAGATGTGGATAATTAATTCTTAAACAAACAGCTCCTCCATTCCGGAGGAGCTACATTATGATTCTGAAATCGAGCTATATATATATAAAAGGTGTCCGATTCCACGCTTATATCGGTGTGGGAGACTTGGAACGAGAGGTTGGCAATGATTACCTCATCGACCTTCGCTTACAATATCCCATTGAAAAGGCAATGCAGTCGGACGACGTTGAAGACACGCTGAGCTATGCAGAGGTATTCGAATTATTGAAAGCGATAATGAAACGACCTGCAAAACTGTTGGAAAACGTGGCTGGAAACATTGTCGATGAACTGACGGAAGCATTTCCAAAAATCGAAGGAATCGACCTGAAACTTACTAAATTGAATCCACCTATGGGAGCAGACTGCGATGGTGCAGGCGTGGAATTACATTTAATAAATGATAAAACCCAATAAGAGCTTCCGAGTTTCTGAATAAAAATACGTAACTTTGCTTTTTAAATGTACAGTATGGTTAAGAAGGTATTGTTGCTATTTGTATTGACTTTCGGATTGGGACTGAATATTACCAGTGCCAAGGGGAAGTTTACATTGGTAATTGACCCCGGACACGGTGGCCGCGATGCCGGAGCAATCGGTGCAATATCGAAAGAAAAAGATATAAACCTGAACGTTGCCTTGGCATTTGGAAGATTAGTAGAGCACAATTTGTCAGATGTCAATGTAGTTTATACAAGAAAGACCGATGTTTTTATTCCATTGAAGGGTCGCGCGGAAATAGCCAACAAGGCAAAAGCCGACTTATTCGTGTCCGTTCACACCAATTCAGTCCCTCCGGGTCGTTCGCCAAGAGGGTTTCAGGTTTATACACTCGGTATGCACCGTGCAAAAGACAACCTTGACGTGGCTATGCGTGAGAACGGCGTAATCTCATTGGAACAGGGCTATCAGCAGACTTACGAAGGATTCAACCCAAATTCTTCTGAAAGCTACATAATGTTCGAGTTTATGCAGAACGCCAATATGGAAAAGAGCGTTCAACTGGCGCAACTCATTCAGCATTCCGTGTGCAGCAAGGCAAACCGTATCGACAAAGGTGTGCATCAGGCAGGCTTTCTGGTGCTGCGCGAAACGTCGATGCCGGGCTGTCTGATAGAATTGGGATTCATAACGGCAGAAGAAGAAGAGCAATTTCTGAACACAGAGGAAGGTATTGACTTGATGGCGCGTGGCATTTATGAAGCATTTGTAGAATATAAGAATAAAGTAGACGACCATTTGGTTATTCCCTACAAAGGAAACTATCCTCAACAGGTGCCAAAGGTTACGACTGTTACCAAGATAGAACCTAAAACCATCGACGATGTAAAGATCGCTCCAAAAGTAAATGTTGCAGTTTCTCAGCCAACTCAGATTAAAAAAGAAAAGGAAGTAAAGGCTATAAAAGAGAAAAAAACTAACATTCAGGCTTCAACCCAAAACAAAAAGAAAGAGCAAGCATCTGTCAGCAGAAACGTGAAATCGGAAAAGAAAGCGACAGTCGCTGCAAAGAAACCAGAGGAAAAGAAGGAGAACAACACCTCCGGTAATGAAATTCGTCCTATCTTCAAGGTGCAGATATTTGCCATCAACCGACAGTTGCGCCCTGGCAGCGAGCATTTCAAGGGACACAACGACGTAGATTCATTCCAGGAAGGAAATGTTTATAAATATACAATCGGTGCCAGCGAGGACTATAACGAAGTGGTTCGCCTGCGCCAGAAACTTAGAAAAGATTTCCCAGAAGCGTTCATTATCGCATTCAAGAATGGTGAACGAATGAACACCAGCGTTGCGATTGGCGAATTTGCAAAGAGGAATCAACAAACAAAGTAATTATGAAAAAGATTCTAACACCAGAAGTAAAGATAGCACTCGTGGCTATTTGTGGAATAATAATATTGTTTTTCGGTATGGATTTCCTGAAAGGACTCAACCTCTTTTCCACAGACACACGATACAAGATGCAGTTTGACGATATCAGCGGGCTTACCACAACCTGCCCTATCTATGCAAATGGCTTCAAGGTGGGCATTGTGAAGGATATTGCCTACGATTACAACCACCCCGAAAAAGGTATCAGCGTAGGCGTTGATATTGATAGGAATATGAAAATTCCCGAAGGAACCACGGCTGAAATCATCAGCGACCTGATGGGTAACGTACAGGTAAATCTCGTTCTGGGCAAAAGCACCAAATGGCTGGCTGAAAATGGTGTTATCAACGGCAGCATCAACAACGGCGCAATGGGCGAAGTGAAAAATATGGTGCCGTCTATCCAGAAAATGTTACCAAAGCTCGACAGCATTCTTGCCAATGTAAACTCCGTTCTTGCTGACCCTTCTGTCAAGAATTCCATCCACAATGTAGACAAGATTACAGCCGATTTGACTACCTCCACCAAGCAATTAAACATTCTGCTGGCTCAAATGAACAGCACTCTGCCTGCTATGAGCGCAAAAGCCGGTAATCTTATGGACAACACAAACAGCCTGATGGCGAATGCCAATAGTGGCATTACGGAGGCTCGGAGTGCTTTGAAGGGAGCAGACGGGCTGATGGCAAACATCAACAGCAAGGTAAATGCACTGGATATTGCCACAACAATGGCAAAACTCAACACAGCACTGGACAATGTAAACACGCTGACCGCAACATTGAACAGCAACAAAGGTTCTATGGGCTTGCTGATGAACGACCCTACGCTCTACAACAATCTGTCCAACACATTGGCAAATATGGACAGTCTGATGGTAAACCTGAAGGCACATCCGAAGCGTTACGTCCACTTCTCACTCTTTGGCAGAAAAGATAAATAAGAAAAATAAGATTATATACTGCACTATGCCCTCGTATTTCTATTGAAGTACGAGGGCATAATATTTTATCTGAGTTCTGACAATGCTTTCAACAGCGTGAAGTTTATGACCGGCCTTATTCGCAAACACACCTTCATATATCCGAGGACAAACTCATTTGCAACCTCATATTCTTGAGTATGAAATTACCCTAAATTCAAGTGATTTACAACTATCCGAAGAATGCGTTTCATTCTTCGCAAAAATACCGTGCATTCTTGCGAAGATTGCGCGGCGTTCTTCGCAAGAATGGAAAGCAATTATTTATCGTCTGATTTTCAGGAATTTACAGGTTACAGAACATTCCTGACATTGCATCAATCAGAATCACGGCCTAACATTTCCAAGGCAGGGCAATTTCTTTAAACGAAGAACTGTTATTTCTTCGCCTGCAAAGCTGCACCAATAGCCGTACAGAACTCTGAATGTTTCGGAATAATGAAATTCACATCATAGATTTGTTCCATCATAGGGAAGAGAACTTTGCACTGCGGCAATAGCGTCAAGTTGCCTATCAACACGAAATCCTTGATACCACTATTCAACGCACTCAAAATCGTTGCCGAACCAATGGACTGAAGCACCAGACAAATCAACCCAAGCGCAATGTCCTCCCTGCTTGCATTGCCTTGAGCATTGGCAAAGAGCGATGCTGTGGCATTCATTGGAAGTCCGGGGAGCGGATGAGCGGAAATATCGCCAATCTCCAAGTTGATGTTTGATATATCCCCCTTCATTGCCAAATCGGATATTTGATGAATATCGTCGGTGCTGAGCAAAAGTCTTGACAAGCCATTGAGCGTACCTCCACCGATACCCACTCCACCAATATGTTTGATTTTTCCTTCGTTGCATTCCACCAGCGAAGTGCCTGTTCCCATCGAAACCACAATCATCCGCTCAAGATTCGCTGCAAACTGGGCACCCATACCGTCTGCCAGAAACTCATCGGCTTTCTCGGTCGGCAGCCCATACACAGGCTTGTCGATATAAGCAGAGCCCACACCGGTAATCATCACCTTGTCTACATCGTTAAGCTCTATCTTGTTGTCATACAGATACTTGCCAAACGCTCCATAGAGAGAAGTTATCGGGTCGGTAGCCTTGATGCGCAGTGGGTTCACTACCATTCCATCACGGATTCCAACAATTTTGGTAGTCGAAATCCCAACGTCTATTCCTATCGCAGTCTTCATACACCTTATATATTTATAGTGCAAAGATAATGAAAAAAAGGATACCGAAAGCGTGTGTAAAAGAGTTTTTGCAAAAAATAGTAAAAAACATTTTCGTATTTATCTGAAAATGAGTATCTTTGCATTCCGTTATGAAGAGATAGGTAAGAATACATAATAACAAAGATAAATTAAAGAAAATGACAAAGGCAGATATCATCAACGAGATTGCATCTTCGACCGGCATTGCCAAGAAAGACGTGTCGGCGGTTGTAGAATCTTTTATGGACGCTATCAAAGACAGCTTGCTTGACAAGAAGGAAAACGTATATCTCCGTGGTTTCGGTAGTTTTATCGTAAAGCATCGTGCTGAAAAGACTGCTCGTAACATCTCAAAGAATACGACAATCACTATTCCTGCACACGACTTCCCTTCATTCAAGCCAGCAAAGACTTTTATCGAGGATATGAAGAAGTAAGACAAGAAAGAAACAAAATATTATAATAACAATTTAAAATTTTAAAGCTATGCCTAACGGAAAGAAGAAGAAGGGACATAAGATGGCTACGCACAAGCGTAAGAAGAGATTAAGAAAGAACAGACACAAGAGCAAGTAAGCCTCTGGGGCAGAAAGCACAAACTGGTCTTTCAGAACTTGACGGGGCGTGTCATCGCATAATACTCCTTTCCCTGGGAGTGCGAAGACAAGTCTCGTTTTTATTGAATATAAATACACCATAAAGTATTTATAAAACAGGAGAAAATGACAAGCGAAGTAATTATTGATGCCCAACCGAAAGAGATTTCGATTGCATTACTCGAAGACAAGCGACTGGTGGAATACCAGCGAGAGCCGAGAGAAGCCAATTTTTCAGTTGGAAACATCTACATTGCAAAGGTCAAGAAACTGATGCCGGGCCTTAACGCCTGTTTCGTAGATGTTGGTTATGAACGCGACGCATTTCTTCACTATCTTGACTTAGGAAGTCAGTTCGACTCCTTTGCGAAATATCTCAAACAGGTACAAAGCGACAGGAAACGTCTCTACCCTATTCAGAAAGCCAGCCACTTGCCAGACTTGAAGAAGGATGGAAGCATCCAGAATGCACTTCAGGTCGGACAAGAGGTAATGGTGCAGATTGTAAAAGAACCCATTTCTACCAAGGGACCGCGCCTTACTGGCGAACTATCGTTCGCAGGCCGATTCATTGTACTCATCCCTTTCGGGGACAAGGTAAACGTTTCCTCCAAGATTAAAAGCGGCGAAGAGCGCGCTCGCCTCAAGCAACTCATTCAGAGCATTTGCCCAAAGAATTTTGGCGTAATCGTTCGGACGGTTGCTGAAGGAAAGAGAGTAGCCGAACTGGATGCTGAGATGAAAGTGCTCTTGAGCAGATGGGAAGAAGCCATCACCAAGGTGCAGAAAACTCAGAATCGCCCACAACTTATTTTTGAAGAGACAGGACGTGCCGTGGCAATGCTCCGCGACCTCTTCAATCCTACCTATGAGAATATCTATGTGAACGACGAGGAGATTTGTACAGCCGTACAGCACTATGTTTCTCTCATTGCCCCTGAAAAGGCGAACATAGTGAAAAAGTACAATGGCAAATTGCCAATCTTCGACAACTTTGATGTTACAAAGCAAATCAAATCCAGCTTTGGTAAGACCATCAACTACGGTCACGGCTGCTACCTCATCATCGAACACACAGAAGCAATGCACGTTGTAGACGTAAACAGCGGAAACCGTGCAAAAGACAAAGGACAAGAACAGAACGCTCTTGACACCAACTTGGGTGCGGCAGACGAATTGGCACGACAGCTAAGACTGCGTGATATGGGTGGCATCATTGTTGTAGACTTCATTGATATGAATCTCGCAGAAGACCGACAGATGCTCTACGAACGTATGTGCAAGGCGATGCAGAAAGACCGTGCTCGGCACAATATCCTGCCGCTCAGCAAATTCGGTCTGATGCAGATTACACGCCAGCGTGTTCGTCCGGTTATGGATGTTGATGTCGCAGAAGACTGCCCGACGTGTTTCGGCACAGGCAAGATTCGTTCCAGCATCCTGTTTACCGATCAGCTTGAGCGCAAGATTGACCGCTTGATAAACAAGATTGGAATCAAGAAGTTCAGTTTGCACGTACATCCTTACGTTGCTGCCTACATCAATCAAGGCATAATCTCCTTGAAGCGCAAGTGGCAGATGAAGTACGGATTCGGCATTAGTATCATTCCTTCTCAGAAACTCGCTTTTATGCAGTACGAATTCTACGATGAAAAGCAGCAGTTCATTGATATGAAGGAACTAAACGACAAATCCTAAGTTACTGCTTTCTAATTAGAAAGATTAAAACAGAAGAAAAGTGTTAGTATAAAAAAGAGGTTGCGCAACTGATATGCCCAACCTCTTTTTATATTTCTTTTCTACTGATAATTAAATTAAGGGTCAAACTTCTACTTCCTTTCCATCATTATCCTTAGATGATTGTTGAGAAGATTCGTAAATTCATAGTTTTTCAAGCCCCATTTAGGAGCTACAAGTAGTTCGGGAGGACTCTGACTGACAAATCTTTCCAACACCAAATCCTTTCTCAACAACTGAATGAATCGGGCAATGAGGTCGATGTACTCTTCAACGCTATATAAATGGAAAGGCTCTTTCTCGTACATCCTTGCGAGTTTCGTGCCGCGAATGATTTGCAGTTGATGAACTTTCAATATCGTCAATGGCAATGAAGATATGACAGATGCCTGTCGAAGACTTTCATCCGGGTCTTCGCCCGGCAGTCCGACGATGATATGTCCACCGACCTTTATGCCACGTTTGGCAGTTTCCTCCACGGCACGTTTGGTACAGGCGAAGTCGTGTCCTCTGTTGATGAGTTTCAGCGTTTCGTCATTGCAGCTCTCAATTCCATACTCCACTATCAGGAAAGTCTGCCTGTTCAACTCTTCCAAATAATCTAAAAGTTCATCACTCACACAGTCGGGACGCGTGCCGATGACTATGCCGACTACGTCTTTCACGCCAAGAGCTTCTTCGTACATCCGACGCAAGGATTCCACCGAGTCATAAGTATTCGTATATGCCTGAAAATATGCCAGATATTTCATATCGGGATATTTCTTTGCAAAGAAGGCTTTTCCGTCTTCCAGTTGTTGGGTTATGCTCTTGGAAGACTCGCAATAAGAAGGATTGAAAGTTTTATTGTCGCAGAAAATACAGCCCCCCTTGCCTATCCTTCCGTCACGGTTCGGACAAGTGAAACCTGCATCGATTGAAATCTTCTGAACACGGAATGGAAATTGCTTTCTGATCCAATTTCCAAAATCATTATAGTATTGTTCCATTTACTATTGCAAATTTACTTAATATTTTGTACTTTTGTTGCATTAAATCAATAAAATATACAATGAAAAAGTTTTTTTTAGTATGTGCTGCAATATTTTCTTTGGCTAATCAAGCCTTAGCTGGCGAGCCAATAACTATTGAGCAAGTTACGAACAACTCTTTGGTTGCCAAAACCATTCACGGCATCAACCCTCTGAAGGGTACTTCCGAATATGCAAGTATCTCAGGCGATGGCAAGAAGATTGAGAAATTCTCGTTCAAGACCGGTAAACAGACAGGGGTGCTGTTTGATGTCAATACAATCAGTGGCGTGAAGATAGAAGAGATTGACGGTTATGAGATCTCTGATGACGGTGCTTTTATTCTGATTCAAACAGAGACTGAACGGATTTACCGCCGTTCTTATAAAGCGCAATATTATCTCTACAACGTAAAGGACAAAAGCATCAAGAAATTATCAGAAGGCGGTTTGCAGCAGATTCCTACTTTCTCTCCTGACAGCAGAAAGATAGCTTTCGTGAGAAACAACAACATCTTCATCACGGACGGACAGACGGAAAAGCAGATTACGACCGACGGCAAGTTCAATGAAATCATCAACGGTATTCCTGACTGGGTGTATGAAGAGGAATTTGGATTCAACAATGCCTTGGCGTGGGGTGCAGACAGCAAGACATTGAGTTGGATTCGCTTTGATGAATCAAAGGTTAAGACTTATTCCCTTCAGATGTTCCAAGGTGCTAAACCACAGAGAAAGGAATACGAAGTCTATCCGGGCGATTATTCCTATAAATATCCTAAAGCAGGCGAAGATAATGCAAAAGTGAGTGTCTGGTCGTATTCGCTTGCTGACGGCAAGACTGCAAAATACAACCTGCCTTTGGATGCTGACGGATATATCCCGAGGGTGAAACCGACGAGCATTGCCAACAGAATCATCATCTACACGATGAACCGCCATCAGGATCTTCTCCAGCTTTACGCTTGCAATCCTCTGACCAGTGAATGCAATTTGATTATCAAGGAAAGCGTTGCAAAGTACGTGAAGGAAGAGGCTATGGAAGGAATCAGCATTCTGAAAGATCATATTCTTATGCCTTCCGACCGTAACGGACGGATGCACCTTTTCCTTTACGATATCAACGGTAAGCAGATACGTCAGATTGAGAATGGAAATTACGACGTGATAAGAGTGTACGGCTATGACGAAACATCGGGAAACACTTATTTCCAAGCTGCTATGAAGACTCCGATGCAGCGCGAAATATACGTTGCCGACAAGAACGGAAAGGTTACGATGCTTTCCAACAAGGATGGATGGAACAATGCCGTGTTCTCGGGCGATTACAAATATTTCCTGAACAACTGGAGCGACAGAAACAATCCTTATGTCTATTCCATCTACGACAATCAGGGCAAACTGGTAAGAGAAGTGCTCAACAACGACAAGCTAAAGGCCGAACTGGCAAAATTCAATATGTCGAAGCGCGAGTTCTTCAAGTTCACCACTTCCGAAGGCGTTGAACTGAACGGTTGGATAGCAAAACCAGAGAACTTTGACTCTAATAAGAAGTATCCTGTTATATTCCATCAGTACAGCGGCCCCGGAAGTCAGCAGGTCGTAGACAGTTGGACGGCAGGCTCTATGGGAAACGGTGGCTTGTTCGACACATATCTCAATCAGCACGGCTATATCGTGGCCTGCGTAGATGGCAGAGGAACGGGCGCACGTGGTGCTGATTTTGAGAAGTGTACTTATTTGAAACTTGGATATTTAGAGTCTAAAGATCAGGTGGAAGCAGCTCTGTGGATGGGCAAACAGCCTTATGTGGACGCAAGCCGCATCGGCATTTGGGGCTGGAGTTTCGGTGGTTTCAACACGCTGATGAGTATGAGCGACGGAAGGAACGCCTACAAGGCGGGAGTATCCATTGCACCTCCAACCAACTGGCGTTACTATGATTCCGTCTATACCGAGCGATATATGCGCACCCCGCAAGAGAATGCAGATGGATATGCCATCAATCCTATAAACAGAGCCGAAAAGCTGCACGGCAAACTCCTTATCTGCCACGGTATAGCTGACGACAATGTGCATATTCAGAATGCCTACGAATATTCTGAAGCATTGGTTCAGGCAGGAAAAGATTTCAAGGAGAACTTATATGTAAACAGAAATCACAGCATCTTCGGAGGAAAAACCCGTCAGCACTTGCTCCAGCAGGTTGCCAACTGGTTCATTGAAAACCTCTAAGAAAGCAAACAGGCTTGTGAGTTTAACGAATCGGCAAGTAGCATTGTTCAGTTGTCATACTATTTCTTTCTGAACATCAGACGGCAATCTACTTGCAGATTCGATAATTTTTCAGCCTTAAACCCCAACCTTCAGGAACGGTTCGAACGGTTCCTTAGGAACGGCCTGAGGACTTCCTTAGGAACGACTGAAGCCGTTGTTAGGGAACGACCGAAGCCATTGCTAAAGAACGGCATTTGCCGTATAAGTTTATGCCAATTTCATATTGATAATATTAGATGACGATGATAGATACACACATCCACCTTGATGGAGAAGAATTTAAGGAAGACTTGCCCGAAGTGGTGGCAAGAGCAAGAGAAGCAGGCGTTTCAAAGGTTTTCCTTCCTGCCATCAATCTGGATTCAATAGATACGATAAAGTCGGTCTGCACGCAATTCCCCGGCTTTGCCTATCCGATGGTCGGGCTGCATCCCGAAGACGTGAAGGCAGACTACGAGGACGTTCTCAAACAGATGCGCCTGCATCTCGACGAAACGAAATACTGTATAGCCGTGGGCGAAGTCGGGTTGGATTTCTACTGGAGCCGGGAATTTGAAAAGGAGCAACTGGCAGCCTTTGAAGAACAAGTGAAATGGTCTGTCGAGACGCGTCTTCCATTGATGATTCATTGCCGAAAAGCGCAGAACGAGTTAGTGCATATCCTGAGAAAATATCAGGAAGAACTCCCGGGAGGTGTGTTCCATTGTTTTACCGGCAATGAAAAGGAGGCTGCTGAATTGCTCTCATTCGATAACTTCGTACTGGGAATCGGTGGTGTGCTCACGTTCAAGAAAGCCAATCTGCCCGAAACGCTGAAAACCGTCCCATTAGAACGCATCGTTCTGGAAACCGATGCTCCTTATATGGCACCTGTCCCGATGCGTGGCAAACGGAATGAAAGTGCGTTTTTGGTCCACATAGTAGCAAAGATAGCAGAAGTATATGGTGAAACAGCACAGGAAATTGCCGATCAGACTAATAAAAACGTAAAGAGAATCTTCGGATTCAATTAAGCTCAAACAACTCAAATAACCACAAATTACTTGATATGAAGAAAATTCTTACACTCTTACTGATACTCACATCCACATTGAATGCAATGGCATCAGAAGCAGACTCCACAAAACACTGGGGACTCTCCGTTACCGGTTCGCCCAGCAGCATTATTTCATTGGATAAATACGAGAAAAAATGGGTGCAGAAAGGAACGAACGGCTCCGTAGCAGCCGAACTCCGATACTCTGCCCTACCCTCTGACAGTGATGATTTTGCAAAAGATTTCGGATATCCCACCCTGTCAATCGGACTTCGATATACAATGAATGGTGCCGTAAGAATGCACCGATTTCCAGATCCGGACTGGGGAATGGCACAGGAGGTGAGCTATGATTCCCGACTGGGAAATACCTTATCCCTCTACGGAACATTCTATCGCACCCTCCATCGCAGCAAGCACTGGGAGACAAGCTATTCCCTAAGTGCAGGATTCGGCTATAACAGGAAACGATATAATAAAGAAAACAATATCGACAACGAGCTTATAGGCACGCCATTCCTCATTTATTTCGCTGCCGGAATCCATCAGACATACAGATTCTCCCGTAATTGGGGAGTGAAGGCAGGTCTAGAATTTGTGCATCACAGCAATGGCGCATTGTATCGCCCGAACAAGGGCTCAAATACGCTCGGACCATCATTGGGTTTAGTGTATTATCCTTACTACGAAGAAACGGTAGAAAAAAAGAACGCATTTCAGCCTGCACCGTTCAGGAAGTACTGGTATATGAACGTTGCAGCAGGCGTCGGAGGAAAAACCCTGTTGGAAGACTGGCTTCTCACACAATTCGGTACGCCATCAACAGACCCGAACTATCGCACCGAACATTTCAAGTTCTATATGGCCTACTCCATTCAGGCCGACCTTATGTGTCGCTATGCGCGTCGTTGGGCATCGGGGATCGGCATAGACTGGTTCTATGGCACCTATTCCAACCGTATCAAGGAAATTGATACTGCCAAGGGAGCAGATATGAAGCATAGCCCTTGGTCATTAGGTATTGCAGGCAAGCACGAAGTCTTCTATCATAACCTGTCCCTTGCAATGGCTTTCGGCTTCTATCTTCACAGACAGATGGGCGACAATGCTCGACACAACGAAACTCCTTATTATGAACGAATCGGCATACATTACTCTTTCCCTGCTCTGAAAGGATTGAAAATCGGTATTAATGTCAAGGCTCACAAAACTAAAGCAGACCTTACAGAGCTTGTTGTAACTTATCCAATACGTTTATAATTCAAGAGCATTTCTTTTAAGGGATGATATCTGTGATTCTGCGCTCTCTGTGAGAGATTAAAACAAAAGAAGATTCATTACTTTTCAGCACAATCTTATGTTTCTTCATCAGGTTTATCACGAACTAAGATTCGTATCTGCATTTATTTATACACCGTTCCGAGAATTATCTCAAAGCTATGAGACAGTTGTTTCATAGCTTTGAGTGTAGAGTCAACCAGCAAGTGCAAAATTACAACACATGTTTGAAGAACTCGCACTTTGGTGTGGAAAAGTTTAGTTTTTCCCTTGGTCTTTCATTCAATTTCTTCTGTATGGCCATAATCCTCTTGTTCGTATAGTTCTCAAAGGAATCCTTTTTAGGTATATATTGTCTGATTAACTTGTTTGTATTCTCAATGGCTCCCTTTTGCCATGGACAATATGGATCTGCAAAGTACACAGGCACGCCCAACCATTTCGTGATATCCTTATGTGCGGCAAACTCAGGTCCGTTGTCAGTGGTAATGGTCTTCAGTCTGTCCTTGTATGGCAGCAGCAGTCTCCTGACTGCTTTTGCCAGAGGTTTCGACTGCTTCCCAAATGGCAGTTTCTGCATAAGCAACATATTGGTGGATTTCTCCACCAGTGTGAGTATGGCCCTTTGGGCAGGGTCGACGATCAGGTCCATCTCAAAGTCTCCAAATCTCTTCCCGTCCACTTCCTTGCTTCTCTCATGGATGCTCACCCTGTCCTTGACAGGAAGATGCCCACCCTTGGGGTGATGCCTGTATTTCATCTGATGTCTTGTGTGCCCGGCAAGTTTCCCTGTAGGGTCATTGTGGATGATGTTGTAGATGGACTGATGGGACACCTTTATCCCCTCATTCACACGCAGATACCCTGATATTTGTCTTGGAGACCATTGGTCATTAACGATATATTCCTTGATTCTCCAGACCAATTCGTCGGAGAGCCTGGAGTTGCTCACCGTTCGCCTCCTGCGCTCCATGGCCATGTCGTGCGCCTTCGTCCAGATATACTTTCCCGAGGGCGTGCTGTTGCGTTTGATTTCACGTGAGAGTGTTGCCTGACTGATGCCGACGATGGCGGCAATTTCTTTTCTTGCGGTTTTCTTTTGAAGTAAGGCGAAAATTTGCGACCTTTGCTCCGAGATTAATTGATGGTACATAAACAATACAAAGTTAGTTAATCCTGGGGAGACTTCGGTCTCCCTTTTTTAATTTGTATTGCCGGTTGTTGCTTTTTCCTCGGCGAGAGATGCAGACAACCTCTCGCTACGCTTCGAGAACGTCTGCATCTCTCGGCGAGGGCTACTCTTTTTTGCACTTCGATTTGGAATCTTCATGAGACAACTGTTTCATAATTATGAGACAATAGTTTCATAGCTATGAAACTATTCTCGGAACGGTATAGCGACAAATAAAAGTACGTAGGAAATACAATCGGAATACAAGGGAAGAAATGATGCAGCCCCGAGAACGCAGGGCTTGTGAGCATTTTGTCCGTCGGACTGTCCTCTTGCCTCCCACCCTCTCACAGGCTTTCTCCCAACTCCTTTGCTTTCTTTTCCCAAGCTCCGACAGGAAAACAGTATAGCCGGCGTAATGTAAATGTCCATTACGCCTGAGTTTTAAGAACTCTTCGCTGAAAGATTCTTTTTAAGGGACGATTATTTATACGTTAATGCTTTGATATAAAACAATCTTATGACAACAACAATTATATATAAACATTTGGGCTGAATCCAATTGGATTCAGCCCAAATGTTCATTAGTCTTTGGTTAATCTTATTCCAATATCACTGATGCCCAGTAGTTTTTCTTGGCTCATTATATGACGTACGTCGATATGTATGGAATCGGAATCTTTCAGAGAAATGGTAGTTACGTATCGAAGGATTTCAGTGCTGCTGATACCATCTTTGCCTAATAGTTCCCCATCATTACCAATAACCTTACACACAACTGTGTCCGAGAAAGTTTTGTTTTCGTCCTTCTTGTCTTTAGGGTAGATGGTACTTTCCAACAGCAGACTGATATTCCTGTAAGGATAGTCTCGTGAAGCCCTTATGCCCAGATCCAGAATGTAGTTGCCTGACTTTTGTCTGGGAATCTCGAACTTAGTCGTATCGTTTCTTGCCCATCCGGAAAGAGGGATGGCTTCATAGTGGTCGTATTTTTTAGGATTATCACACGAAGAAGTGCTTATGACCAAAGCCATAAGCACTGAGAGTATGTATAAGGTGTTTACCCTAATCTTCATTCTGATTGTTGTTTACTGGTTTTGGAGGCTGATTTCCTTGCTCACCTTGCCGGTTGCCACGGTAATTGTTCTGTCGCCCATTGCGTTGTGGTCTTGAGTTTCGCTGTTCCTGACCGTGATTTCTTGGGTTTTGCCTTCTGTCTTCGTTTCTCCGCTGCTGGTCTTGATTGCCGTTTCTGCGCTGATTTCCGTTTCGGTTGTTGCTACGGTTATTGCCCTTTCTGCCAGTCTTATCCTTGTCAAAACGGCTGATGTCGGCACCTGCCAGCAAGTCGATAGGCTTTTTGTCAGGCTTTGCCTTACCATTATTGAGCAACGACAATGGCCTTTCTCCGTTTCTGTTCATCTCGATTATTTCCTTTGCACGTTCAGCAGAAATCGTTTCAAGATTCACCGCAAGTCTCTTGTCTGTGGAATAGGTGCATTTGCCGTTGAGAATGTCTGTCTTGAACAGATAATATTCTGCATCCATCGTCTGAAGATGAATCTCCTTGCTTGGAAGTTTTCTGCTTGACTCTACATAATCATCAACTTCGTAGTTGAGACAGCATTTCAGTTTCGCACACATACCTGCCAATTTGGTTGGATTGAGCGATATGTCCTGAAATCTTGCAGCCGTAGTGGAGACGCTCGAGAAGTTTTTCATCCACGTGGTGCAACAGAGTTCGCGTCCGCAAGGACCAGTTCCGCCAATACGCCCCGCTTCCTGTCGCGCACCTATCTGTTTCATTTCAATTCTTACGTGGAAAGCGGCGGCGAGATCTTTAATGAGCTGACGGAAGTCTACACGTTCATCAGCAATATAATAAAAGATAGCCTTGTTGCCGTCGCCTTGGTATTCAACGTCGCCTATCTTCATCTGAAGGCCAAGCCTTTTGGCAATCTGTCGGCTTTCAATCATTGTGGCGTGTTCGCGGGCCTTTGCTTCCTCGTATTTCTGCAAGTCAATTTCCTTTGCGTGCCTGTAAACCCGTTTGATATCATCGGGAGATTTCACGGCACCGTTCTTCTTCATCTGTAACTTGACGAGTCTTCCCGTCAGCGTAACCACTCCGATGTCGTGTCCCGGATTTGCTTCAACGGCAACGATGTCGCCTTTGTTCAACTCAAGATTATTGACATTATGATAATATCCTTTTCGGGTATTCTTGAATTGCACTTCAACAAGGTCTGTCGTGTCCGTATTCCCCGGAACATCCTCCAGCCAGTCGTAAGTATTGAGTTGTTTATCCTGTCTTCCACAGGCTTTATGGCACAGGCCGCGGTCGCAGCCGGTCCATATTTTGAATTTCATATCTTTATAATCCATTGTTAATGTGTGGAAACCTAAGCTCTAAAGTCGCTGACTCCGTCGCGCTTAGGTTGTATATATAATTTTTGATACATAAATATATTATTTCCTTAATAAAAGGACTATCATTTTGAGTGCCATATCGTAGAAAACTACTTTGGCGTTGGCGTTCTGCCCGATGTCGCGATGACAAAGCCCGAACAGTTCGTTTATTTCGATAACGTTGGCTTCATTGATATAGCGTGAAAAGGCTTTCGCAAAGTTTTCTTCCTCCAATGACATATAAACGAGGTCGGGATTCTGGAAATTGAACATAAAATTCTCGCGAACTTGCTTTTGGAAGTAAACGAGCATTCGTCTTTGCTTCTCCCTTCCGAAAGTTGCAACAACTTCACTCCACATCTTCAGTCCCTTGACATCACGCATATAACACAGACGCATCAGTTTCTGGAACATAGCCAAGAGTTCTCTGCCTTCATTTTCAGAGTTTAATGATTCCAAAGCTGTCTGCCAGCTTCCGTGCGCCAAGCGAGCAATTCTGTGTGCCATTTCAGGTTCTATTCCCCGCTGAGCAATGAGTGCAGCCTCAATGGCATCATTTGAAATCAGTTTCACATCAATCCGTTGTGTCCGGCTGATAATAGTTTCGAGCAACTTCTCGGGTTCTTCGCTCACCATCAGGAAGATTGTCCCTTTCGTGGGTTCTTCCAGTAACTTCAGAAGTTTATTGGCCGAAGTAAGGTTCATACGTTCCGGAAGCCAGATGATAGAAACCTTATACCCTCCTTGGCTTGATTTCAGTGCCAACTTGCGAGCGATTTCATCGCTTTCAGCACCAGTTATGATAGCTTGCTGCGTAGTGGCACCCATCGCTTCCATCCATTGCTTTGCAGTAAAGTAAGCCCCCTGCTGCAAAAGCTGTCGCCATTCTTTTGCAAAATCACTGCTTACCGGCTGATGTTCGGCACTCATACCAGCGAGTTTAACAGTAGGATAAGTGAAGTGGAGGTCAGGATGTTCCCATTTTCTGAGCATAGCCTTGGAACTTTCTTCATTGGCTGATGAGGACGTGAGAAGATAGCTTGCAAAAGCCATTGCAAGAGCCATCTTACCGCTGCCCACAGGACCACAGAAGAGCAAAGCGTGAGGCACACGCTCTTCCTGAACCAGCCGCATCAGTCGCTGCTTGGTTTCTTCTTGTCCGATAACCTCTGAAAAATCCATTTACTTTCGTTGTCCGATATTTTACTTTCGTTGATCAATATTTTTATGAATGCGTGCCTTTTAAGTTTTGAAAAAATGTATTCTTCACATATCCTAAAACAGCATTTGGCTACAAAGTTAATAAATAAAAATGGATTTTTTGGTGTAAAACTATCAAATGGTTGAAAGATATTTGGTCAGTATGCAATAAAAACGCACAAAAATAAAGATGATGAAGTATATTTTATTACCTTTGCACAATTAGTAACAATGAAAGAGATTGCTTCTTTCTATAAAAATACTGATTAAATGCCCAATAAAGGCAGCTTCTAAAAATACGCAAAAAGCAAAATATTGATAAGCAGATAAGCGAAAAAGAATTGCAAAGTATAAAAAATAGCAGCCTTGGTTAATTATAATCTTACAAGTTAGTTTCATACTATCAGACACATATGGAAATGTTAAAGTTCAACCCGATTTTAAAGCAAGTGCTTTGGGGTGGCGAAAAGATTATCCCTTTCAAGCATTTGAATGAATCGCTCACAAAAGTTGGCGAGAGTTGGGAGATTTCTGCCGTGAAGAACCACGAAAGCATTGTAGCCAATGGCAAATATAAAGGTATGACAATAACCGAGCTTGCAGCTTTGCTGAAAAGCGATTTGCTCGGAAAAAACAACTATGAATGTTTTGGAAATGAATTTCCTCTGTTGATAAAATTCATTGATGCAAAACAGCAGTTGTCCATTCAGGTGCATCCCGATGACGAAAAGGCCAAGGCTAAAGGTTTTGAAAGAGGGAAAACTGAGATGTGGTATATTATGAAGAGCGATGAATGCGCCGTTCTTCATAGTGGTTTACGTAAGCAACTTACACCTGAAGAATACACAATGATGGTGGAGAATGACACCATTACAGAGGCTTTGGCTGAATATAAAGTGAAAGAAGGCGATGTATTCTATTTGCCATCAGGACGAATCCATTCTATCGGTGCAGGCTGTTTCTTGGCTGAAATTCAGCAAACCAGTGATGTAACGTATAGAATTTATGATTTCAAACGCAAGGACAAAGACGGAAATTACAGAGAACTTCATACGAAAGAAGCTGCCGAATGTATTGATTATACGGTACAGGAAGATTATAAAACCCATTATACGCCTGTAAAGAATGAAGGAGTAGAACTTATTGAATGCCCTTATTTTACCACATCTGTTTATGACATCAACAAACCTATGATTCTGGATTATACAGAATTGGACTCCTTTGTCGTCTTAATCGGTCTCGGAGGAGTGGGAACGGTTGAGGATGAAACCGGAAATGAACTTTCTTTTCAGGCAGGAGAAACAATACTTCTCCCTGCAAAGATGAATCAAGTGAAAGTTTCGGGTACTATTAAATTCTTGGAAACATACGTTTAGTTCAGTTTCACCCATCAGAGATAGAACCATACTTATACCTTGCACACATACAGAATCTCCCGATATGCCTGTTGAAAAAGACTTGTATACATAAAAATGATGCGTGAAGAATTTGAAGACGATATAACTTATTGCAATATGCTGGGTTGCTTGGTTAGTTCTATCGGACTTCGCTTCAGTAGGATTGTATTAAGTCTAGGTTTATTGATTAATGCAATATGCTTTATAACGAAAATTTATTTAAGTAGGATTTATTGAAAGTAAAGTTATAATGTTAATTCCGAGTTAAGAAATAAGAATAATCAATTAGAATCCAACAAATCTTAAAAACACCTATAAAGAGTTGTTTTTTTAAAAATAAAAACTATTTATAGATATAGTATATCAAAAGTATATATTATCTTTGAAGTCATAAAAAGATAACAATTATTTATCCTAATTTATATGAGGATTTTTTTAAAATTAAATAATTAAAACTATGAAACAATTTTCAAAAAAACAAGGTCGTAATTTCTTATTTTTATTACTAGGTTTATTATCTTTTACAGGTTGTAACAATGATGATGATTTTAAAGCCAAAGAGTCTACTACGGCATCTACCTACGTAGATGAAGCAACTTATAGGCAAGTTTCAACTAAAATTGCAGAGCTTTTTAACAATGAGCTAACGACACGTTCAAAAAATAATATTTCAAATGAAGATGCTGAAGCTATTTTGTCTCCACTTGTGCCAAGTGGAAAGATGATAGTTAATGATATGATACTTTTGTCTAATTCTGGTAAAATAGATTTGACAGAAGAAGAAATTAAAGATTTTAAGGAACTGACTCCTGAACAACTTGCTTCCATTGCATTTATTACACATTCATTAATAGAGGATCCATTAATAAATGAACGGCAAATGTCGCAAGCTCAAACTGCATCTATATGGGATTGCGTCAAAGAAGCGTTTGGGTTTGGTGATTTTATTGCTATCAAAAATTATATAGGTGGTACAGTTCAATTAACAAAAGCCGTAGCAACAAAAATGATAGTAAAAGCTGTTCTTAGACGAGCAGGAGCTTGGATTACGATTGCATATTCCGTCTATGAATTTGGTAAATGTATGAATGGTAAATGAAAGAATTTGAAGACGATATAACTTATTGTAATATGCTGGGTTGCTTGATTATTTCTATCGGGATTCGCTTCAGTAGGATTGCATTAAGTATAGGTTTATTGATCAATACAATATGCCTTATAGCTGAAATTATCATTTTGTGTAAAACCTATAAGGTTCGACGACATCAAATAATAGACACGATATTTCTACTGAGTTTTATTGTAGCTAATTCCTACCAAATACCCTATACCATCATAAATTATTATTAACAATATCCCCTTCAGATAAATATTCTTATATACCCTGTTTTTTATCTGAGGGGGATTTTATAACTAAAATATGCGCCCCAAGACATTCATTTTATTATTATTTATCATTATATTATCCATATATTCTATATGGAGCAATAATGTTGATAATAGCAGTCAAAAAAGTAGAGCAAATATGCAATATGCAGATTTTTTGATTATAGATTCTGCATTGTTCAATGTAGGAGAAATTTATGAAAAACAGGGTAAGATTGGTCATATTTTTAATATTTTTAATTCAAGTAATGACACCATTGTTATCAATGGGATAAGGGTTGGATGTAGTTGCATAAATGCTAAGGTTAATTCACACATAATAGGTCCTAAAAGCTCAATAGAATTGTATGTTGTGTTTGACCCAACAAATAGAAAAGGACGCTTTGAAAAACGTATTTTTGTACAACTCAATCAAGGAGATTTCTACATAATACCAGGAATTTACGGAGTTGTTAATTAAGATAATGAGCACCTTCCATCTTGTTTTTCCGCCAAAGACTGATTCGATATCAAACAATAACAATCGGCGATTCTTAATTGTAAGAATCGCCGATTTATTCATATATCAGGTTTTGAAATTACTTCTTGTAGTTTTCCAATCCCTTGTCAAGGAAGTCAAGATAAGCAGGTATGTCTTCCTTATACGTGAAGCTACCACTCAAAGGATTGCCGGCATTGTCTACCGTAACGTAGAATGGCTGTGCCAGATAGCCGAACTTAGTCTGCTGCAAGTAGCTCCATTTATCGCCAACTGTTCTCAACGTACGTGGATTGCCGTTTACATCCTTTACCTTAACCTGCTCCTTCAACGGAGTCTTGTCGTCCACATAGAGCGAAATCAGGATATAATCCTTGTTCAACTTCTCCGCAACCTTCGCATCCGTCCAAACAGAACCTTCCATCTTGCGACAGTTTACACAACCAAAACCAGTGAAGTCCAACAAAACTGGCTTGCCTGCTTGTGCAGCTGCCCGCATACCTGTTTCATAATCAGTGTATTTCGCTTCTACTTCCTGATGATGCAGATTGAAATCCTGAGTATTGATAGGTGGAGCAAATGCGCTGATGGCTTTCAATGGTGCACCCCAAAGTCCCGGAATCATATAAACTGTGAATGCCAATGAAATCATACCAAGCATAATGGCAGGTACAGGCATTGCCGTCTGTGATGGATCGTCGTGTGGGAATTTGAGCCTTCCAATGAGATACAACCCCAACAGACCGAAGATTACTATCCACAATGCGAGGAATGTTTCTCTATCGAGCAAATGCCATCCGTAAGCCAAGTCGGCAACAGAGAAGAATTTCAATGCGAATGCCAATTCGATGAAACCCAATACAACCTTAATCATATTCATCCACGCACCTGACTTAGGTGCCTGCTTCAACCAAGTTGGGAACATTGCAAACAATGAGAATGGGAGTGCCAATGCCAACGCAAAGCCAAACATTCCCACCGTTGGTGCCACCCAGTCACCACTGGTTGCTGCCTGCACGAGCAAGAGTCCAACTACCGGAGCCGTGCAAGAGAAACTTACCAATGACAAGGTAAATGCCATCAGGAAGATAGAAAGCAAACCTGTGGTTGAGGCAGCTTTATTATCGACCGCATTTCCCCAAGATGATGGCAAACTAAGCTCGAACCATCCGAAGAAACTCAATGCGAACACTACCAATAAAAGGAAGAAGAAGATATTGAATGGGGCATTCGTTGCCAACTCATTCAGCTTTTGAGGACCAAATATGGCAGTAATAATCGCCGCAAGTCCCATATAGATAACGATGATAGAGATTCCGTAAGTGATGGCATCACGGATACCTTTCTTCTTGTCGTCCTTTGCACGCTTCAGGAAGAAGCTGACAGTCATAGGAATGATAGGCCATACACAAGGTGTGAGCAATGCCACAAGTCCACCAACAACGCCCATCAGGAAGATGTAAATCAGCGAACGGCTTTCTGTATTCTGTCCATTGCTGAATGCTTTCAGCTCATTGATTACAGGTTTCCAAAGATCGTTGGAATTAACATCGGGTGATGACGCGCTGGCAACTGCTGCTGAATCAGAAAGCGTTGTGTCGCCGGGAACAGCTGAAGATGCAGAATCTGTCAAAGCAGCTAAACCGTCGGCTTCAGCTTCTTCACTTTTTTTTCTGCATCGGCAACCGGTTGTGGAGCGTCAGCAGGACCATTACCCTTGTAGTTAAACTCTACACTGCCCGGTGGCATACACATTTCATCATTGCAGGCACCATATTCCAAATAACCGGAAATATTATACGTCTTACCTGTAATTTTATATTTCTGAACAAAAGTAACATTGTTCTCGTAATACCTTAGCTTCATCTGAAAAGCATTGTCGAACACGTTCTTTTCAGAACCCTTTGCAATTAGCTTTCCAACTGCTTGCGCTCCTTCAGATTTTTCTGTAAAAACCTTCGCCTCAGTAGGACCATCTGCTCCTAAGTTTGGAGAGTATACGTGCCAACCGGCATCAATCTTAGCAGTAAAGATTACATCAACCTCGGTTGGGGATACTTGGTTTTGTTTAACACTGAAATGTACAGGCATCTGTGCCAAAGCTGTTAGATTAAACAGCATCAGCAAAGCAAATAAAAACTTAAATTTCATATTTTTCATCATAGTTTAGATAGATTTTCAACTATCGTTTCCGGCTCTTAAAATTTAATTCATAACTTATGGCTGCAAAGATAATAATTTTTTCTGAAAAATATAATTTTGATTAATTTATTTAACGTGAGTTCGACGAATTATAAGTCTTTGTAAATTTGGTAATTAGCGAAATTTGTTGTAACTTTATAGTGTTAAAATACAAAGAATTACAAACAAAAATCGCTATGTTCACCGAAGACAAAGTTATTGAAATTTTCTGTGTTATTGATGACTTTTGCAAGTTTTTGATGCAATGATGACAAAATATACGCTAAAACCCGTCAATAAGAGAAAATATCACCGTGATTCCACGATGTCCAAGGCTGAAATCATGCTGATTATGATACTCTTTCACGATTCGGGCTATCACTGCCTGAAGCATTTCTATCTTGAGAAGGTGTGCAAGCATTTACGTCATCTATTTCCCGAGGTAGTTTCGTACAACCGTTTCACAGAATTGGAAAGGGAAGTCGCCATCCCATTGGCTTTGTTTATCAAAAAGGTCCTGTTGGGAAAATGCACAGGCATCAGTTTTGTTGACAGCACGCCTCTTCGCGTCTGCCGAAACCAGATAATACACATTCATAAGGTTTTCAAGGGCATTGCCCAAAGAGGGAAATGCTCCATGGGCTGGTTCTTCGGATTCAAGTTGCATTTAATCTGCAACGAGAGAGGAGAACTTCTCAACTTCATGATTACACCAGGTGACATTGATGACCGTAAGCCTTTGGAATACAAAGCCTTTGTAGAGTTTATACATGGTAAGTTGGTCGGTGGCAAGGGGTATATCAGCAAGGGGCTCTTCCAAAGGCTTTTCGTTGATGGCATACAGCTTATTACCAAATTGAAAAGCAACATGAAAGGAGCATTGATGAGTGTTTCGGATAAACTGCTGCTCAGAAAGAGGGCCATCATAGAAACGGTGAATGATGAGCTCAAGAACATTGCACAGGTAGAGCACTCCAGGCATCGGTCCTTTGACAATTTCATCGTCAATTTATTGGGGGGCATTGCGGCCTATTGCCTGTTTCCAAAGAAGCCGTGCATCAATGTACAAAGGACATTGGACACACAGCTTGCTTTGTTCTGAATTCGTCGAACTCACGTTAATATATGCAAATACAAGTTTCCCACACATAAGCCTGAAATCGTCTAAGAAATAAAACAGAAAATGCCCATTGGAGTTTCCAATGGGCATTTTGATATCAGGATATTCTCTAATGCTCTGCTGACTACGCTCCGGCAATCCAAGTATAGATGCAGCTGCACACACCAAAGAGAACGATACCAGTAGTACAGATTGCCAAAGCAAACTTAGTGTTGCTGTCGGACTTGAATGCTGGCAATGGTTTGTCACAATGGTTGATATACATAGCCTTCACTATCTTCAAGTAGTAGTAAAGTGAAACTACAGTATTGATCAATGCCACGAAAAGGACAGCATAGATCCACGCTCCGTGAGTGGTGGTAATGTCCGCTCCCTTCACAGCTGCCATAAAGACAAAGAATTTAGAGAACATACCCGCGAACGGAGGAATACCACCCAATGAGAACATAGCAAGGGTCATCAGGAAGGAAAGACGGGGATTCGTCTTGTAGAAGCCATCATAGTCCGAGATATTTGTCTTGCCCCCGTTGTTCTGCTCAACAACAGAAATAATGGTAAACACCGACATATTCGCCACGATATAGATAAGCACATAGTAGCTCAATGATGATACTGAAACCGTCCAGTTGCCGCCCAGAGCTGCCAACATTATGTAGCCTGCCTGTGAGATGGAACTGAATGCCATAAACCGCTTCAACTCGCCCTGACGAACTGCGAAGAGGTTGGCAATGGTAATGGAAAGTGCAATGACTATCATCATCAGCACCTGCCATTGCTCTATCATACGGCCGAAGACATTGAAGAGAATGCTCAGCAAAGTGAAAGCGGCAGCACCTTTTGAGATTACGCTGAGGTAGCCGGTTACCGTAGTTGGCGCACCCTGATAGGTGTCGGCTGTCCAGAAGTGGAACGGAACCAAGGAAATCTTGAAGCCAAGACCACTGAAGAAAAACACCAAACCCATAACCGTGAGCGGCGTTGCCTGCAACTTTGCGGCGATATCATCGAAATAGAATGTGCCGTAAGCTGCATAGATGAAGCTGATACCATAGAGCATTACGCCACTGGAGAATGTGGCCGTGATGATGAACTTAGCAGCGGCCTCTGCGGAGTTGTTGCGATACTTATCGAAAGCCACAGCACAAGCCAATGGCACAGACGCCATTTCAAGACCGAGGAAGAACATCAGGAAGTTGCCTGAACTCATCATCATCATCATACCCAAGAGCGTTGAGACGATGAGCATATAGAACTCGCCTTCCTTCTCACTCTTCACAGCCCATACTCGGCTCTGCAAAACTACGATGAAAGTACCGAAGGAAAGGATTGCCTTCATTACATTGACTGCATAAGAAGTAACGTACATTCCACCAAACGCCGTCTGCGCATCCATACTGAGAAGACAGACGATGGTGTTTGCAAGCATCAATACACTGGCCAGAGGATTGAACCACTTGCGCACTTCCTTATTTGCTGATACGAAATCAGCAACGAACAAGATTATCAGAACGGCAATGAGACTTGCCTCTGGAATCATTTTAAAGAAATCACTATAATTCATTTCGCCAGTTTATTAAAGATTACCCAAATTTGGAACAAATACATTGATGTGCTTGATGATAGGATCTACTGCATCAATAATTATATCCTGGAAGAACAAAGGACAAAGTCCGAGACCGGCAACACAGAAGATGAGTGCGCCGATGGAGAAACGCTCGTCCCAAGTTGCATCGTGGAGTTCATAGAACTTCTGATTAGGAATGGTCTGGAAAAGAATCTTGCCTACCACACGAAGGATATATACAGCAGTTACCACGATAGACGTACAGGCTACGATGGTACAAACACGATGGAAAGTACCTGCATTCTGGAACGAACCTACAAAGATGGTCATTTCAGCTATGAAACCAGAGAAACCCGGAAGACCGAGGTTGGCCAAACCTGCCACAACATAAGAAACGGCGAGGAACGGAATAACCTTCATCAAACCACCGAGATAGCGGACGTCGCGAGTTCCTGCACGATGATAAATCATACCGATACAAGCAAAGAAGAGTGCCGTCATCAAACCGTGAGAAAGCATCTGGAGGATAGCACCTGTGATGGCAGTCTGCGTTGTCATAACCAATGCGAAGAGCACCATACCACAGTGTGATACAGAAGAATAGGCATTGATATACTTCAAGTCGGTCTGCACGCAGGCTGAAAGCGCACCGTAAACAACAGAAATCGTTGTAAGCACAAGGAATACCGGTGCCCAAAGCTCAAGCGCATCGGGCATCATAAACATTGCGATACGGAGACAGCCGTAACCTCCCAACTTCATCAACACACCTGCGTGGAGCATAGAAACTGCCGTTGGTGCAGAAGCGTGACCATCGGGCGACCAAGTATGGAATGGGAACAATGCGCCAAGAATACCGAAACCAACAAACACGAATGGGAAGAATATGTTCTGAATTTCCTTCGGCATTGCGTGCAGCTTCGCCAACTCGATAACATCCATTGTCTGCGCTCCGCTGAAGTAGTAGATGCCTAGAATACCAAAGATCAGCAAACCTGAACCACCCATCAGCATAAGGGTAAGTTTCATAGCTGAGTATTCCTTCGCACCCGTGCCCCATACACCAATAAGAAGGTACATAGGAATCAAGGCTACCTCATAGAACATAAACATTGTGAACATATCCGTTGAAATGAAGAAGCCGAATACTCCGGAAGAAAGCAATACAAACCAAAGGAAGTATTCCTTCTTCATAGGTTCGAGCTGCCAGCTTGCGAATGTGCCTGTGAAAACGATAATCGCAGAAAGCAAAATCATCACAACAGAGATTCCATCCACTCCGACAGCAAACTTGATATTCATCGGTTCGAACCACATTACGGACTGAGCCAATAACATCTCAGCATCATTGCCAGCATTGCGCTGCTGGACAAAATAGACGGTAAGCCAAACAGCACCTATCAATAACATTGTGGCACCTGTTACCATCACGCCGCGTACTTGATTGTCATTCTTAGCAACCCAAAGGCCTAAGAGCATCAATACGGGGATTATTACAAATATTGTTAATATCCAACTCATCTCTTTAAATCAAGCAAAGTATTACTAATGTTAAAGCTACAGTTCCTGTAATGAACCATATTGCATAATGGCGAACATCGCCGCTCTGCCAAGGACGGATGCTTTCTCCTGCCTCATTTGTACCCCAAGCAAGGAAATTGAAAGTGCCATCAATAACCTGACGGTCGAACCAAGCAATAGGAATTGAGAAGAACTTGAAGACAATCTTATGTGTGAAGAATTGCCAAGCATTGTCTATATAGAATCTGTTGAGAGCTGCCTTGTGGAGTCCTGGCATCTTCTTTGCAAGCATATCTGCTACCGGATTTTCCTTAGACTTATACATCCAAGTAGCAAGACCAATACCGATTGCTGCCGCCAAAAGGCTGAACCAAGCAACACTTGAGAAATGGAAATGCTGCAAATGTATTTCCTGTGCCTCGCCAGTTGCAGAAACAAAATGCCCGAATGGAATCCAACCTGCGAAGATTGAAATAATGGCAAGGAACACCAATGGTCCCCACATAACGAAAGGAACTTCCTGTGGCTTACGACGGTTCTCAGGATCTTCCTCATAATAAGACTTACCCCAGAAGATGACGTAGTACAGACGGAACATATAGAATGCTGTCATACCTGACACCAGAGTCATAAACCAACCCAAAGCCGGAGAGAACTGGAAGCAGGCTGCAACGATTTCGTCCTTAGAGAAGAAGCCCGCAAACGGCCATACACCGGCAATAGCAATACACCCGATGAGGAAGCAAGCGTTAGTGATAGGCATATACTTGTGCAAGCCTCCCATATATTCCTTAAAATTGCTGCCGATAATAACGATGATAGCACCGGAGCAAAGGAAAAGGAGTGCCTTGAACATAGCGTGTGTGAACAAGTGGAACATTGCCGCCATATAGCCGAGTCCACCTTCTTCATTGTTCAGTGCATAGCAAACGCCCAATGCAACAAGCATATAGGCAATCTGCGAAATTGTAGAGAATGCCAATCCTCGCTTTATATCGCGCTGCGCACAAGCTACTGCCGCCGCATAGAAAGCTGTGAATGCTGCAATGTAAGCAATCCAGTGGAGCTGTTCGACAGCACCAAACTTAATGTAGATCGGGAACATACTTGCAACTTGGAAGACACCAGCAACAACCATCGTTGCTGCGTGAATCAAAGCAGAAACAGGTGTTGGACCTTCCATAGCATCCGGCAACCAGATGTGAAGCGGGAACATTGCAGACTTACCTGCACCACCTATAAACATCAGGAAGAGTGCCGTCGGGATAGCCCAAGCTGTTTCAGGATTTGCAGCAACGGCTGTCAGCTTTCCGGCAAGGCTTGCATCGGCCGAAAGGTCGTAGTTGAAAGTACCCACGTAGAAGCTGAAGAACAAGATACCGATTAAGAAGAACAAGTCGGCAAAACGTGTTACGATAAATGCCTTCTTACTTGCGTGAACAGCAGTATGCTTTGGATAATAGAATCCAATAAGCAAATAAGAGCAAACACCCACCAATTCCCAGAAAAGATACATCTGGAAAACGTTTGTTGCAACTACAAGACCCAACATTGACATTGTAAACAATGAAAGGTATGCATAGAAGCGTTGGAATCCGTGTTCATATTCCTCGAACTTATAGTCCTTATCACGTTCGGCCATATAGCCGAATGAATAGATATGAACCATAAAACTCACAGTAGTGATAACTACAAGCATCATCACGCTGATAGGACTCAGGCGGAAACCAATGTTAAACGTCAGAAACTCTGAAAATCTCAACCAAGTAATGTTGAAGACTGTAACGGTTGGAAAAACTCCTTCGCCACCATTCAAACGCCCATTCACAACATTGAATATTTCGCCTCCGGCAACGTATTCGCCTGTATAGAAGAAATAGTTGTAAGCTGTATAAAGGCTCAGTACGAATAGAGTACCCAACATACAAGTACCAATGATACCTGCTACCGGTCTCGGCATCTTCATTCCAAACAATCCTAAAACGATTGCGCTCAGGAATGGGAGAAGAAGTATCAAAAATGCGTAATCAAACATAGTTCTTTCCTTATAATTTCATATTTTCAATACTGTTCACCTGATCGCTGTGGAGATGACGGTAAACATTAATAATAATAGCAAGAGCAACGGCAGATTCGGCAGCACTTACGCCGATGGAGAAGATAGTGAAGAACATACCTTCATATCCTTCGGGATAAAGCAGACGATTGAATGCCGCAAAATTGAGATCCACGCTATTTAAAACCAACTCTACGGAGATAAGCATCGCAACGAGATTGCGACGGGTTACAAAACCAAAGACTCCAATAAAGAATAACAATCCACTAAGGACGAAAAAATATTCTACTGGTATCATTTTTCTACCTCCTCTTTTTTACGAATATTGAGAATTACCAAACCACCGATGATACAAGCCAACAAGAATACTGAGATAAACTCGAAAGGCAAAACATAACCGAACTTATCGGCACTCATCAGATTCTTACCGACAACTTCCATTGAAACCTCAGTGTCGGCAACGGTACTTTTTGAAATAACTTCAGAAAGAATCTTGTTCTTCAAGGATACTCCTACAACTGTAACTGCACCTATCAGCGCAATAATGCCGGCAAAAAGACTTCTCTTTCCAAGCCAGCGTTCGGATAAACCTTGAAGCGTTCTCTTGCTAACCAACTGGATAGCGAAGATATACATTACCGTAATACCACCTGCATAGATACTGATTTGTGCAGCACCAAGGAATGTATAATCGAGCAGGAAATAAAGACCTGCTACGCCAAAGAGCACAAACAGCAATGCCGTTGCAGCTCGCATAATACGCTTTGTTGACACGCAGAATACGGCAGAACCGAGTATTACAGCAGCCAAAATTGCGAATACAATTAACTTAGCCATACTTTATCTCCTTATTTGGTTTTAGTGTTAAACGTTCCAACCTGCCACTCAGCACCACCGTCAATGACGTTTGGCAAAGAACCACCTTTATAAACTTCTTCATTAAGATGGATTACAAGTTGTGAACGGTCGAAAACAGCATTCTCGAAGTCGTTTGTAAATTCAATTGCATCGAAATTACAAGCATTCACACAGAGATTGCAGAACATACAATCGCCCAAATCATACTGATAGTCGAGCAACTGACGCTTCTTCCTACCTGTCTCCGGGTCTGTCTGCATTTCACTTGATATCCGGATTGTTCCATTAGGACAAGCCTTTTCACACATCAAGCAAGCGACACACTTATAGTTTTCGCTTTCATCACGCTTAAAGACAAGACGGCCACGATGGCGTTTGGCTATATGAAGCGTTGTTTTACGGTTCTCTGGGTATTGCTCTGTTGACTTTGGCGTGAAATACTCCTTCATCGTAGTTTTCAGTCCAGTCGTCAAGGTTTTGAAAGCAGCCCCAATCTCACCGAAATATGATTGTTTATTTTCCATTAGAATTATAAATTCTTAAATTCCACTTTATAACTACCTCTTATTATGCTGTGAATGTCCAGCCGAAAGCCACACAGACAGTCATCAACACCAAGATAACAAGACTCAATGGCATAAGATACTTCCACTCGAGTTTCAATATCTGGTCTACACGCAGACGCGGGAACGTCCAACGAATCCACATAAGGAGGAATACTACCACGAAGGCCTTGCCCAAGAACCATACAATACCGGGAATGTAGTTCATCAAAGTATCAAATCCTTCTATACCTATATTAATAGGTGCCCAACCTCCCAAGAAGATTGTCGTTGCAAGACCGGATATAACAAAGAGGTTCAGGTATTCAGCCAAATAGTAGAATCCAAATCCCATACCGCTATACTCTGTATGGTAGCCTGCAGTCAATTCACTCTCAGCTTCTGCCAAGTCGAAAGGACCACGGTTAGCCTCGGCATTACCTGCAATCAAGAACACCAAGAAGGCAAGGATAGCAGGAATATGACCTTGGAAAATCAGCCATTGCCACGGACCTGTCTGTGATTCCACAATACCTGATATCTGCATCGTACCCGTAAGGATAACAGCAGAAATCAAACAGATACCCAATGAAAGTTCGTATGAAATCATCTGAACGGCTGCACGCATAGCAGAAAGTACCGAATACTTGTTGTTACTTGCCCAACCTGCGATGAAAACGCCAAGAACACCAATAGAACTAATTGCCGTTACAAGGAAGACACCCACATTGAAGTCCAACACCTCAGCACCTTTGTTCCAAGGAAGGAATGAGAAAGTACCGATTGACGCTGCAATAACGAGGAACGGAGCTAAGTAGTAAAGCAATTTATCAGCCTTATCAACTACAAAGATTTCCTTAATCAACATCTTGAGCACATCGGCAAAAACCTGCAAGGTACCCCACCATCCAACACGTACCGGACCGATACGACACTGGAAATAAGCGCAAACCTTACGTTCCATAAAAATGAGTATGATAGCAAGAACGGCATAACCAATGATTATCGCCAAGCCCACTAACACACACTCGATAAGAATAGTCCAGAAATCGCCTAATCCCAAGGTAGTCCTAAGAAGGCTATCGAACCAATTCGCTATAATACTAAAATCGAACATGTATATGATTTTTCTTAATTCATTACTATGATCATTACTCACTTAACGGTCGATATCAGGGATAACGAAGTCGAGCGCAGCACCTACCGTAACCAAGTCGGCAACCTTCAGACCCTGAAGCATCTTGTCCATAGCCCCAACAAGGGTCAATCCCATTGGACGGAACTTCAAGCGATATGCACTCTTGTCGCCACGTGAATCAAGATAAGCACCAAACTCGCCACTTGCTCCTTCAACAGAGAAATACCACTGCCCTTCAGGAACCTTGATAATTGGTTTCTGCTTAATGTAGAACTCTCCTTCAGGAATATTGTCGATAAGCTGCTCGATGATATCAAGACTCTGATACATTTCCTTGATATGGCAATAGTAGCGGTCCATTGAATCGCCGTTTGTCATAACTACCTCTTCAAAGTTCACCTTATCATATACGGCATAAGGATGATACTTTCTCACGTCGTTTCTCCAACCACTCGCACGACCGGCAGGACCAGTAACACCATAGCTGATGCAATCCTTCTCATTCATCGTACCAATATTCTCAAAACGCTGATGCGTAATGACGTTATCGCCAAAGACATCAAGATATTCCTGAATCATTGGACGAAGATACTTGCAAAGTGCCTTTGTATTTGCAACAAAGTTCGGATCGATATCATCCTGCAAGCCACCTATTCTATAATAGTTCTGAATCAAACGGCCACCTGTTGTTTCCTCCATTACGTTCAGGACGTGCTCACGGTCGCGCATACCATAAAGCATACCCGTAAGCGCACCCAAGTCCTGAGCACAACAAGAAGTGTAAAGCAAGTGATTGTCAATGCGCTGCAACTCATCCATAATCGTACGGATGTAGAGAATGCGCTCTGACAGTTCAATACCCATAGCCTCTTCTATCACACCGACCAAAGCGTGACGGTGCATCATTGCCGACAGATAGTTCATACGGTCTGTCAGAGCCAAGGTCTGAGGATATGTATAAGATTCACACATCTTTTCAATACCACGATGGATATAGCCAAGATGAGGATAAATCTTCTTTACCTTCTCTCCATCGAGCACAGTCTGCAAACGCAACACACCGTGAGTAGACGGGTGCTGAGGACCAATGTTCACAACGAAGTCATCCTCGGTAAAGAGTCTGTGTGTCGTTTCAACCAATTTACCGTCAGCACCGAGATTCCATTCCGAAGTAGTGTCTACTTCGATGTCATCTTCCGTGGTGTACATATTCTTTGCAGGATCCATATCGTAATCCTTACGAAGCGGATAACCCACAAAGTCGTTTCTCAAATAGAGACGGCGCATATCCGGATGACCGAGGAACTTGATTCCATAGAAGTCATAGACTTCGCGTTCCAACAAGTCAGCATCTGCCCAGAGGTTATAGACAGAAGGAATAACATATTCCTCGCCCACCTGTTTTGCAAGCTGCTTTACCGAACAGCGTTCGTGCGTTTGAGTATTTTCAAGAATATAGATACAGCCGAGACCTTCTTCGCCACCGAAGTCTTCTCCAACAACAGTTACAAGGTAGTCGAAATGCTGATTATTCTTGAGTTTTGCCATTTCGTCGGCAAAACGATCAAAACCAAATTCTTTGTTTTCTAATTTCATTTTTCCGTACCTTATTAATTAGTAGTGTTGTCGGTTTCGGCAGGGTTGTTTGCAGTTTCTGCACTCAACTGATCCAATTCCTTACCTAATTTTTCTACATCTTCTTTTGTAACAGGCTTGTCTACTATGATAGTATCAGCCTTCTTTGACACTTCTGCCACCTTTACGGCATCGTCCTTTGGCGTTTCAGCCGCGGCAGCCTCTGCTTTTGATGCAACGGCTGCAGCCGGACGAGCAGGTCTTGCAGGCTTTTCGGCAGGTTTCTTCGATGCCGCGTACTCAGCTTCGCGCTTGTTCTTGATTTCTTCTGCACTGATGCCGAGCTTTTCTTCAAAGATGATAGCAGAATTACTCTTGCCGAGCAATCTTTCCTCTTCATTTTGCTTCTTGTTGGCACCACCAAAGAATTTCTCGATTTTTACCTTACGCTGCAACTGCATCATTCCATACATAATTGCTTCAGGACGCGGAGGACATCCCGGGATATAAACATCCACGGGGATAATCTCGTCGATACCACGCATAACGTGGTAACTGTCCTTGAAAGGACCACCAGAGATAGCGCAGCCACCAACAGCGATCACATACTTAGGTTCAGCCATCTGGTCATACAAACGCTTCAACGCAGGAGCCATCTTGTTGGTAATGGTACCGGCACACATAATAAGGTCTGCCTGACGTGGAGAGTTACGAGTAACCTCAAATCCGAAACGGGAGAAGTCGTAACGCGCACAACCCACAGCCATAAACTCAATACCACAGCAGGAAGTTGCAAAGGTAAGCGACCATAGAGAATTGCTGCGTCCCCAGTTTATCAGTTGGTCCAAATTTCCCAAAACAAGGTTTGTACCCCCATCGTTAAGGTCATTAGCCATTTTCTCGAGCGTATCGTTGTCTTTCCACTCGTCATAAGGCATAGCCTTAATCTTCGGCTTTCTCATTTCCATTCAAGCGCTCCTTTCCGCCAAGCGTAAGCAAGGCCAAAAACCAATACCAACATAAAGAATCCAATCGTGGCAAGTGCCATCGGACCCATTGCTTTTACAGCAACTGCCCAAGGGTAAAGGAAGACTGTTTCCACGTCGAACATCAGGAAAAGGATGGCGAACAGATAGTAACCAACGTGTACAGGAAGCCAAGACTGCCCGTAAGTCGGAATACCACATTCGTATGGCTCACCCTTAACCGGATTATATGAACGGGGACCAATCAACTTTGCCACGACATAAGCAGCCACGACCAAGAAGGCAGCCGTTATAAAAACGGTGATTAAAAGTGTGTAATACATAAAACTTTATATAGCTATAATTTGATTCTGCAATTGTTAATGTATAAGATTGTTTTAAAACAACTGCAAAGTTACAAAAATATTTATTAACGATGCAAAGAAAAAAACAAAAAATATCGCTTTTTGCCAACTCGACTTTACAATGCTGACAACATTCTTCTGACCTTGTATCTATGTAGAATAGCTATTGGGGCAACAAATAAGCTAAAAATCGCTCATTTCCATAAGATTTAAAACACATAACCTACCATATTAATATTTAATTTATTATTTTTGACAGCAAATAAGAACAATAAAAATTATGAAACGATGTATTATTCTCGGGGCTTCATCAGGAATCGGAAGAGAAGTCGCCCTCCTTCTTCTCAAGGAAGGATGGAAAATCGGCATTGGCGCAAGACGAACAGACAAGCTAAATGAGATAAAAGAACTTGCGCCAAATAACGTCTTCGTACAAGAAATAGATGTTAATGCAAACGATGCTATCCAAAATCTTGATAATTTAATACGCCAAATGGGCGGAATGGATTTATTTTTCTATTCAGTGGGAATCGGTTGGCAAAATCCAAATCTCGAGGAAGAGAAAGAATTGAAAACGATACAGACAAACGCAATGGCGTTCACTCGGATAATCGGGCACGCATTCCGATATTTTGAAGCACGGAAACAAGGGCATATTGCTTGCGTCTCTTCGATTGCAGGAACGAAAGGGCTCGGCCCTGCCCCGGCCTATTCCGCAACAAAAGCATTACAAAACACTTACTTTCAGGCATTGGAACAGATGGCGAGAAAGAAAAAACTGAATATTATCCTTACCGACATAAAACCCGGATTCGTTGATACCGAATTGCTCAACGGAACCCGTTTTCCAATGCTGATGAAGTCGTCGGCAGTTGCTGACAAGATAGTAAACGCCTTGAAAGCTCAAAGGCACACCATCATCATCGACTGGAGGTGGCGCATCATCACATCATTTTGGAAACTCATACCAAATTATCTCTGGAGAAAACTACCTCTGTGAAATAAAGAAAGCAAGACTCTATCGTCTTGCTTTCTTATGATAATCCAACATTCTTTCAATAGGCGAACAGAATATCTTATCAACTTTATAGTTATTTGCGTTCGCCACTTCAACAAAATAGTCCTTAAAATAGAATGCAATACTTCCAACCGATGAAATCGCTCGTTTGCCCAAACCATCATAATGGGAAATATTATACTTGAAAAAGTTGTCGAAATTCAACATTACCAACTCCTTCATTCCGGGTTCGTCAATATGCTGTAAAATGAATTTTGCAGAAGAGGCAAGAAAACGGTTTGCCAATGGCTGGCGATACACCCTCTCTATGACATCATTGTAGGTCAGACGCTGACTTTCCAAATATTCCTCACGGATTTCTTTTGAAAGACTGCCCTTGAAAATACCATTCATAAACAGTTTTCCGAGCGACGCCCCACTCCCCTCGTCTCCAAGAATATATCCGAGCGGAGGCACGTTGCTCACGATGGTTCTCCCATCATAGAAACAACTGTTCGAGCCTGTGCCGAGAATCGTTGCAACACCTGCTTCGTCTTCAAGCAACGCACGTGCCGCACCCAATAAATCTCCTGCAACTTCCAACTTTGTTTTCGGCAACAGTCTGACAAATATTTTCTGCATTTTCGACACAGTTGCATCATTGCAGCCTGCCCCATAAAATGCCAGAAACTCGATAGTTTCCGTCATCGAGGAACTGTCTGAAGGCAAATCCAGCGAATTAAAGATAAATCTTAATTCTGGCATCAGCTCGTTCATCAGAATATTCTGAATCTGCTCTTCCGTCTGATGGAAAGGATTTATACCCTGTGTCTTAAACTGATAAAACCTGTCTTTTCCTTCTGAAACCTCTGAGTCCTGAGACAAAATCCAGTCGGTCTTCGTACTTCCACTATCTGCAATGAGAATCATATTGTATGTTTTTGATGCAAAATTAACAAAAAAAGTTGATAACGCTAAAGTCTAAACGGCAAACATTCAGTATCTTTGCAACTAAAAATATTTTTCAACAGCCCGTATATGAACAGACGATTATATATCATCTTCTTTCTTTTGTCATTAGTATTTCTGCCTTCAAAGGCCGTACTTCAGGAGGATTCGTTACAGAACTCGCTCTCTGTACTGCGCCACGAACTCATAACGAAGCATTATGACCAGACGGAACGTCTAAACCAATCGAAGTCCATAAGCAAGAGTGTGATGACACAACTGAAAGAGATTGGCGAGAAGTCTGCCCAAGTATCGCTGATGCTGTACTCACAAAACAGTGATAACATTTTCGATGTAACATACGCGTGTCAGGAAGCCACCAATTTGTGGAATGACTTCCAGACAAAGACGCGCCCATTCCACGATATGATCAATGAAAGCAATCTGGAAATAGCCCGTTACGATTCGCTGATTAATGTTCTCAGCACGATGTTTCTGCTCAATGCTTCGGAAAAAACGAAAATCGACCGTAACGTCTGCCTCACCTTGGCGGTAAGCATACGAAGGATGTTGAAGGAAAACAATGATTCCTATCAGGAATATACACAATATTATCATTACAGTCAGAAACAGATAGAAGCCCTCGACGCCTACGCAAAGAAAAGATATCAGGAATTTCAGTCGAGCATCTTCGCAATTCGTGGCGACAATTACTTCAAGTTCTTGCAGAATTTCCAACTCAAGGGACAGCAAGTGGGCAGCACGATAAACGAGAAATATCTCCCGAAGAAGGTTGTAAAGTCGCAATGGGACGTAATGTGGCTCATCACGCTCTTCTCGATGATTCTCATTTATGGGCTCATCGCCGTGGCGATAAATTATCTGAGCATCCGATATCTCGTTACGAAACTATTCAATACAGAGCGATTCGCACAGCGAAGCGAAGGCTTCAAAGCCCGACGGACCTGTATTACCATTGCCGCTTCAATAGCAACTTTCGGCGTTATCCTGATTATCATCAGATTCCTTTCCCTGTCCAACTTCGTGAATATGGCGTGTGGCTTATTGTTGGAATTTACTTGGCTGCTGACGGTAATCTTCACATCGCTCCTGCTCCGTGTCGATGGCGCACAGATACGCAATACCTACCGACTCTATTACACACTCATTATGGTAGGTTTCATTGTCATAACCTTCCGTATCGTACTGATTCCGGGCAGCATTGTCAATCTCATCTTCCCTATCGTACTGCTGATAGGCAGCATTTGGCAGTTGAAAATGATTTTCAAGTACAGGAATGACGTACCTAAGAGCGACCTCTATCTTGCTTATTTCACACAGGCTGTATTCGTATTCTCACTCGTATGCTCGTGGATAGGCTATATTTTCCTATCCGTCCAAATTATTATCTGGTGGATGATGCAGCTTACCTGTATCCTTACCATTACCTGCGTGTACAACTATCTTACTGCCTATAAGGAGAAACACGGTATGACACATAAACCGGTATCGAAATCTTGGTTTTTCAGATTCGTATATTTTGTTATCATTCCTGTTGCATTTGTCATTTCCTTCATCCTCGCTGTCTACTGGGCAGCCGATGTTTTCAACCTGAGCGACCTTACTTGGCAGATAGTGCGCACCGATTTCATCGACACACCAAACTTCAAGATAAGCATCTATACCATTGCACTGACCATCATTCTTTGGTATGTATTCAATTATATCAACCATACTATGAAGGGAGCCGTCAAACTTTATCTGGAATCGAAAGACCAAAGCACGGCAATATCTAAAAGTGTGATGATTATCAACGTAATACAAGTAGTTGTATGGGGTACTTGGCTGCTTACGGCGTTGAGTCTTTTCAAGGTAAACAACACTTGGCTCGTAGTTGTTTCCGGCGGTCTCAGTACCGGTATCGGGTTTGCAATGAAAGACATTCTCGAGAACATCTATTACGGTATTTCGCTGATGGCCGGGAGAATAAAGATAGGAGACTATATCATTTGCGACGATGTGCGAGGCAAAGTCAGCTCCATCAATTACACCTCCACCATTCTGGAGGCGACAGATGGCTCCGTGATTGCTTTTCAGAACTCCCAGCTCTTCACAAAGAATTACAAAAACCTCACGAAAAACCACGGCTACGAACTTGATGTACTCGAAGTTGGAATTGCCTATGGGTCTAATGTAGCCGAAGTGAAGAAAATGCTGGTGGATGCCATATCCAAACTCGACTTCATCTATAAGGAAAAGCCTGTAAAAGTATTCCTGAAGGGATTCGACGAAAGCTGCATCACGCTCAAAATCCTTGTCTGGATCAATGTATTGACACAATATGGCGACGACGGTGCCATTATGGAATGTATCTATCAGACGCTCAACGACAACGGCATTGAAATACCATTCCCACAGCGTGAGATTACTATTAAGCACATAAATGACGGAAATGAAGACAAGGTATTGACGGAAATATAACACACATAGTGTATTGTAATTATGTTTCCTTGAGAATGTGTTTGCACAGCGCAGATTACCTCATACTTAACATTCTTACTGGAAAAGGGAAAAAATCATCTATTATTATAGTTAAACAATGAGAGATGTCATCTTATCATATATCGAAAAACTTATACTTGACATAAAGTTAGATCTAAGAGATTCTCCAAAGAATCATAAGCTGGTTGCAAAACGACGAGAACTGGAAAGAATTAAGCAAGAAATTCTATTTATGAGTAAGCATCCAGAAATACTAAATGCCAAGTATTATCGCATTGATGAAACGATTACTAACAGTTCTGAAATCAGGCTTATGGATGATTGCGATACCGAAGATATATCACTTTGGGCAGAAACGACTGTGAAGGGAGATTGTATAAGACTTCGGGAGGGAGATTTAATTTTAAAGATAAAATGATCATTCATATTCGAGTTTGACAGTAGACCAATTACATTTACAAGCAAATGTATTTGTATTTACTCTGATAATATTATTTATGTGTATATCATCCAATTCTTTTTTAAAAGTACCTTTCATAATTATGGATATTGTGTGAAAATGATAATCACTAACAGCCTCTTTTATAATAGTAAAATTATTTTTTTCCAACAGTTCAACCAATAATCTTATAGGAGTGCAAACCTCTATTCCATCTATTTTCATTTTACTTGATATTTATTGAATTCCCTAATGGGCTTTAATATAGATTTTAAATTATCAACAAATATTTGGCTTGAGCCTCATCGTTTCTTGACTAAAATAGTCAAACAACCTCTAAAACACTCTATATATTTCCGTGTCGATAATCTTACAAAATCATATTTTTCAGCACCATAAATTATTAATTTATAATTAAAATAAGGAGCCATAATTCCATAGTTCTAATACAAATATTTAGGCACCATAATTCCATTAAACACTTGAAAATCTTAAAATCAGTAAGATTTATTGCAACTTTATAGTGTTGTCATACAAGCAAAACTGTTATGACTTCCAAGGACAAAGTTACTCAAAAATTTCGTATGGCTGATAACATAATTACATTAATTTACAATTCTGCAAATTTTTGGCAGTAACAGCAAAATAACGTCTACGATTCAGGAAGAGACCGACAGTTCCGTGATTGTTTTTCAAAACTCTCAGCTCTTCACAAGAACCACGGCTACGAACTTGATGTACTCGAAGTTGGAATTGCCTATGGGTCTAACGTAGCCGAAGTGAAGAAAATGCTGGTGGATGCCATATCCAAACTCGACTTCATCTATAAGGAAAAGCCTGTAAAAGTATTCCTGAAGGGATTCGACGAAAGCTGCATCACGCTCAAAATCCTTGTATGGATCAATGTATTGACACAATATGGCGACGATGGTGCCATTATGGAATGTATCTATCAGACGCTCAACGACAACGGCATTGAAATACCATTCCCACAGCGTGAGATTACTATTAAGCACATCAATGACGGCAATGAGGACAAATCGCTGATGGAAATATAAAATATTATACTGACTTCAGCATTGTGAATAAAGGGATAAGGCGACAAGTTAGCAAATTGATGAGGAGGCTTCATTAATTTGCAGCTCGCTAACTATGAGTTTGAACAACCTGAGTTTAAATAATTTTCTTTACAAAAGTGCTAAAAAAGTGGTGCATTTTCTGCGCCACTTATTTTATTTTTTCAAATACGGGAGTTATGTCTGTGCAAATATAATTGATTAAAAATCAACTCTTTATTTTCATTCCATTATCTTTTGTGCATAGATATATACTCAATTTCATTCGCAAACAAACCAATATAACCGATATTTCTATCAATTTTGCGCTCCATTTTTGCGATATAATCTTGTAATCATCCGAAAAACGTTTTGTATTCGTGCGAAGAATGCAATGCAGTTATGCGAAAAACGTTTTGCAATCTTCGCACACTCATTCATCCTTCGTCAGAATTTCTCAAAATTGACTCACATATTCCCAATATTGAACCTTGAAAAATACCTTTCATTTTTCTATTTCAAGATTTTTCACGGAGCTTTTTTGAGTAATGGATTTTAACAAAAGGACAACAAAAAATCCACCAACGCCATCCTTAAATCAGATGCTGTTGGTGGATTTGTATTCTAAAAGCTATTGCTTAGAAGTTGTAGTAAACACCGAATGTAATGTTATTACCATCAACATCTACGCCCCAAGCGTCGCTGCTCTTGGCACCCTTGTAATCATCCTTAACTGATTTCCAACCAGCGAAACCAACGTGTGCAACGAAACTAACCTTGCTATTGAGATTAACTGCCACACCCGGCTTCAAACCTACTGACCAAGCATTTGTAGATATGCCGCGGTTTGTCTTGCCGTTGTAGTGAGCATACTCGAAACCACCATCAACAAACACGTTTACATACTTGCTGTGAACGAATGTGTAGCGAGCATAAGGAGCTATTGCAAAGTAGTTACGGCTCTCGCCTTCGATTTCAACAGGAGTACCCTTACCGAAACCGATGGTTGTACCGATAGCCCAGTTCTTGTTAATACCGTAACCGATTTCCGGGAGAACCTTGTAAGTAGTTACGTTATCTCCACCATTGATCTTAGATGAGGCAATACCTAAACTACCACCAACATAAACCTGTGCGTTAGCAGCTACTGCAATGAGAGCAACTGCAAAAGTCATTAAAATCTTTTTCATTGTCTTAAAATTTAGTTTATAACTATGTTGTTTGAACACTATTCTTTTCGTTATCCAAGAGAGATTGCATAAACCTCTCAAAGTCAAGTGCAAATGTAAGACTATTTCATAATAACCAGCAAACATTTTAACATTAAAATTCCAACAGTATGTAAACGGATGTTAATATCTTGTGTATTCTCCTTATTATATATAACTTTGCAATAGATAAAGACAAGTCGGTTTGCAGAAATAAGCCAACAAAACTTGCAGCTAATTAGATTTTTATGAACAACAACAATATTTTCATAGCAGGTCCTTGCGTTATTGAAAGCCAAGAGCTATTGGATACTGTGGCTGAAGAACTCGTTCGTCTTAACAGGAAATATGGTATTGACATCATCTTCAAAGCCAGTTTCGACAAGGCAAACAGAACCAGTCTGCGCTCATTCCGTGGTCCGGGGTTGGATAAAGGATTGGCAATGTTAGATTCCATAAAGCAGAAGTATGGATTAAGAATACTTACCGATATTCACGAAAGCAACCAAGCCGGCCCTGTTGGAGAAGTGATAGATGTTATTCAGATTCCGGCATTTCTTTGCCGACAGACCGACCTTCTGGTGGCAGCTGCACAAACCGAAAAGATAGTAAACATTAAGAAAGCACAGTTTCTGAGCGGCAGAGATATGAAATATCCTGTTGAAAAATGTATGGAAAGTGGTGCCAAGGAAGTTTGGCTGACAGAACGCGGCAACAGTTTCGGCTACAATAATCTCGTTGTTGATTTCCGGAACATTCCTGATATGATGGAAATTGTTCCCAATGTGATAATGGACTGCACCCACAGCGTGCAACGGCCAAGCGCAGGCGACGGAAAGACAGTTGGCGACAGAAAGTTCGTTCCATCAATGGCATTGGCTGCCAAGGCCTTCGGTGCCAATGGATATTTCTTTGAAGTACACCCTACCCCAGACGAAGGCAAGAGCGATGCTGCCAATATGATGGAACTCTCTAACCTTGATGACTTAATAGGAAAACTTCTATGAACTGCGAAGAACGACTGAAATGTGTCCGCGACTACGCCATTCAGTGTATTACTGAAGAAACGAAGTCTACATTGGCCTTGATTGATCAATTGGATGAAAACTTTGACAAGGCTATCGATTTGATGTTCCACTGCAAAGGAAAAATCATTGTAACCGGTGTTGGCAAAAGCGGAAACATTGGTGCTAAGATAGCGGCAACGCTTTCATCTACCGGAACACCGGCTTTTTTTGTGAATCCTCTGGACGTTTATCACGGCGATTTGGGTGTAATGACTAAGGACGATGTGGTGCTTGCATTGTCAAATTCAGGTCAGACCGATGAATTGCTGCGTTTCATCCCGATGGTTCTCCACATGGATATTCCCATTATTGGAATGAGCGCAAACCCAAAATCATTGTTGGCTAAATATTCTACGGCTCATATCAAGGTATGGGTCGAGAAAGAGGCGTGTCCTCTCAATCTTGCTCCAACCAGTTCCACGACTGCCGCCCTCGTTATGGGCGATGCACTGGCCATAGCCTTAATGCAAGTGAGGAACTTTAAACCACGCGACTTCGCACAGTTCCACCCCGGTGGCGAACTGGGCAAACGACTCCTGACTACTGCTCAAGACGTTATGCGCTCGGAAGAATTGCCTATCGTGCCGAAGGAAATGCACTTGGGACAGGCTATTATTCTCGTGAGTAAAGGCAAACTGGGGCTTGGCGTCTCGATAGAAAACGACCAAGTAATAGGATTGATTACTGATGGAGACATCCGTAGGGCGATGGAGAAGTGGCAGGCAGAGTTTTTCGACCATACCGTCAGCGATATTATGACCCGAAATCCTAAGATGGTGCTCCCTTCAACAAAGATTGCCGACATTCAGAAAATAATGCAGGACAACAAGGTGCATACGGTACTTGTTTGTGATGAAAACAAGAAACTTCTTGGAGTGGTCGATCATTACAGTTGTATGTTCTAATGGTCCGACCTGATAAAGTATAAAAATAAGGGGAAAGTGATATTCAATAATAAGATAAAGAGTTTCTTAGCATTCATTTTATTAGGGATAACAGCGTCGGCTTACGCAAGCGTTCCGGACTCATTGACTGTTGGATGTACGGATATAGAAGTTGGCTCCGACTCATTAATCGTGCAACAGCTACGCAAGAAGGGAGTAAAATTCTCTTCAAATAACTCCGTAACATTGCTTACAAGCGGACAAGAGAAATTCGACGACCTATTCAAAGCCATAGATCAGGCGCGTTCGAGCATCCATCTGGAGTATTTCAACTTCAGAAACGACTCCATCAACGACGAATTTATCAAGCACTTGGCTGCCAAAGCAAAGGAAGGCGTGGAGGTACGAGCCATATTTGATGGCTTCGGAAACGCCAGCAACAACCAACCGATGAAGAAAAAGCATCTTCGCGCTATCAGGGAAAAGGGCATTCAAATCTATGAATTCAAGCCATTGGAATTTCCGTGGATACACGATATATTCAACAGAGACCATCGTAAGATTGTCATTATAGACGGAAAGGTGGGCTATACGGGAGGAATGAACGTGGCCGACTATTATATCAAAGGCACGGAAGCCGTTGGTTCGTGGCACGATATGCACTGCCGAATAGAAGGAGACGAAGTAAATACCTTGCAAAAAATCTTCATCAATATGTGGTGGAAGGTTGCAGGAGAGAGGATTGAAGGACCACAGTATTACAGGGGTATATCGAATGCCGATTATATAAAAGGTTTGAAACCTGACACTTGCACGAGTTCGGGCAAGCAAATGGTGGGCATCATCAATCGAGAGCCACAGATTTCAAACGAAATCATCCGTTATTTCTACATAAACGCCATTAACGATGCGAAGGACAGCATCAAAATCATCAATCCCTATTTCACGCTTAACCGTAAACTGAAGCAAGCTCTTCGGAATGCCGTAAAGCGTGGTGTGAAGGTGGACATTATGCTTAGCATAAAGAGCGACATTCCTCTTACGCCCGACTGTGGTTTCTACAATGCGCACCAACTGATGAAGGCAGGCTGCAACATCTGGATGTTCAAACCGGGCTTCCATCATACAAAAATCATATTGGTGGATGGGAAATTCTGTACTGTTGGTTCGGCAAATCTCAATGCGAGAAGCCTAAGATGGGACCGCGAACTGAATGCCGTAATCATAGATAAGGAAACAACAAAGGAACTGGATACGCTGTTTACGAGTCAGTTGAAAGACTGTTTCAAACTGACAGAAGAAAGTTGGGACAACTGGAGAACTCCTTGGCAGAAGCTAAGAGGATGGTTTGCCCACCTTCTTGCTCCTCTTTTGTAAAATCCGATTAAGAAAAACGCCTTTCCAAAAACTTATATCTTGTTGATATCCACATATCCGTGCATCACGGCATAGATGGTAAGAGCCGACACACTCTTCATTCCCAACTTCTCCATTATGTTCTTTCTGTGTGTAATTACCGTGGTAAGACTAATGGAAAGTTTGGTTGCAATCTCTTTATTGATAAAGCCCTGAACAATCAGCGAAAGCACTTCTATCTCACGATCGCTGAGTATTTTCTTTTTCAGTATCTGCGGCATATCAGGCAAGTTCTTGCCTCCCGCATGCCCAAATTGTGCTATTTTCAGAATATCTCTTACCAATTCGTCTTCCGATACATTGATACAGAAACTGTGAAATCCCGACAACTGCGCATTAGGATCCTTGGAAATAGTCAGCACAATGGTTTTCTGAATCCTGCCGCTGAAGAAACTTCTGTTCTCCAGAACAATGGGCTGGGAAACAAAATAATGGAAATATGTATCAGGCGAAACCCCTGAAAATTCCTCAAATGATGCAAAAGTATCGACTGTCATAATCGGCATAACATTCTGCAATATATTCTTCAATCCCAAAACAGCCAATGTATTTGCATCAACAATAGCTATTTTCGGACGACCGGACGTCATTTTCGGCATCTGACCGTGTGGCATTCCGTGAGGATTCTCTCCGTGTGGAGGCATTTCGCCGTGCATCATATTCATTATTCCATATTTTTAACAGCAGTATTACAAGCTAACGCTGCTTATATCAACCAAATTGTTCACTATTGCATAGATAGTCAGGCCTGCCGGTGAGTGTATCTGCAACTTGCGCGCAATATTTCTTCTGTGCGTGATAACCGTATTCGTTGAAATGCAAAGATGATTTGCAATTTCCTTGTTCGTCATTCCCTGCACCACGCATATTATAACGTCTTTCTCTCTGTCGCTCAAGGTCTCTACTGTTTCTGCATTCTGATTGAGCATACTGGATATTTTCACGCTCACATCGTTCTGCTTGCTCTTCATTTCAAGGTGCCGAATCACCGGAATCAGAATCTCATCCTCCACATTTGCGTGCTGATCGAGCCAAGCCTCGCAGTTGTAAATATCATATAAAGTAGCTGTCAGCTGACTGTTGTGCCGTGCATCTGAAGGCAGATACTTGATGATGATGTTCTTCAGTTCGCGCAACTTCACATCGGTTTGCGTATGATGCTTCGAGAATGTCTCAATATCGTAATTATCGCTGCTCTGCCCTGCCAGAAGAGCATCCACGTAAGGGAACACCGTATTCTCTTCATACTTCATGTGATTGCGTATATCGTGTGCATACTCATCATAGAGCTTGAGAATCAAGCGTGCAAGATTATCATTCTCATCCAAAGAGTCCAACAGTTTCTTGCGTATGAAAGGCAACTGGAAATCCAAATAGAAAGTATGGCTCGCTCTAAGATATTTCACTAAGGTTGAAATCGACAGTCTGTCGGCATCGTCGAACTCCTTATAGCCATTTATAGTGAAATTAACAATTGCGAGAAAAGTATATGTATCTACGTTTTGCCCTTCGCAAACCTCACGAACGGTCTTGTCGCCGAAACCTAAACTGATTCCGAAACTTCCAAGAGACTGGAGCAAATCATAGTTATCGCTGATGAGATTAATCATCTTGTCATCAGCTTCGTACATTTTCTGATTTTTCATCTTGCCCGTAGTTTATTATTAATCTTGCAAATTAACAAAATTTCTTCTATTCGCACAATAGCTATTTTTAGGTATTTGAGAATACTAAATTTTAAGTATTGCAGGTTTCAAAAGGCTGTTGTATCTTTGCATCATAACAGAGTGCAGGGATGATTGAGACGCCCGTTACAGCAGTAGTGGTTATAATAAGTTCATTTCTTCAAGACTTATAACACAAAACTAATGTGCTGACGAGACCACAATCAGGAAGCTGCACTCTTTTTTGTTTGCAAATATACAAAGATTCTAATAATCTCACAACAATATCATACCTTTACTTGCAAAACAGTGATAAATAATGCAAGTCTGGAAGAAATCCAAGCCCCCGAGAAACAAAGTTAGAGGTTAAAGAGTTTACGGTTCACGAACTCGGGTAAATCTGCTCATTGGTTCCAGACTGATTCATACACAGTTTTTAAGTGACCGAAGAATGGCAAACAATCTTCGCACGTTTGCCTTGCATTTTTGCGAAGAATGGAATGCATTTTTCGCAAGAATGGAAAACCATCACTTATCTACTGATTTCCAATAACTTACAAAGGCGTATTTTTACTCATCGCATAATTTCTAATTGCAGTCTGATGAAAAAACAATATATATAAAATTATTTCTTATCGGGCCTTTATAAATTTTATTCATCGAACCTTACTGCATAGCTTTGAGGCAAAAAAAGAAGCAATCAATCAGATTGCCTCTTCACCTATCTCAAATATATAGAATTTACTTTGCGTAAGATACGCTTCGGGTTTCGCGAATCACAGTGATTTTTACCTGTCCGGGGTAAGTCATTTCATTCTGAATCTTCTCTGCGATTTCGGTACTCAGCTTTTCGCTCTCTGCATCGTCCATACGGTCTGCGCCAACGATTACACGCAATTCGCGACCTGCCTGAATTGCATAAGTCTTGGTTACGCCCGGATAGCTCATTGCAATTGCCTCCAAATCATTCAGACGCTTGATGTAGGCCTCTACGATTTCGCGACGCGCACCGGGGCGCGCACCAGAGATAGCATCGCAGACCTGAACGATTGGAGCTAACAGACTGGTCATTTCTATTTCATCGTGGTGGGCTGCAATCGCATTGCAGATTTCAGGCTTTTCCTTGAATTTCTCCGCAATCTTGCCACCATACAATGCGTGTGGAAGTTCGGTCTCCTCATCTGGCACCTTACCAATATCGTGCAAAAGCCCTGCTCGCTTTGCCTTCTTGGGGTTCAAGCCCAATTCGCTCGCCATCACTGCACAGAGATTAGCGGTTTCACGAGCGTGCTGCAACAGGTTCTGACCGTATGAAGAACGGTATTTCATCTTGCCGACAATACGAATCAACTCAGGATGCAAGCCGTGAATGCCAAGGTCAATGGCGGTGCGCTTACCTGTTTCAATGATTTCGCTGTCGAGCTGCTTCTTTACTTTGGCAACGACTTCTTCGATTCTTGCCGGATGAATACGTCCGTCTGCAACCAACTGATGCAAAGCCAAACGGCAGATTTCACGGCGCACAGGGTCGAATGCAGAGATAACGATAGCTTCCGGAGTGTCATCAACAACGATTTCAACACCAGTTGCAGCCTCCAAGGCACGGATATTACGTCCTTCACGGCCGATAATTCTACCCTTAACCTCGTCGCTGTCAATATGGAAAACGCTTACAGAGTTCTCGATTGCAGTTTCGGTAGCGACGCGCTGAATGGTCTGAACGACAATCTTCTTTGCCTGCTGATTTGCGTTCAACTTAGCCTCGTCTACGATTTCATTGATATATGAAGCCGCATCGAGCCTTGCCTGATCCTTAAGACTTTCTACGAGACGGCTCTTCGCCTCTTCAGCACTAAGCCCTGAAAGTTCTTCCAGCTTTGCACGTTCCTGATCCTGCATCTTGTCAAGCTCCTGCTGCTTAACCTGAAGAAGTTTCTTGTCGTTTTCTATTCGCTGCTGCTGCTGCTCAATTTCCTGTTTACGACGGCCTATTTCGTCCTGACGCTGATTCAAGGAAAGCTCACGCTGCTTCAGACGGTTCTCACTTTGCTGAATCTTCTGATTACGCTGCTGAACCTCTTTCTCCAATTCGTTCTTCTTGTTGAGGAACTTTTCCTTAACTTCCAAGAGTTTCTTTTCTTTCAAAACTTCAGCTTCTTTCTCAGCCTTTTCCATTGCCTCGCTGTATTTACCATTTATGATATAACGAAACAAAAAGTATCCACCGACACATCCTACTATAAGGGCTGCTACGGCAATAGCTATTGCTAATCCAATATTCATCTAATATAAATTTATTATTATTCTTGACTATTTACTATTTCTTTAGAGCATCCTCTATCTCTAAAGTGAGTTTCCCAAGAATATCGCTAAACGGAGCTGTATCGTTGCGGGCACCCTCTTTCTTATAACGAAGTGCTATATCAAGCATTGACATATATAATATATCCTTATCCGTCTTCTTGCCCTTAAAGAGGGTTGAATAAGTGTTTACAGTCTCATTAATCAGTTTAGAAGCAGAGCGATAGTATTCCTCCTCTTCGCGGGGAATGTTCACCGACAACTCCGTGTCGTAGACGTGAAGTCTTATATGTAGTTTATCTTCTGCCATCTTCTTTCAGGTTATTTCTCACTTAGCAAGGTAATGCACTTGTTTACATCTCGGATGAGCTTAGCCAATCTCTTCTGTGCCGATTCCATATCGCCATCAGAAATTTCGAGCATTTTGGCCATCTTCAATGAGTTGTAGTCACTCTGCGACTGTTTAAGCTGCGCTTGAAGACGCTTTATTTCTTCATCACGCTGATCCACTAAAGAATACAACTCGTCGTTCTCCTTTTTCATTTCCTGATAATGGAGAATCATTTGACGGACACGAGTTGCAAACGTGTTTAGTGCTTTCTCATTCGCATTCATATACTTACAACATTTTGGCTACAAATTTACATTAAACTTTTAATTCAACAAAATTATTATTCAATTATTTTAAGCTATGCAGTTTGCAGCCAACGTCTGACTTGTTATTTATTACCGTCGTCCTGATTAACCAACCTCGGCTCTTTCTTTGCCAGCATTACTATCTGGTAAACGAAGTCAGTAGTCCACTTGCGAGAGAATCCCAGACGCTGATTCAACTGTCTCACGGACATTACGGCTTTAATTACGCCCGGATCAGAAAAATCATTCTTGTCATAAATGTCATTAACCGTCTTTTCGGTCATCGTATAGATCAGTTTCTTGAAGAAACCGGGCATACGGAGCTTGAATTTCATCAGGTTACCAATGAGCATCATCAAGTCCTGTGAGAAGCCTTGGAACTGATAAAGATAAGTCTGCACGTCCTGTAATTTCTTGCAATTCTTCTTAATACTCGCATCAATTTCGTCGAAAAACAAGTCTTCCGTGCCATAAAGGTTCTTCATCGTCTTCCTGACACTCGTCTTCTCACCCACTCCCAACTTATTATTCATTGTTGGAACTCGGAAAGCCTGCTTGTAAGTACGCAGGTCCGGAAGCATTGCCAGATTGGTAATGCCCAACTTGGCAGCGAGTGCCGCCTGAAAATAAACTCTGACAAGAGTCATATAATCATTCATTCCCCCCGTCTTTTCCTGAGGTTCCTGATTCTGATTGAATATCTTTGAAAAAAATCCCATTATAATATTAAATCATTTAGTGTAAAGAGCCATTGCCCTGTAATTATGAATGCAAAGTTAATAAAATAAAATAATATTTGCTCCGTTGGACGAATTAAATTTATAAAATACTGATAAACGAGAATTTGTGCCTATTGTGGTTGTCCATCGGAGTTCAATTCAGAGCTATGCAATGCGCCAAGCACAACAAGAATCATAAGTATCTGATAATCAACCAATAAAACACTACTTTCCATTCTTACGAAGATTGCGTTTCATTCTTCGCACAAATGCAATGCAATCTTGCGAAGATTGCAAGCCATTCTTCGGACAATTGCAAATCAAGGTTTCGTATGCCTGAAACAGACAGTTGTTACACAGTTTCCAAACAATGCGATTCGCTTGAAAAAAGAAGCTGAAAACACAAAAGAATGAAAAGGTTTAGGCAAGATAATTTCAACTAAACGGATAAGATTTCATATATAATAGATATTTTTTTGATTCCTTATTATAAATCTCAATTTAAATTATTACCTTTGCGAACATAATTGGAATAACTCAGAAATGAATAAAATTTGGTGTATCATACTGATACTAAAACACAATAGTTATTGATTGTTGTGGAGTTTTTAGACATTTACTGGTTTCCTGATTAAAAGTCAAAAGCTATTGTGCAGGTGCTGCAATGCGTATCTTGCGCTTAGTTATCGAAAGAAATAACAACAAAGAAATACAGAAATGAAAGGTATAGTTCTTGCCGGAGGTTCAGGCACACGTCTGTATCCTATAACCAAAGGTATAAGCAAACAGCTAATCCCAATCTTCGATAAACCGATGATTTATTACCCAGTATCGGTTTTAATGCTCGCAGGTATCAAGGAAATATTGATTATCTCTACTCCGTTCGACCTGCCGGGGTTCAAGCGATTGCTGGGCGACGGACACGAATTAGGAGTAAAGTTCGAGTATGCTGAGCAGCCATCGCCCGACGGACTGGCACAGGCTTTCATCATTGGCGAGAAATTTATCGGCAACGATAGTGTCTGCCTCGTTTTAGGAGATAATATTTTCTACGGTTCCGGATTCACGGCATTGCTCAAGGAAAGTGTAAGGAATGCCGAAGAAGACAATAAGGCTACCGTATTTGGATACTTCGTCAACGACCCGGAACGTTATGGCGTGGCAGAATTCGACAAGCAAGGCAATTGCCTGAGCATTGAGGAAAAGCCAAAAGAGCCCAAGAGCAATTATGCCGTCGTGGGTTTATACTTCTATCCCAACAGCGTTGTCGAGATTGCCAAGCACATCAAACCGTCTGCGCGTGGCGAACTGGAGATAACAACCGTCAATCAGGAATATCTTGCCAAGCAGGAACTCAAGGTTCAAACCCTTCAGAGAGGCTTTGCGTGGCTGGATACCGGCACACACGACAGCCTTTCGGAAGCAAGTACGTTCATCGAAGTGATAGAAAAGAGACAAGGACTCAAGATTGCCTGTCTCGAAGAAATAGCCTATCGCAAAGGCTGGATAACGAAAGAACAGGTAAAAGAGAATGCACTGCCAATGGCAAAGAACGAGTACGGCCAGTACTTGTTGCGTTTAATAGAAGAATAAAACAGAGAATACACATAAAATAAATATGGAAGAACTCAAAAAAGCTGAAGCAGAATACGGTCAGGAACAGGAAGGAAAGTCTTTCTTCGACTTTCAAACCATCTACCGTACTGTTGTTTTAAATTGGTATTGGTTTATATTGTCGCTGATTATCTGTGTGGGATTAGCCGCTATCTATCTGAGATACACTACTCCTATATATAAGACTACCGCTAAACTCTTAATCAAGGATCAGGAAAATGATGGCAGAGCACAGTCCATCCGCAATATGTCTACACTCGGTATAATGTCAAACTCTGCCGGTATAGACAATGAAATGGAAATACTTTCATCACGAACAATGGCACAGGATGTCGTTCGTGATTTGAAATTGTATGTAACCTATGCAACGCAAGGAAGAGTAAAGAGTGTTCCATATTATGGAAATCAGCCTTTGAACGTTGATGTAGACGCCACCCATCTCGAAACTTTGAACAGACCCATAAGTCTTAGTATCTCCCGAAATGGTTCTTCCTATTCTGTTTCAGGCTCATATTCGGTTCCTATTGACGAAAGAGAAGCAGAAGGTCCATTCTCACTTAATAAGACCTTCAACTCTCTTCCTGCCACCATCAACACGCGTGCGGGAATCATTACCATCAGTTCAAACAACGGTAAGATGCTGAGGGATGGCGAAAGTTTGCAGGTTATGATTCAATCGCCCAAGAATGTGGCAAATAAATACGTAGGTTCATTGCAGGTTGCGCAGAATTCAAAATCAACAACAATTGCAATGCTGAACATAACCGATGAAATTCCTCAGCGTTCAATAGACTACCTAAAGCAACTGGCCGTGGTTTACAACCGACAGGCAAACGAAGATAAAAATACTGTTGCATTGAGAACTGACAAGTTTATCAATGCCCGTCTGGAGAAAATCAATTCAGAGCTTGGCGAAACCGAGGGGCAGATCCAGAGTTTCAAGCAAAACAACGGTATGGTGGAACTGAAGATGAATGCCACAAATAGCTTCAGCAACCAGACTGCTGCCGAACAAAAACTTTCGGAAATTGAAATTCAGATAGAATTATTCAATAATATTGCATCGGAAACTGCAAGTTCTTCAAGGAATCTTTCACAGATTATTCCTTCAAACATCGGACTTATCGACGAAGCTACAACTGGCCTGATTAATAAATACAACGAACTTGTGCTCGAGAGAAACAGACTCTTGAGAAGTGCTTCTGAGAATTCTCCAGTAGTAGAACCACTTACTGATCAGATAAGAACGCTGAATACAAACATCAAGCGTTCTATTGAAACGTCACGAAGAAATCTTGAAATCCAGCGCGACGGCATACTTGCACAATACAACAAATACAACAGTCAGGTTGAAGAAACGCCTGTTCAGGAACGAAAAATGACTGAAATAGGCCGTCAGCAGGAAGTCAGAGCAGGCCTGTACCTGATGCTTTTGCAGAAGCGCGAAGAGAATAATATATCTCTTGCAGCTACCGTAGACAAGGGAAAATTGCTCGATGACCCCCAATTTGCAGGCCAAGTAAGTCCTAATTCTTCAATGATTATATTGGCTGCTGGACTTATCGGCTTGGCAGTTCCTGCACTTATCCTGTTCTTGATTCAGCTCTTCCGTTATAAGATTGAAGGACACGATGACGTTGCTCGCCTTACCAAACTCCCAATATTGGCAGATGTGCCTGTTGCAAGCAATAGTGCGAAGGGCAAAGCCGACATCATTGTACAAGAAAATCAGAACAATCAGATGGAAGAAGTGTTCCGTTCTATGAGAACGAACCTGCAATTCATTCTGAAAGAGGGTCAGAAGGTTATATTGTTCACTTCCTCAACATCCGGAGAAGGTAAAACATTTACTGCTGCCAACCTTGCCGTCAGCTTTGCATTGCTTGGAAAAAAGGCTGTTTTGGTAGGTCTCGACATTCGCAGGCCAAGACTTGCAGAGCTGTTTGGTTTAAAAGACAAGAAGCACGGTATAACCAATCTGCTGATTAAGGAGTCAATAGATCTTGAAGATATCAACAATCAGATTATCCCATCTGAAATCAACAAGAATCTTGACTTGCTTCTTGCAGGGCCTGTTCCCCCAAACCCCGCCGAACTTGTTGCAAGAAACTCGCTTGACAGAATCTTTGGGTTATTGAAATCTCAGTATGACTATATTATTATAGATACGGCACCAGTCGGTTTGGTTACGGATACATTGCAGATTGGACGAGTAGCAGATACTACGGTGTTCCTCTGCCGTGCTGACTATACGCCGAAGGCTACATTTGAAATGATCAACGAACTTTCAAGAGAGAAGAAACTGCCTAAGATTTCAATCGTTATCAACGGTATCGATATGTCCAAGAAGAAGTATGGATATTATTACGGATACGGAAAATACGGCAAGTATGGCAGATATGGCAGTGGCAAGTATGGCAGTTCATACGGTCAATACGGAAATTACAGCAATAGCCATTACGGAAATAAGAACGATAAGTCTATAAAACGATAATAAAACTTCCCAAAAGGTACTGTAATTCATTTTTAGTACCTTTTTAATTTTGAAGAGTATATGGTAATAGCAATAGATTTCGACGGAACAATCGTCGAACACAGATATCCAAAGATTGGCGATGAAATTCCTTTCGCAACGGAAACGCTCAAAGAACTCATCAAGGATGGACACCAACTCATCTTATGGACCGTGAGAGAAGGGGAACTTCTTCAGGAAGCCGTGGATTGGTGCAAGAATAAAGGAGTTGAATTTTGGGCAATCAACAAGGACTATCCCGAAGAAGAACGGGAGAAGAACAACCATTTTTCCAGAAAGCTAAAGGTAGAAATGTTCATCGACGACCGAAACCTAGGAGGTTTACCCGACTGGGGCACAATCTATCAGATGATTAAAAATCACGAAACGTGGGAATCAAGAGGCTATCTTGGCACTTCATTTGAAGACCGAGAACCTCGCAAGAAAAAACATTGGTGGAGTAGATAGTCTACAAATTTCCACATCCTAACATAACAAAAGCCTTTGGATTTTTCCAAAGGCTTTTGATTTTTTAAGACAATCTACTGATTCTATGTATTGCCCAAAGTTTAAAAACCCACGCATTCAACACTTTTTCGATAAGTATAATGTGTCTGACACGTTCACATAAACACGAATAATCTTTACAAAAGGGCATTCATAACTTCATTATTTCCAAAGAAATATTTTTCATTTATAAATATGACCATATTTTATGTGCAACCTTAACAAACACATTTACAATCACTTAAGAAGCTATATCATCAATTTGTGCACTATGAATCAAGCATTCTGTTCTCAAATAGATGAATAAATCCGAACTATAAACCTTATTTTGGAGATCATTCTTCGTAATTTCTCCGTGCAATCTTACGAAGAACGTTTTGCATTTATCGCAAAAATGCAAAACAATCATCCGATAAACACAATTCTATTTTGCGAAAATCAGCTTTATTCATTTAATAAATAGAGAATATTTCTCCAGATTACAGAAAAAACATATGCGCTTTTGAGTAATTAATTCTTACAAAAAACAAAACGGAAGAATAGAAAACAAAAAAGATTGCTCGGTTGAGCAATCTTCTTATAGCGTTAAAATTCACTGGTAAAATGGAATTTAATATCCTCAAAATCTTGTTGTGCCATACTGAGCACGTAGCCTGAATCGGCAAGGAAGACGTCTCTGCCTTCAATATCCTTTGCCATATACTGATACTTGCGCTTTTTGAAATTGTCCAGTTCCTTTTCGTCGTCGGCTTCTATCCAACAAGCCTTGTGCAGATGAACCGGTTCCCAACGGCATTTGGCATTGTATTCGTGTTCAAGACGGTATTGGATAACTTCAAATTGGAGTTGTCCGACCGTGCCTACAATCCTACGATTGTTGAATTGATTGACAAACAACTGCGCAACACCCTCGTTCATCAACTGCTCGAGACCTTTCTGGAACTGTTTTGCCTTCATTGGGTCGTCGTTTTCAATATACTTGAACAACTCCGGAGAGAAACTTGGCAAACCACGGAAGTGGATATTCTCGCCTTCGGTAAGTGTATCTCCAATCTTGAAAACGCCGCCACTATCCGGCAAACCAACAATATCGCCCGGATAAGCCTCATCCACGGTATTCTTGCGCTGCGCCATAAACTGAGTGGGCGAAGAGAAGCGCATCGTTTTTCCATTGCGCACGTGCAGATATGGCTGATTGCGTTGGAATTTTCCCGAACAAACCTTGCAGAAAGCAATACAACTGCGATGATTCGGATCGATGTTTGCCGTAATCTTGAAGATAAAACCTGTGAATTTATTCTCAATCGGCTCCACCAAACGTTCTTCTGCCTTCGTCGGTTTTGGACTTGGTGCAATCTTGATAAAGCAGTTCAGAAGTTCCTGAACACCAAAATTATTCAGCGCAGAACCGAAAAATACAGGTGCAACTTCGGCGGCACGATAGGTTTCCACTTCAAATTCAGGATATACACCATCTACCAATTCAAGGTCATTGCGCAGTTGTGCGGCAAAATCAGCACCAACCTGAGTATCCAACTCATCTGAATCCACATCCACTTCAACGGTTTCAGTAACTCGCTGTTTGTTAGGAGTGAAGAGGTTCAGCCGTTGCTCAAAAATGTTATACACACCCTTGAAACGCTGTCCTTGTCCAATCGGCCAAGACAATGGGCGAACTCCGATTTGAAGTTCCTCTTCCAGTTCGTCCAGCAAATCGAACGGGTCGCGACCTTCACGGTCCATCTTATTGATAAAGATAATAACAGGCGTATTGCGCATACGACAAACTTCCATCAGTTTTCGCGTCTGCGTTTCCACACCTTTGGCAGAATCCACTACAATGATGGCAGAATCTACTGCCGTCAGCGTTCGATAAGTGTCTTCTGCAAAGTCCTGATGGCCGGGAGTATCAAGAATGTTTACCTTGTAACCCTCGTAATCAAATTCCATTACCGAAGTTGATACGGAGATACCACGCTGTTTCTCAATATCCATCCAGTCGGAAGTCGCCGTCTTTTGGATTTTATTACTCTTAACTGCACCCGCAACCTGAATCTGTCCACCAAACAAGAGAAACTTTTCTGTGAGAGTGGTCTTACCAGCGTCAGGATGAGAGATGATGGCAAAAGTTCTTCTGCGTTCTATTTCGTTCATATATCTTTGTGGGAGCGTGAGGAAAGACGAAAGTAACGGAAATTATGCCTCCGTTTCTCACAGCCTTTTCCTCTATTTATGATTATTCCAATTAGTTTTGTTTGTTTAAATTCTCCATACAAATCTTCAGACTATCGACCCAATATGGCACTTTCGTGTCGAAAGTTTCCTTTATTTTGGTCTTATCGAAAACCGAATAGGCTGGGCGTTTTACTGGAGAAGGAAACTCGTCGCTGTGGCAAGGCTGAATATTGCAGTTGGTATTGCCTGCGAGTTCGGCTATCTTGATGGCGAAATCGTACCAAGAGCAAACACCCTCGTTCGAGAAATGATAGATACCACTCTTGCCCTTGAACTTCCTGTTCTCCACAATATCAAAGATTGCATTAGCCAAATCCACTGCGTAAGTAGGCGTTCCACACTGGTCGAAAACTACTTTCAGTTCAGGTTTTGTTGCAGTTAGGTTCATCATTGTCTTAACAAAGTTGTGCCCAAACTCGCCATACAGCCACGCTGTACGCACAATGATATGATTAACGCCCGTTGCAACGATTTTCTCTTCGCCGTGCAGCTTTGTCAGTCCATATACACCAGTTGGCGTTCCTTTCTGATTTTCCCTGCAAGGGGTGTTGTATGGGTCGCCACCGAAGACGTAATCGGTACTCACGTGAACGAGCAAGCCGTCCACTTCCTTCATCGCTCTGGCCAAATTTTCAGGAGCAACAGCATTCAATATTTCCACTATTTCGCCTGCAGTTTCGGCCTTATCAACATTCGTCCACGCAGCACAGTTGATGATGCACCCGATATTATTCTCCTTGACAGCCTTGCGAACATCTTCAAAACTCGTGATATCAAGCTGCTTGTATCCATCGCAGACATCGGTAAAGATGTAGTTATCTTTACTGTTCTTGGTTACTATCTGAATGGTATTACCCAACATTCCGTTGGCACCAGTAACTAAAATGTTCATATCCTTATGTTCTTAATATCTTCACACTTGCGCTTCAGCATTCCTAAACAGGTGCTATGAGTTTGCCAAAGAAGCTCACTCATCCTCAAAAATAAGCCCTTCCGTCTTATCTTTCTGGTAATAATCAGCAAGCATACCTATCAATGTAGTGATTTCCTTCACAGCTGTGGCAGTCTCCTGACTGATTTCTTTCTTCTGAAGTCGGAGCATCATCACGCCATAAAGCACGTCGAAGCAGGTTTCTATCTCGCTATGCCCCAGATTTGCGGCAATCTCCTTGAGATTTTCCTCATTCTTCCGCGCCATTCTGTCGGCCACCTGTTTGGTTTTACCACGCAATTCCACGATAAAAGGCAGAACACGATAGTATTCAGCCGAATAGAAAGGAAATTTTGATGACGCCAACAACTGTGCGTGAAGCTCAGACAGAGCCTGCATCAGCACCTTATTAATCTGAAGATGCCCACTCTTACGACATCCTTCCTGATTCATCATTCTGACAAGGTCGCCAAACCAATCTTCTTCTTCCTCTTTCTGTTCATCGGTATATTGAAACTTGTCAATGTATTCCCTGCGAATCTTCGTCAGCGAACAATCGTAAACACGAATAATATCTTCTATCTGCCACATATACAGCAGATATTCAGCAATGCTTTTCTTTCTTAATTCCTGTGCAACAAACATTCTTTATATCAGTGTTTTAGCTTAATGCCCAATCGACGGTAAGTGATAGAGGTTGAAAATTGTGCCGACAAGCATAATCAATGAGAATAAAATCACGACAGAACCAATGATTCTGTTTATAATCAGTATGCCATTCACATCGAACTTTCCACGTATCTTATCCACCAGCCATGTCAGTCCGTACCACCAAATCAGCGCACCGAGGGGAATACAAGTGAAACCCACAATCATTTCAAACGGCTGCGATGGCTGAACGAAGGCAAACTGGGCAAAAGTCGCCATCAAAAGAAGGATAATCAATGGGTTGGAGAAAGTTACGAGAAACGCCGTCAGGCCGTTATGAAGCAGCGAACCTTTCGTATTCCCGCTTTTATGAATCTTCTTCGTCGGATTCGTGAGAAAACAAAATATTCCGAACAGGAGCAGAATGATGCTCCCCGATATCTGTAAAGCGAACTGATATTTCGGATTCTGCAGAGGTTCCATTATGAAACTCATTCCCAGACCTACGATCAACGCGTAAATAACATCGCTCACAGCCGCACCAACGCCTGTTATAAAGCCGTACCAACGCCCTTTGTTAAGAGTGCGCTGGATACACAAAATGCCGACTGGCCCCATTGGCGCAGACGCAATAATACCTATCAATATACCCTTAAACATAAAGTCGAGTATATCTAACTGGATAAATGGCATGCTCATAATTCATTTGCAAAATTGCAAAAATAATACGGAATGAGCAAATTTAGTTAGCAAAAGTTTGTGGTATTCCAGTTTTTTCATAACTTTGCGATTAGAATATAAACTAAAAACTTATTTTAAATGGATATACAAGAGCAGAAGCCATTCGTTATAGGATTGGACTTGGGCGGAACAAATTCAGTTTTCGGGATTGTTGATCAGAGAGGTCAGGTATTGGCAACTAACTCTATCAAAACTCAGAGTTATAAAACAGTTGAAGACTTTGTTGATGCAGGCGTTGAAGCCCTGAAACCAATCGTTGCAAAGGTTGGAGGCATCAATCAGATAAAGGCAATGGGCATTGGTGCGCCAAATGCCAACTTCTATCGCGGCACGATAGAATACGCTCCCAACCTGTCTTGGGGACACGAAGGCGTTGTGCCATTGGCAGATATGTTCTCCAAACGATTGAATATTCCAGTAGGAATGACCAACGACGCCAACGCAGCAGCCATCGGCGAGATGCAGTATGGCGTGGCAAGAGGTATGAAGAACTTCATTATGATTACTCTTGGCACCGGTGTTGGCTCGGGAATCGTTATCAATGGGCAGATGGTTTACGGTTCAGACGGTTTTGCAGGCGAGCTTGGTCACGTAACAATGGTGCGTGGAGAAAACGGACGTATGTGTGGTTGTGGCCGCACAGGCTGTCTGGAGGCATACTGTTCTGCAACAGGTGTGGCACGAACCGCACGCGAATTTTTGGAAAAATCATCAGAACCATCTCTGCTGCGTGAGATAAAACCAGAAGAAATTACCTCCTTGGACGTTTCGATAGCAGCCGGAAAGGGCGACAAGATGGCTATGGAAATCTTTGATTTTACCGGCGATATGCTCGGTGCTGCCTGTGCAGACTTTGCCGTATTCTCTTCTCCTGAAGCATTTGTATTCTTCGGTGGCTTGACAAAGGCAGGCGACTTGATTATGAATCCTATCAAGAAGGCCTACGAAAAATACGCTATGCCTATCTTCAAAGAGAAGCCAAAGTTCCTCATCAGTGGTCTCGACGATGCGGCAGCAGCCGTTTTAGGTGCTTCAGCCATCGGTTGGGAATTATAAGACAGTGATAAAAATGGAATGGAAAAAGGTCGGTACAGAAAAGTGCCGACCTTTTTGTTTTTATCAAGCAACTGCACAAAAGATTTGCCGTAAACCACTATCAAGAGGATAAAACGACTGAAAGTACATCGCATTTATCCTCCACAAGGGATATATTCGTAACACATTGATAATCAACACATCAAAACGTTGTTTCCATTTGTGCGAAGATTGCGTTCCATTCTTCGCAAAAACGCAATGCAAACGTGCGAAGATTGCAGCGCATTTGTGCGAAGATTGAAAATCATCTTTTCATTAACCTGAAATGAGCGGCATTCCGTTGCCCTGAAATGATGCCATTTCTCTGAAGAAAGCAATCGAAAACAGCTTCCAATCTACACTTCCTCCTAATCTTTCCAAACTATGCAAAAGTACGGAGCAAGGCTATATTTTCTAATGTTTTCTACATTTTATTTTGCTTTCTCGCTTTTTTACAATATCTTTGCCCTGAACAAAAGAATTTAAAGATACAGATGAAACAAGAAGACGATATCAAGAAGGCCGTGGAAGTGATGAGAAACGGTGGAGTGATTCTCTATCCTACCGACACCGTATGGGGAATTGGATGCGATGCAACCAACGAGGAGGCTGTGGCAAAGGTCTATAAAATCAAGCGCCGCGACGATTCCAAGGCTCTGGTATGTCTTGTTGATTCAGACAACAGGCTGCAAAGATACGTGAGGAACGTTCCGGAAGTGGCGTGGCAATTGATAGATGCAGTAGTGAAACCGACCACTTTAATTCTTGACGGAGCCGTGAATCTTGCGCCAAATCTTATTGCCGAAGATGGTTCCATCGGTATTAGAATCACTAAAGAACCTTTCTCTCAGGAGCTTTGCTATCGTTTTCAGAAAGCCATCGTAAGCACGTCTGCCAACATCAGCGGCGAACCAACGGCACAGAACTATGGCGATATTTCGGAAGAAATCCTTTCGGCAGTAGATTATGTCTGCTTTGCACGCCGACAGGAACACAAGCCTCATCAGCCGTCTACTATTATTAAAATAGGTAAAGGTGGAGAAGTGAACGTAATCCGAAAATAATCTTTTAGCATTTAATATTCTCATATCATCTGAAATAAGCGTCCGGCAAGAACTATGTCTTATAAAAACTTAGTCTCAAGCATTGATAACTGGCGACAGAAGAACGTATCCGACAGGCAATTCGTTCTTGTGTTGGCTTTTGCCATTGGCTTTTTAGCATCGGTAGCTGCCTACGTTCTACACCTGATAATCAAGGAAATACAGCATCTTGTTACATCCGGATTCCAGATGACCACCCTCAACTGGCTCTATCTCTTGTATCCGGTAATCGGTATTTGGCTCACGAGCCTGTTCGTGAAATATGTTGTACGCGACCATATTTCACACGGAATAACACGCGTTCTTTATGCCATCTCCACCAAGAACTCGAAACTGAAAGCGCACAACACGTGGACTTCTATCGTGGCATCGGCCATAACGATTGGGTTCGGTGGCTCCGTTGGAGCCGAAGCACCGATTGTTCTCACGGGTTCCGCCATCGGAAGCAATCTCGGAAGAATATTCAATCTCGACAAACGCACATTGATGCTCCTTGTTGGCTGTGGCGCAGCGGCCGCCGTGTCGGGTATTTTCAAAGCCCCCATTGCCGGATTGGTGTTCACATTGGAAGTGTTGATGGTGGATTTGACGATGGCTTCATTGCTGCCAATCCTCATTTCATCGGTTACTGCCACTTGTTTCTCCTATTTCTTCACGGGTGGATTGGCTATGTACGACTTCAAGATAGACTATATGTGGAGTCTTAGCAGAGTTCCCGCCACGATATTGCTTGGCATTGGGTGTGGATTCCTTTCGCTCTATTTTATGCGCGTAATGTCTTGGTGTGAAGGAGGATTCGCGAAACTTGCCCAACGTCCTTACCTTCGTCTTTTAGCAGGTGCGCTGGTGTTGTCGTCTTTGATTTTCCTTTTCCCTGCCCTGTACGGCGAAGGGTACGACAGTCTGGGACTGTTCATCGAAGGCAAGACCGAGGCCGACTGGAATCAGGTGCTTCAAGGCTCAATGTTTGCCGGGCATACGGAGTTTCTCGTGCTCTATGTAGGGTTGGTTATGATTACGAAAGTATTTGCAACCAGTGCAACGAATGGTGCCGGAGGGTGCGGAGGAACCTTTGCGCCATCATTGTTTATCGGTGGCTTTGCAGGATTCTTCTTTGCCAGAATCTGGAATATCAATCAGATTGGCGTATATATTCCCGAGAAAAACTTCACGCTCTATGGTATGGCGGGTGTGATGGCAGCCGTGATGCACGCCCCATTGACGGGCATTTTCCTGATAGCCGAACTGACAGGAGGGTACAACCTCTTCATTCCCTTGATCATAGTTACCGTAAGTTCGTATCTTATCATCAATATATTTGAAAACCACAGCATCTATGCTGTTCGCTTGGCAAGGCAAGGTAAATTGCTGACGCATCATACCGACAAGTCTGTCCTTACAATGATGACCATTGAAAGCATCCTTGAAAAAGACTATACTTCTGTGGGCGAGGATATGGAAATGGGAAAACTCGTACACGTCATCAGCTCCAGCCGCAACTATTACATACCGGTCGTGAACAGCAATGGCAATCTTCTCGGCGAGATTGATATTACAAAACTACGCCATATCATATTCCGAACCGAACTCTATCATCGTTTCAAGGTGGCACAATTAATGACAGAGCCACTTGCAACAGTGGGTGTGAACGACCCGATGGAGCAGATTATCAAGACATTCGACAAGACAGGAGCGCAATATCTTCCGGTTTTGGACGTTGAAGGAATATTGGTCGGGTATCTGTCGCGCGCACGCTTGTTCAGTATGTATCGGCAGATGGTCGCTGATTACAGCGCAGAATAAAGGGAAAAAATCAGATAAAAGGAATGAACAGTAAAGATATACGTATTGTTTTTATGGGTACGCCGGAGTTTGCAGTTGAGACACTCAAGACTTTGGTAGAGAATAAATATAATGTTGTCGGTGTTGTAACGCAGCCCGACAAGCCAGTCGGACGCCATCAGGAATCGTTGCAGGCACTGGCTGTAAAGCAATATGCGCTGTCAGTTGGGCTTCCAGTCTTGCAGCCTGTAAAGATGAAAGACCCTGATTTCATTTCACAGCTTCAGGAACTTAATGCCGATATTTTTGTAGTAGTAGCTTTCAGAATGCTGCCGGAGGTTGTTTGGGCAATGCCGCGATTAGGAACGTTCAACATTCACGCTGCCTTGCTCCCACAATACAGAGGTGCCGCTCCTATCAACTGGGCTGTGATAAACGGCGAAAAGGAAACAGGCGTTACCACTTTCTTCCTCGACAAAGACATTGATACCGGAAGAATCATCTTACAGAAGCATTTTCCGATTCCGGAAGATGCCAACGTGGAATGCGTATATGACGGACTGATGAAACTCGGAGCCGACATTGCAGTAGAAACTATTGAACTTGTTGCATCAAAGATCCCGGAAACGATGGCTAAATCAGACTTCAAGGAAATCTTGGATGCTATCAGCGTCTCACAAGATAGTTTAGATACATCAAATTTGAAGCACGCACCAAAGATTTTTAAGGAAACTTGCGAAATAAACTGGAACAACTCTGCAAAGCACATTAATGATTTCGTCAGGGGACTGTCGCCATATCCCGGTGCGTGGGCACAACTTTGCAGCTTAAACGAACCGAAAACTAAAAGCTCAACGGTATTGAAAATATTCAAGACAAGGCTAACAGACAAGCCCAGTTCAGGCACTCCAGGAATGCTGCATATAGAGAAATCAAGACTGTTTGTCAATACAACAGACAGTTTATTGGAGCTTCTCGAAGTTCAATTATCGGGCAAAAAGCGAATGGATGCCGGCTCATTCCTCAACGGATTCAAGGATTTGGAATCATTCTGCCTGAAAAGTTCAAACTCAAAAGAATAATTTTTGGAAAGCCAAATTCCTATCTAAATAGTATACAAAGTGATTTGATTCGACATCAAATCACTTTTATTTTAAAAATAGAGAGCCATCTTTGTGTAATTGTTGATTTTTTACTACTTTTGCATTAGAATACTTTAAGTATTTCATATAGATATCTTAATTAAATAACGATTTTATGAATGCTATAAGAAAAATCTTTGATTGGTATTTTTCTAAAAACGCTTTACCATATTGGGTAGTGCTTCTTGTGGACTGCCTAATCTGCTATTTGTCTGGCATATTCGTTTTCTGGCTATATTATCACGGAGCCTTAACGCTCGCCAACATAGGATTGCTGACCAAGACCATATTCGTCTATATGATATTCAACCTGATTGGGTTCAGAGTGTTCCGTACCTATTCAGGCATCATCAGGTATTCTTCCTTCATTGATTTGCAGCGTGTCAGCCTTGCAATGTTCCTTTCATTTGTCATTGCTGAGGTAATGCACTACATTGTATATGGATGGAACTTGGAATTTATAAGACTTGAAGGCCGACAGATTGCTGCAATGTACTTGGTTGCCACGATTGGTATGATTGCATTCCGCATTCTTGTCAAGTCGCTCTATGATGTAATGTTCAACTCCGACAAGGGAGTTCGCACCTTGATCTACGGTGTTCAGGAAGGAGGAATCGGACTTGCAAAAAATATCCGCAACGAATCGCACAGCAAATTTCGCCTGAAGGGATTCATTGCTCACGACTCGGCTTTCAAAGGTCGTATCCTTATGGGCGAGAAGATATATATCGTGAATGAGAAATTGGGCGACTATCTGAAGGAAATGAACATTCAGGCAGTATTGGTTTCACCTATTCAAGTGGAACGTTTTCGCGCCGATACCGAATTACAGGATATATTAATCAATGCCGGTATTCATATTTACCTGACAGAACGCACCAAGGAATGGGACGAAAATCAGGATTTCAAGAACGTTCAACTAAAGGAAATCAGCATCGAAGACTTGCTCCCACGCGACGAAATCCTTGTGGATATGGATGCTATCGGCAATCTGCTGAATGGAAAACGAATAATGATTACCGGTTCAGCCGGTTCTATCGGCTCTGAAATGGTAAGACAGATTGCCATTTACAAGCCTGCTGAACTCATCCTTATCGACCAAGCTGAAACACCTCAGCACGATATTCGCCTGATGATGCACTTCAACTGGCCCGACATCAAAGTACAGATTATTGTGGCAAGTATCTCAAACTACGACAGAATGGAATCCATTTTCCGCAACAGCAAACCGGAATACGTATTCCACGCTGCTGCCTACAAGCA